>CANCKM010000011.1 GCA_947378555.1 Microbacteriaceae bacterium
GGCATCGGGTCACTGATTGTGCCATTGAAGCCTTGGATTCCGATCGGATCGTTGATCACGAAGCCCAAAAGCTTGTGCACGCCGTCGGTGTCTTTGACCACCCGGCCGGCATAAACCTCTCCGTCACCAATTAGCTCGGCACGGTCGAAGTGGAATGGGCCGGTCGGCGAATCAGCTGGGGCGCTCCAGGTACCGGTTCGTTGTGCAATCCCGGATTCAGGATCAACATCTCTCGCGGCAGCACAGAAGGTCACAACGTGCCCCACCTCGGTTGGCAAAACCTCCAGGACCTCGAGGTGCCCAAATGGCGTTTGGTCAGTGAGCGGTGGACGAACATCCCAGTCGGTCAGATTGAATGAAACCGCGTGACCAACTGCACCGCGATTGAGCGTCTTGCCCGATTTGCCCCTCGAGGTGATTAGCATGTGCCAAAGCGAGTCTCGTTCGTCAAAGAAGACCCAGGGGTCGCGCCAAGCTTCCTCCGGCCACTCGTTAACCGCCACCGATTCGGCAACGTTTGTCAGGTCAACCCGCTCATAGAACTCAGCGTTGGCTTCGATTACGAGGTCTTGTTGAGTCCATTCCATTAGATCAGCGCTAGTTGCAACGCCAATGCGCTGCACGTAACCGCCCTCGGTGGTTTTGTTCGTGCCGGTAAAGAACAGCCGCCAAGTTCCATCGGGCGCGTTTAGAACGCTTCCGGTCCAGATAGCTCGATCGTTCCAGGCACCAATCGGGCCAGGCTTCAGAGCGGTTTCCAGATGGGTCCAGTTGGTCAGATCGGTCGAGGTTGCATGCCCAACCGTTGCGTTCACGTGACGCAGATCTGGGTCAACCAAAGACTTTGGGGCCTTTAGATAAAAGATGTGCCAAAGGCCATCGACCGGCTTTGGGGCCAGCCAGCAGTCCCAGACCCAGTCATGCTCTAGTGCGAGCGCCATAAAACCAGTTCCTTAATAAGTAGATAGTGGGCGACTAGCCCTTGACGGCCGAAGAAGCGACGCTTTGGATGAAGAATCTTTGAAATGCCAAGAAGACAATCATTACGGGCAGCACCAAGAGAACGCCGAAGGCAAAAATGGTGCCCCATTCCTTTTGCTGCTGCTGATAGAAAACCGACATCGCCAGGGGCAATGGACGAACATCGCCAGAGTCGACCATCATTAGCGGGAACAGGAACGAGTTCCAAGCAGCTAAGAAGGTAAGGATGGTCACCGAGGCAAAGACCGGCTTTGACATTGGGATTACGATTTGCAGGAATACACGGAATGGCCCGGCGCCATCGAGGCGAGCCGACTCTTGAATCTCGCTCGGAAGGCCGATAAAGAAGGTGTAGAAAAGAAAAACCGAGAACGCACTGGCCACAAAAGGTATGTACTGAACGAAGTAGGTGTTTCTATAGTCGGTCAAAAGATCAAACAGCGGGACCGCGATTGCCTCAAACGGCAGGATGACAAGAAGAACTACAAGCCCAAGAACCAGGTTGCGACCATGCCAACGGAGTCTAGCCAGAGCGTAGGCAATCATCGAGTTTACGATTAGGCCACCGATGACCACTACTGAGCTGACAAAAATCGAGGTCAGGTAGAAGTTCCAGAAGTACCCGGTCGCCTCACTGTCGAAGGTCTTGAAAACCTTTCCGTAGTTTTTGAAACTCAGGTGTTCTGGAATGAATCCTGCCAAACCAGCCAGCACCTCGTCATTCGGCTTGAGTGAACCTATAAATAGGTACGCAACCGGGGCAACAAAAATCAGTGTGGCGAGGGAAATGAAAAAGTAGGAAAGCGTCTTTTTGATGGTCTTAGTTTTGCGACTCACTTGATTTCCTTTTCTTGGCGCAGCAACAGTCTTTGCACGAGGGTGAGGCAAATGATTATGAGCACGAAGACCACGGTCATGGCCGAGCTCGCTCCAACGTTGCCTTCTTGGAATGCCAACGTTACGGCCTGGAACATGACCGTCGAGGTCGAATCCAAAGGACCGCCCGAGGTGAGTAGGTAAACCTGATCAAAGAGGCGCAACGAGAAAATGGTGGTAACCATAACCACAAACACCAGGGTGTTTCGCAAACTCGGCAGGGTGATGTGCACAAACTGCAACCACTTCCCCGCCTTATCGATAGAGGCAGCCTCATAAAGTTCGGTCGGAATCTCTTGGAGTCCGGCCAAGACGATGACCATTTGAAAGCCGACACCCGCCCAGATCGACATAATGGCGATGGATGTCAGTGCAATCGCCGGCTCACCAATCCAGTCGATTGGGCCTATCGCCCCGCCGGAAACGGCACTGAGTATCGAGTTGAACATGCCGAAGTCGTCGCGTGAGAAAAACAGCGTCCAAATGACAACAACTAGCGACATTGGAAACACAACGGGCAAAAAGAAGAAGGTTCTAAAGAACGCAATGCCCTTTAGCTTTTGATTCAGCATGATAGCCAAGGCAATCGCCAGCCCGGTTTGCAGCGGAACAACTATTAGGGCGAAGACGAAGTTGTTGAGCAAGCTGTGATAGAAGGTACCGCTGGTTTCTGGATCAAAGAGGATGCGTCGGTATTGCTCGAATCCGAGAAACACGGGAGCGTGAGAACTGCCCATGCGCACATTGAACAGGGAAAGGTAGAAGGCTGTGACGAATGGGATCACAACGAAGAGAATCAACAAAAGAAGGGCCGGGAGGCTCAGGAGGATTCCGGCTATGTTGTCATAGCCAAGTTTTCTTCGTTTCCTTGGCTTTGGAGCCTTTGCTGCAACGGCCGTCATCTCATGCCTTCCTGCGGGGATTAGTTAGTTCATTCTTGCTGATTTGGAGGGTTGGGCTTACGCCCAACCCTCCAACTTCACTGCGAGTGATTATTAGTTCTTGTAGCCGTTGTTGTCGTTGTAGTCCTGGTCGATTGCCTTTGCGGCCTTGGTGAGTGCGGCTGCGGCGTTTCCACCATCCCAGATAGTTTGTGCTGCCTGGCTGAACTGGGTGTTGATGACTGGCCATGCTGCGCTGATGGTGCGAGGAACGGTTACGCACTTGGCAGTTGGAGCGGCCGAACCACATGAGGCGGCGAGTTGCTGGCCGTAAAGCTCGAGCAGTCCACCCTTTGCGTAGTCCTTGTTCTTGGCCAACGCAGTTTTGGTTCCTGGAACTGCACCGTTCTGCTCGGTCAAGTTCAAGATCCACTTGTCGGTCATGATGTAGTTCAGGAAGGTAGCCGCAGCTGCCTTCTTGTCTGAGTTTGCGCCGATTGCCCAGCTGTGTGAGCCCTGTCCCGACTTGCTTCCGTTACCGAAGTTTGGAAGTGGAATCAAAACAGCATCCTTGCCAAGAGCGGCCTTGATGCCCGGGGTGGCCCAGTGACCAACCCATGCCAACGCAACACGCTTTTTGGTGAATGCCGAGTCATCGGTGCTTGGGTCTGAGTACTTCTTCCAGCTAGCGAACACCTTCATGGCGGCTACTGCCTTTGCCGAGTTCATTGAGCCAACGGCCTTGCCGTTCTTGACTAGTTCGTTTCCAGCAGAGTTGATGATTGGAGTGAAGGCGTAGCCTGCCCAACCGCCACCGATGCCGTAGTTTTCCTTCATGTCGATGGCCTTGTGGCCCTTAGCCTTTGCGGCAAGAGTCTTGAGAACACCGGTGAACTGTGAAGCAGTCCATGCCTTGTTGAAGGTGGTTGGGTAGTTGGTCACTCCGGCAGCCTTGAGCATGCTCTTGTTGCCCCAAAGTGAAAGACCCGAGTCGAACTGTGAGACCGAGTAGGTCTTGCCATCGCTGGCGGTTCCCTCAGACTTGATCGAGGTCAATTGACGTGAGATTGTCGAGGCTGCGACGAGGCCCTTTAGCGGGGCTAGCTTGCCGTCGTAAACGAGAGCGCCGAGGGTTTCACCATCGAACTCGAAGACATCGGCAAGGCCGTTGACGTTGGTGTTCTTTAGTGTGTCGCCCATGCTCGCCTTGAACTGCAAGGTTACGTGGATGTTGTCCTGCGAAGCGTTGAACGCGCCAACTTCTTCTTTGGCAGCCTTTACTTCGCCATCCTGGCCCTGCATGGCCCAGACGGTTAGTTCGGTCACAGCTGCGTGAGCTGGAACAGTGAAAGTTGTTACGGCGAGTGCAACTGCTGTTGCTATCGCCCCAACACGTGTAGTTTTCTTCATTCAGAATCTCCTTGATATGACGAATCGGGCCAAACTTGGTTCCGACAATTACGCACAACTTGTTTTTGGAACCCACCAAAGTATTTTGGGAGGAAGAAATCAACCGAATCTGTCGACACGTGTCGATTGCTTGTTGATAGAGTATTTCTTGACCTCGAAAAATGTCAATTTCACGGGATAACGGTTTGATTACGAAAAGTGAACTGACGTTTGGAATATATTTATGCTCTCGGATAGGGTGGCAAAGTGGCGAAACGGTCTGAGGTAGCAAAGGCAGCGGGTGTGTCTGAGAGCACGGTTTCGTATGCCCTGACCGGGTCGCGGCCAATCTCGGAGGAAACCAAACGGCGCGTCTTCAAGGCCATGGAAGATCTTGACTATAAGCCAAACGCCATGGCTCAAGCTCTGCGAAGCGGCAAAAGCAAAATGATTGCGATGCTCTTTGGTGACCAAGAGCGCGGCCTGTCAGATGGGGACCTCGACTATGTCATGGCTGCGGCAGCGGCCGCAAAAAGCCTCGGCTACCACCTCATTCTTTGGCCAATCAGATTTCGAGCAATCGAGGACGTTGTTCTGCAAGCCGAGTCGGGCCTACTTGCCGGTGTGGTGCTAATGGAAGTCAGCTTCGATGATCTGCGCGTGAAGCGCCTGAAAGAAGCTGGCATTCCCTACGCGCTGATTGGCAGAACAGCCAACCCCGAAGACGACGTGTACGCCGATCGCGACTTTGAATCAGCTCTGCAAATAGCCGTGGCCGAACTGGTGCGACTAGGCCATAGCAAACTCGTATTCCTTAGCACCTCGACCCAAGAAGCCGAGACGCAACTTGGCGCAACCGTGCGATCCGAAAACGCGGCAGTTGCGGCAGCCAAGCAACTCGGAGCCGAAATGGCCATTCTGCACGCTGAAACCTCGATCGATTCGGGCATCGAAGCCGCCGAAGAATTTATGCGTGACCATAGCGAGGCAACCGGGGTGGTCACGGTGAATGCGACTGGTGTAATCGGGTTCTCAAGGGCCGTTCAACGCGCCGGGCTTTCGATTCCCGCTGACCTGTCAATTATCTGCATTTCGACTTCAGATGTGGGTGCCGTGGCTTCTGACCCGGCGCTAACTACGGTCACTCCCCCCGCCGCCGATATCGGTGCTGCCGCTATCGGTGCATTAGTTCGGCAGCTTGAAAACGTCAAAGACTCGGTCGAAAATCCAGCCCAAAAACTCTTTGTTGGTGAGCTCACCTCCCGCGGCACAACTGGCCCGGCGCCAGGTGAAAGACGCAGCTAAATCAAAGGTTGTTAGAGTCGAGTAATGAGACTTAAGTTCAACTCGGCCCTGCTCGCCCTGCTACTAATCGTTCAACTCAACCCCGGTTCACTAGCCCCTGCGGCAGCGCAGAGCGCGAGCCAGGTTTCGGTTCTGAGCCAGGTGGCCGGGCCCACCCCCTTCGTCGAGTTTGTGAATCTGGCAAACGTGAACCCCGAAAAGTTCACCGCGGTGAGTTTCTTTATCACCCCGAAGGATGGGGCAACGGCAAAGGCCGCCTCTGCAACATATTCCAGAGCCTACCTAGAAGCTCGCGGTGACTTTAATTCCAGTCTTGCAACGCTGCGGGTGCCGGTTACCGGCCTCTACCAAGGCAGAGTAAACCATGTCACCATCAACTACTTCGAGGGCCTAAACGTCAGCACGATTTTTACCCAAATCACAACCCAACGCTGGCTCGATAGTCGATACCTAAACCCGCAGGTACTGACAGCCCGCAACAAAAACGTTGCTTTGGATTACAGCTACATCATGTTAAAAAACTGGTCGACGGGCTATGCGCCATCCATCGTTGATATTGATGGCGAGTTGCGCTGGGTCGGCGCCGCTCTAAATAACGGGCCAACCCAGGCCTCGACTTTTCAAAATAACGGTGTGCTGTATGGGTCGGGCAGCAGCCTCTTGCGACTCGAGCTTGACGGCAGCTACCGCACCTTGGCCGACTACCGAAACACGGCCGACGTGACCAACATCGGTCACCACAACTACGACGCCGGCAAGTACGGAACCCTAATCGAAGTTGACCGTTCAACCGAGGTTGAAGCCACGATTCTTGAGGTTGATGAAGCAGGAGCGCTTCTCAACACCTTCGATTTGTCCAAAATTATTGAGGACGAGATGCGGGCCGGGGGCGATGACCCGAGCAACTTTGTGCGCCGATATGCCGACTGGTTTCACAATAATGCCGCCGCCTATTGGAAGACTCAAGACACCCTTGTGGTCTCAAGTCGCGAGAACTTTGTAATCGGCATCGATTACGAGACCAAGAAGATCAAGTGGATCCTTGGCGACCCAACCAAGTACTGGCACACCTTTGCCTCGCTTCGTAAATATGCTCTGGACCTCAAAGCCGGTGGCGAATATCCGCTTGGCCAGCACGCCGTTTCGATTACCTCGCAGGATGAACTGATGCTGTTCGATAACGGTACACAAAGTTTCAATCAGCCAGGAGGTGCCTCGGTTGGCGAAAACCGAAGCTACGCGGCCCCTCGTCGCTATCGGCTCGACCTGGTCAAGCGCACCGCCGAGATGACCTGGGCCTTTGAACACGGTAAAACCGTTTATAGCCCAATCTGCTCGAGCATCTATCAGGACGGAAAGTCATTTATTGTCGACTACGCATCGGTCGACTGGGGCCAATCCATTCGACTGATGGGCCTCGGGGAAAACGATCAGGTCGCTTTTGAATACCAGTACCCTGGCGACTGGAGCAACGGTTGGAACGCACAACCGGTGCATTTAGAAAACCTAAACTTTCTCGCTCCAATCACCTACGCTGACGATTTGCCCACCCAAACGGTGCGATTGTCGGCCAAGAATGGTTCGATCAGCGCGGGCGAGAAATTGAAGTTGCGTACCCTGGTTAGGTCCATTCCTTTCGGTGCAACGGCAATCACAACTCGCGTCACCGGCTCTAAGACAGTCTTGAGCTATTTGAAGCAGCTCGGCTATCGAGGGCAATTTAGGTTAACTTCTGCGAGCTCGCGGACGGCCGTTAAAACCGCCAAGGTTCTGATCAGCTTCATGCCGGCTCGCTAGCATGCGCGCGATCAAATGCTCAGCCATCGCGTTGGTTGCAGTTCTAGCGCTAAGTGGCTGCGCGGCTGCTACTGCGAAGGCCCCTGAGCCCAACGCTTCGGCCACCACAACTCCGTCTGCCACACCTTCTGCCTCTGCCTCAGCAACACCCTCGCCTTCGGTTAAACCGGCCGTCGAGGCAACCCCGCAGCAAATTGCCGAGGCGCTGATTTACTACCACTGCGAAGTGGGCACCGGCCCAATCACCGTGACACCAATCATTGGCGCGACCGACCAGTATTCGGTTGTCGTGAAGGAAAAGTTGAAAGACGCTGCCTCAGCAAGCGGATTCGCCCATGCAACCTGGTTGTTGAAAGTAGACCCCGTTCTTGGCCGCTACGAACTAAGCCAAAATGGCGACCCCAACTGGTCGCGCTACGCCTGCGGTGTGGTGCCAATCAGTCAGCCCGAAATAGTTGTCGATGCCACCGAATTGAAACAGGACCTGATTCACGACCCGCTTTAAAGACCGCAACAAATGGATTCTCGGCTTTAGCGATACCCTGAACCAATGACCCTTGAAGAACTTTTAGAGTGCGCCCACCTTGCCGCCGAAGCTGGGGCCAAGGAACTTAGAAGTCGATTTCGCGGCGACCTTCAAATCAGCACCAAAAGTAGCGTTGCCGATTATGTGACTGACGCAGACCTTGCCTCAGAGACCGCGGTTCGCGCGACGCTCGCTCGACTTCGCCCAGCGGATTCCATCACCGGCGAAGAGTTTGACGCCAAGTTACAGGATGGCGCGAGGTACCGCTGGAGCATCGACCCGCTAGACGGAACCGTGAACTTTGCCCGCGGTCTCGCCAACTTTGCCACCTCGGTTGCTGCTCAAGATCTTGAAACCGGCAGCTGGGTGGTGGGCGCAATCATCGCTCCCGAACTCGGTGACACCTACCTTGCCAGCCGCGGTGGTGGCAGTTGGCGAATCCGCGACGGGCAGAGAACTCAGTTGTTCGGGCCTCCAGCCGAAAGAGAGGCGCGCATTTTGGCAACCGGGTTTTCCTACTCGGCCGAAAAACGAGCCGAGGAGTTCGCGACCCTCATCAAGCTAATGCCCGACTACGTTGACATGCGCCGTTTTGGTTCGGCCGCCCTAGATATCTGCCACGTGGCCGAGGGCACCATCGACACCTATTTTCAAGTGGACATCAAAGAGCACGACTGGGCCGCGGCCATGCTAATCGCCGAGGAAGCCGGATTGCAGATTAAGCGCCCCACCGAAACCGATGACGTGGCTTGGGTTTCGCGCGAGCCATTCAGCGCCTAAACCAAGCCACTCACCTACTGACTCCTAGAGCTTTGTCGCCATGACTGCCGCCTGGTGAATTGCCTCGACCATGCTTCGAGCATCGGCGATACCCTTGCCAGCAATGTCAAAGGCAGTGCCGTGATCAACCGAGGTGCGAATAACCGGCATTCCAACCGTGATGTTTACCCCGGCCTCAATGCCGAGCACCTTGACCGGGCCGTGACCCTGGTCGTGATACATGGCAACCACAAGATCAAAGTCACCCCGCCCAGCCAAGAAAAACAGTGTGTCGGCCGGCAGTGGACCCTTAACGTCGATGCCAGAAGCCTGAGCCGCATTAACACCCGGGGCAATCTTCGAGGCTTCCTCGCCGTAACCAAAAAGCCCTCCCTCACCAGCGTGGGGGTTGATCGCGCAAACACCGATTTTTGGATTCGGGTTGCCGGCTCGCACCAGAGCCTCATGCCCGCGTCGAATGGTTCTTTCCACAAGTCCCGGCTCAATCTTGGCCACGGCATCAATCAAACCGATGTGCGTGGTCACGTGAATCACCTTGAGCTTCTCGGTTGAGAGCATCATGGAAACCTCTGGAGTATTGGTGAAATGAGCGAGCAGTTCGGTGTGGCCTGGATAAATGTGACCCGCCAAATGCAGTGCTTCTTTATTGAGCGGCGCCGTGCAAATGGCCTGTGCCTTTCCCGACATCGCTAACTCGCAGGCAATTTTGATGTATTCGTAAGCCGCATTTCCGGCGATGGATGAGAGGTTGCCCCACTCTAGACCCTCGGGAATCAGATGCGGATCAATCACGTTTATGCGCCCTTGGGTGAACACCGCTTCACTGATCTGGTCAACCTCGATGATTTCCAAACCCGTGCCAAGCAGGTCGTCTGCCAGCCGCAATCTTGCCGCGTCGCCAATAACAATCGGGTTGCATTCCAAATGAACCGATTCCAGAGCCATGGCACCGACGATAACCTCTGGACCAATTCCAGCCGCATCACCCATGGTGATTGCCACCGTTGGGATGGATTTATTAGTTGCTGAGCTCAAGATTTGCTCTTTTCTGTTTGGTTTAGCGCGCGCAGAAAACTCACTGCGTTCACTAGGGTTTGGTTTGTTCCGTAGGTTCCGGGCTTGATAATGGCCAACTGGCCTCGGTCTGTTTTGACAGCGACAACTCCGGGTTCGAGTTCGCCAATCGTCTCGATCCACTGCGCCCCAAGGGCATCAAGTATGTTTCGGGCGGTTTCGCCACCGGTTAGCACGAGCGAGGATTCCGCAAAAGCGCCCAGTAGGTCGTCGCTTACCTTGAGTTCACCGCTAAACCTAACCACTGCGGCACCGGTCGAATGCTGTGCAGCAAGGACTGATTTCTGCTCGGCAGCGGCCGCCTCAAAGCAAGCCACTCCTCGCTCTGCAAGCTTTGCCATCTGCTCGGCGCTAACTGCTGAACCAGAACCGACCGCCACTAGGATGCCGGTTTTGGGCGAGTGGCGCTCGGCTCGCTGCACGGTTGAAGCGTGCTGGCTTTGCGCCCCGAGCTCTTGACCCAATGCCCTCGCCAAGCCGGCGGCACCTAGGTACTGTAAACCTGCAATGCCAGAACTTGCTCGCACTAATGCCTGAAGGTCGGACTCCGATTCGGCATCGCAAAGCACAACGCGACCCGCTGAGGTTATGCTCTGAATTCTGGCTCGAAGCTCGGCCAGGCTGCCTCGGATAGCCTGAAGCGGCAGCAACTCGTGGGGCGCCCTTCGCAGAGTTGAAGCGATATTTATGGGCACCGGTTCGGATTCAAGATTCCAGTGCTCGGTTTCATGCAGAGCCGTGGATTCGACAAAAACCACACCGTCTCTGGTCGCTCTGCCAGTGGCCGGGTTGGCCAGACACATGACGACCGGGCCAGACTTCAGGGCGTTAGACACGATTACGTCCAAGTGCCCACGAAGCAGTGAATCAACCTTATAAAAGACAATCTTTGGCTTGTTTGAGAGTGCGATTATTTTTGTTATTTGACTACACCGAAGCCTGGCATCGCTTCTGGACTGCCGGCGAACATCCGAGTCGATTGCGAAATGGTCAACCGAACCGATGGCGTTTAGCAGGCCCTTGGGTGGCTGCGAATACAGCCAAATGCGAGCCTCTGGAACCCCGAGAGCTGCCACAATTTCAGCTGCCCCCGATAGGTCATCGGCAACGGCTATGACTTGCATCAACGAACGGGGGCTTGGCGGGTGAGCGTTTCAATCAGGTAAATGCTGGTTGAGGCAGTGATAAAGAGCAGGTTTCCGTTTGGCCCGCCAAAGCAAAGGTTGGCGACTTTTTCTGGCACGGGCACCCAACCAAGTTGAGAGCCATCCGGGGCATAAACGTGCACTCCATCGAAGGTTGCGACCCAGACATTGCCGTGTTCGTCAACCCGCAGGCCATCCGGCACCCCGTTTTCCATCACGGCGAAGGTGCGCCCATTTTTGCATTTTGTGTCAACCACGTCGTAGGCACGCAGATGATTATTGCCTTTGCCAGGTTCGTTGGTGAGTGCAGAGCTGTCTGCCACGTAAAGCACGCTTTCATCTGGAGAGAAGGCCAAACCGTTAGGCTCTTCGACATCGATGACCACCGCTTTGACTTCACCGGTTTTTGGATCGAATCTGAAAACATAGTGATCTTGGTATTCACGCTCGCCGGGGTAGCCCTCGGTTGGAAAAATGATGCCATAGGGCGGGTCGGTAAACCAGACGGATCCGTCTTTTGCCACGATCACATCGTTTGGTGAGTTGAACTTTTTGCCCATCCAACTATCGATGAGGGGCTCTATTACGCCGTCTCGGTCGCGCTCAACCCTGCGCTGGCCGTGAGAGCACTGAATGACCGAACCGTCGTGATCCACGGCTCGACCGTTTGTGTATTCAACGCCGTCGCGATAGACCGAGGTGGTTTTGCTCGCCAGGTGGTATTCCAAAATCTTGTTTCCGACAACATCGCTCCAGCGCAACGCACCTCTGGATTCGAGCCAGACCGGCCCCTCTGCCCAGGTGAATCCCGTGCTGATATTCGCCAAGTTGGCTGATTCGGCAACCAAACCTTCGAGACCGAAAACGGTGTCACCTTGCTTGAACTCCATCGTTCAATTCCTAACTATTTTTTGTCCTTAGTGATTACTCGAATGACCGCCGAGTCGTCCTCGGCTTCCAAGCCTCTTGAGATGCCAAGTCGGAACAACTGTTCGGCAACGCTGGCAATCGGGGTTGGAACGTCAAACTTGCGAGATGCATCGGTGACGATGCCGAGATCCTTAACGAAAATGTCTAGGCGGCTTCGAACCTCCGGCTCAGAGCCTTCCAGAATCTCAATCATTCTTGTGCCACGATCACCGAGCATGAACGATGCGGCGGCACCGGCGTTTAGCGCATTCAAAGTCTTAGTCAGATCCAAGCCAAGCGAATCGGCAAGAGCCAACGCCTCGGCGGCTGCGGCAATGTGGATTCCACAAAGCAGTTGGTTGACGGTCTTGAGCGCTTGCCCGTCACCGGCACAATCGCCAACCACGGTTAGCGTCGAGGCAAGAACCTCAAGGGCTGGTTGAACAACGCTTCGAGCCTCGGGTGATCCACCGACCACGATCAAGAGGTCACCCTTGCGAGCTCGAACCGGTCCGCCACTGAGCGGCGCATCAATCAACGAAATGTCTCGTTCGGCTAGTAGCCTGGCGGTGTCTTTTACGGCATCGATTCCCACCGTGCTGGTCACTACAACTACCGCACCGGCCTTGGTGTTTTCGGCTACCTTGCCGGCACCAAACAGGGCGTCATTTAGCTGAGCGGCATTTCGCACGATAATCATGACTATATCGCTTGAACAGGCGGCCTCGGCAGCCGAACTAAAAACGTTCAGACCCTCGCTCTTGGCCAACTCGCCACGTTCGACGCTTAGGTCAAAGGCGCGAACCGGCATCGACTCATTTAGCTTCAACGCCATCGGCATTCCCATAGCCCCCAAACCAATGACTGCAACCGTTGGGGTTTTACTGAGGGTCATGCTTTGCTCGATTCACTAGTTTTGGTTGAAAGCTTGTCAATAATCTGGGCGAGGGCAAACTCGTCGCCGACGTTGCCGGGGAACACCACAAAAGGAACCCCGACGGCCACTCCGTCCTCTGGCCTCCAGAGCGAAACCAAGCCTGGAAGCAGCGGGCCGACCACGATTGCGTGACGAACCTCAAGTCCTTTTGATGCCACGTCGTTCGAGGTTATGCCGCCCTTTGCGATAACAAACTTTGGTCGGTTCTGCCGCAGCACAAGATTTACTACCTCGGCGACCGAATCCGAAACGCGCCTGGCAATGGCAAGCGAGTCTTCGGCCGTTAAGCCGGTGGCAACCTTGCGGCTGGTGCGCAAAATCACATTTTGACTGTCAAGGCTTTTGCTGATTGACGTCGCGATTAGCTGAGACTGCCCGGCCGAGAAAGCATTATCCATCGCGATTTCAGGGGTTATTTCGACTTCCAATAACGATGGATACGCCTCGCGCACCTGAGCTAGCTGGCGGTTGGTTAGGTCAACGTGTGAGCCGATTACGATTAGGCCACCGGCTTGTCGCTGCTCGGTCAATGACCCGAGTTCGGAAGGCTCAAGCGGAGCGTAATCCTGCTGGCCAACCCAAGCGCCAACGAAACTCGGCCCGGTGCGATAAAGGTAACTTGCACCTTGCTCTTGGGCTAGAGCGATTCCGAGGGCAAGCATTCTGAGATCGTTTTCGGTGAAAGCGTCTACCGAGGCCACCGAGCCGAATGGAAGGCTCAGTAGCGCCTGGCAAATAGCTTCGGGGGTCGAGCGAATCACGTTTAGGTTAATGTTGCCGACCTCAGACGCCTTGATCGACCCAAGAGTCTTTTCTTCAACGTATTTGCCAATGTTGGATTGGGTGAAACCAAAACTGGAATCCTTGGCGAACTCGGTTTGACCCACCGGCGTCAAAGTTTCGCCTTCGCGAAGGTAGTGCACTCCATTAAGCGTCACTCGCCCGGCGCGAGGGAAGGCAGGCACCATTAGGGTTGCGCTGTTTGGCTTGCGCCCGGCCGCTGCGAGTGTCTCTGTTATGGCATCGATTTCTTGTGGAAAGTGGCCTCTGAGCGTTGAGTCGCCGCGACTAACGAAAGAAACAGTTATTCCCTTGGCATTTGCCGATTCGATGGCATTGTTCACGGCCTCGGTGTTCAAACGCTTGGCCGTTGCCGCGTCTTCGGCTCTGGTGTTTAGCAAAACGAACACGGCGCCTAAACCTTGGTCGAAAGCCCAATCAAAATCGGCTGTCTGCCAGTGGGTTATGACCGGGATTCCAGAAACCGATTGGCTGCCGGTGGGGTCATCATCGATGACTACCAGGCAGCATTTTGGCTTCAGGGTAATCGAGCGCAACGCTACCGGGTCAACCGCAACCTCGGGCGCAAAGTCAGCTAGTGCCACTTCCACAGTGGTCGCTAGTTCGGTTGATGCGTTCATTTGGACTGCGCTGCTATCTGACTCTTGGCCTGCTCAAGCCTCGAAAGGGTATGAATGTCTAGGATTACCTGATCCATGTGGGTGTTCATAGCCGAACGGGCACCCTCGGCATCACCGGATCTGACTTCTTCAAGAATGATTTTGTGCCACTGGATGCCGTGAAGGGCGGTCTCTGGAACCGAAGAAGTTTTTAGCTTTCCCTCGCGCAGGAAGTTTTTGATCGGTTCAAATATCAACGAAATGAATACGTTTTTCGAGGACTGCAAAATCAGCTCGTGAAACTTGGAGTCTGCCTCGAGAAAGGCCTCGACGTCGTGCGCATTAAATGCCGCTTCCATGTCTTCGATGGATTGTTCAAGTTGAAGTAAATCGGCGTCGGTGCGATGAGTTGCCGCCAGCATGGCTGCGCCGGTTTCAACCATTCGGCGAACCTCAACTAGGTCTTGGGAGGCCTTCTCTTTATCCACCTGGGAGATTGACAGGGCCATGAGAGCGTCGAAGGAAGACCATTCGCTCGGCGGGTTCACAAAGGTTCCAATGCCACGTCGGATAGTCACAACGTTGCCGGCGGTTAAAGTCTTGATTGCTTCGCGAACTGTCAGCCGGCTTACCCCTAGCTCCTCGGTGATCTGCAGTTCGGTTGGAACGGTAGCAGCGTATTCCCCGCTGATAATGCGTTCCAGCAGGTGTGCAACAACAACTTCTGGAAGAGTTTTACGGCTCAGCATTTTCAGATCACGCTCCTTTTCTAGTCAAATCTACTGTTTCTGCCTGTTGGGAGTTGACCCGGCCGTGAGGCCGGGCCAACTCCGATTCAGCTGGGGATGCTGTTTGTTAGTTAGCTGGCCACTGTGCAAGCACAGATTCCTGCGTCCAAACCTGGTCGGCAAAAGCGTCAGCAGGTGTGCTGGCAGCCAATTCGTCTAGGTTGTCGTTGGTGATACGGAAGGTTGGGTAAACGAGCTTCTTTGGGAATTCCTTACCGTTAGCCAAGTTGACACCAATCCAGAAGGCGGCCTGTGAAATAGCTGGGCCCTCCATGGCGCTCTCGGTGTCGTATCCGTTGGCAGCCTTTTGTTCTGACCACCACTTTAGGAAGGTTCCCTGGTTGCTTCCATAGACAACTGGAAGTGGGCGCTTTGCTGCAACGAATGCCTGAATGGCACCGTATGCGCTTACGTAAGCCATAACACCGTCGACCTTAGGAGCAGTTGCAAGCAATCCGCCAACGTTGGTCTGAGTGGTTGCGTCGTCCCAGTTTCCTGCAACTTCACCGACTACCTTGACGCCAGGGTTTGCCTTGATGACGTTGTTCCAGCCCTGTGACATGCCTAGGTCAACATCGGTGCCATCGACACCGTGAACTAGGATTACGTTGCCCTTGCCACCCATGCGCTTAACTACAACGTTCATGGTTTCTTCACCGAAAGCTACCCAGTCCGGTGCCATCTTGTAGGCACAGTCAGCGGTAACCGAAGCGTCGAATGCAACAACCTTGATGCCGGCGTCACAAGCGGTCTGGATTACACCGTTTAGAGCGGTTGGTGAAGCAGCAAGGATAAGGATAACCTTTGGCTTCTTTAGGATCAGTGCCTGCATCTGTGAAATCTGCTCTGCAACGTCATTGTTGGAGTTAACTACGCTGAAATCAACGATGTCGCCTGAGGCTTTAGCCTCTTCAGCTGACGCGTTGACGTCGTCGACCATGGTCTGGCGCCAAGCGTTTCCAATGAATGAGTTTGAAAGAACGATTGCACCAGGAGTTTTGGCACCGGCATCTGCTGCGGTGTCAGTGGCTGATGAGCAACCGCTCAGTGAGAGCGCGGTAACTAAAAGCGCAGGCACTGCGATGAGCGAGAACTTGTTGAGTTTCATTTGCTACTTACCTTTCTGTAACTTCTTTGTTGGGGGGTTATTGATTTGAACATTGGGCTACCGAGATTTTTTGAGAATATTTCGACCACCGACTCCAAGAGCCACAAGGATGACTACGCCCTCAATGATTGACCTCAATCCGAATGACATATCCAGCGTGCTGGTCAGTGTCACTAGGAAGGTGAGGAAGAGGGCGCCGCCGAAAATCCCAGCAACGCTCGACTGTCCTCCTGACATCAATGTGCCGCCAAGAACCACGGCTGCAATCGATGAGATCAGGAAGCCTGCTCCGACGCCCAGCGATGCTCCACCGCTGTAGCCTCCGAGAAGTATTGCGGTTATGCCTGCGAGCAGACCGCTGAGCACAAACGCTATCCATCGCGTACTTGAAGGCTTGAGGCCCGCAAGTCTTGCCGCGATGTCGTTTTGCCCGGTGCCGAGTAGGCGCACTCCATAGGCTGTTCTGAACAGCAGGAATGCCACTACAAGGCAGGTGATTATTGCGATAAGGCTAAAAACTGGAAGCCCGAAAATGTCGGCTCTTGAGAGTTCGGCAAGCGCTGGGCTAGCGCCAACGTGACCGGCGGTGCTCGATAAAACCTGAACCACCGATTGGGCAATGAACCCGACCGCCAAGGTTGCAACCATGGCCGGGATTCTCAGCACGACAACCGCAAATCCGTTGATTGCACCGACCAGCGCGCCAATCGCAAGGGATGCGATGATGGATTGGAACAGGTGATCGTTCTTTCCCTCTTGCACAATCGTGGCCACGTAGACGCACAGTGTGATTGTGTATGGAATCGAAAGGTCAACCGCTCCGCGACCGGTGGAAACCACAATCATCTGGCCAAGGGCAGCTATTGCAACGAAGCTTGCCAGATAGAAGTTGGAAAGAACAACGTCCAACGGGCCGCGCGATGACATTGGAATCAGAGCCAGAACGATAACGAGGCTCGCGATAAACGAGATGCTCCATGGCTGACGAAGAATAAAGAAGAAACCCGACTTGATGGTTTGCATGATTAGGCCCTCTCAGATTCGCGGGTAAGTCTTCTTAACCCCATGACAACGATGAGCAAGAGACCCATGGCAGCCGAGGTGAACAGGGACGGAATGGCGAGCACGCCAAGCAAGACTCCAACCAGCGACATCAAACCGGCTCCGAGAACGGCGCCGATTGCAGAAACGCGACCACCGATGAACTCGGACCCACCGACCACAACCGCGGCGATTGACATGAGTGTGTAACCATTTGCCGAGTTAGCGTCGCCTGAGGTGGCGATGCCAGCGAACATAAGCCCTGCGATTGTCGCCGTGATGCCAGCCAGTGTGTAGGCCAAGACTTTTACGGCCGTTGAGTTCCAGCCAGAATCACGCAGCGCCTGCTCGTTTGAACCAAGGGCTCGAATGCGGGTTCCAAGCCTGGTCTTTTCAATCACAAAACTTCCGCCAAGAGCGATGGCCACCAGCAACCAGATTGGTAGTGGAACCAAGGGTGCCGGCAGGTGTGAGAAGGAAACTAACCAGGCCGGAACCTGACCGCCGACCGTTGGCAAAATGGTGAGAGCCAGACCCGAGTAGATGAATGACATCGCAAGCGTCGCAATCACGGCAGGAAACTGGCGCACTTTCAAAAGCCAGCCGATGGCCGGGTAAAGCGCGGTAGCTGCAATGAGCATCAGCACGCCGATTAGCGGATTGGTGTTCAAGCTAGTTGCGGCAATCACGACAATCAGACCCATGTATTGACCAATACCCAGGTCGATGTCGCCGACGGCAACCACGAAGTTCTGAGAAACCGCGGCGAGCGCTAGCACCGGAGCCAGGGTGAGAATCAAACCCAAGCCGAACACGTTTGTCAGAATCGGCTGGCGCGAGTCAATCAACAGAAGCACGGCGACAAAGCCAATGAAAGCAAAGATCCAAGGCTTAGCGATGAAGGTTCTGGCAAAACGTTGGGCCCGCTTGACTAGGTTTTTTGAGTCGCCATCGGCAACCTGTTTCTTTGGCCCATTGAACATCGCGCTTTTTATGGTGTGAGTTGGGGTGGTCGCGTTTTCGAACTCGGCAATGATCAATCCATCACGCATCACGTAGGTGCGGTCAAAGAAGGCGATTTCGGAATCTTCGCTGCTGTACCAGAGCACACCCTTGCCGGCTTGAGCCGATTCGCGAATCGTCGCGTACATTTCGATTTTGGTCGCCAGGTCAACTCCACGGGTTGGGTCGTTCAAAAGCAGCAACTTTGATTCGGTCGACAGCCCGCGTGCAAACAAGACCTTCTGCTGCATGCCACCGCTGAGTTGCCCGATTAGCTTGTCGCCCGCGGTCATTGAAAGCTTGAGTTTGTCGAACCAAACCTTTGCCAGCTCGGTCAGCTGCTTCGGGGAAAACACTCGAAACATGCCCCTTGAAGATATCCAGGAAGCTGCCAGGTTTTGCTTCGAGTTCCAGAGCGGGAATATTCCGTCAAACTTGCGGTCACCGGTGATGTAGGCCGATTTCAACACGAGGTTTTTACCGGCGAGCTTGCGATCTTGAATCGCGCGCAGGAACTGCTCTTGACCAGCGTCCTGCAAACCAAGGAGGCCAACAACCTCGCCGGTAGAAACCTGAATGCTATCGAGACCACTCACTTCAGAGGCCTTTTGCTGAACCCTGAGAACTACCTCGGATGCCGCTGTGACGGTCGACTTTGAGTGTGCGGCTTTTTCTCGAACCTGCTCTACCCCGCCAAGCATGAGCGAGAGTAGTTTTTCGGTTGTGGTTTCACTCGTCGTGGTGTCTTCAACCACTTTTCCCTCACGCATAACGACAATGCGATCGGTGAGCTTTGGAAGTTCATCCATCTTGTGGGTAATCAAGATGATGATTACGCCTTTGGCTTGAAGGGTGCGAAGTAGCTTGCCTAGGTAGTCGACTCGCTCTGGGCCAAGGGCCGAGGTTGGCTCGTCGAGTATGAGCACCTTCAGGTTTGGCGCGCTGGTCGCCCTGGCAATCTCAACCATTTGACGCTCGCCGGCGTTTAGGTTGCTGACCTTGGCGTTTGGCGAGATTCCGGCGTCTGGGCCAAAGCTCTCGCTAATCGCGGCTCGGGCCGCATCGGCTGATCGCTTGCGCCATCCGAACCCTAAACCACCGCGGGTGTCTTGCTCAAGGTAAAAGTTTTCGGCAACAGTGAGGCTATTGGCAAGCGAAAGTTCTTGGTGAACGATGCGAATACCAAACTCGTGCGCCTTGGCAGGTGAATAACCGGCGTCATTGACAAGCACTCCGCCCAAGCGCACGCTGCCCTGATCGGCCTCGGTTTCGGCCGCAATCATTTTCATGAGGGTCGACTTGCCAGCACCGTTGCCGCCGATCACGGCGTTGATGGAAGAGGAGTCAAAGCTTAGGGACACCTCAGACACCGCGCGGGTTGGCCCATAAGACTTGACCAGGTCAAGGATTGATAGAACGCCCCCCGCGTCTGTGTTCTTAATCGCCATCTTTTGCTCATCCTCTTGTGGTTTACGGCTTCACTGCGCTTTCACGTTGACAGACATCAGACGTCTGTCCTCGATGTTTTTACACTAGGGGTTTCTTAATGACCAAGAGAGCCGCTTATCGGCAATGATGCAGAAATGTTATGAACCCGCCTTTCAGCTGGCCGCTCCGGCGCCTTCCAGCCTGCGCCAGCCAGCGCCAGCCAGCGCCAGCCAACTTTCAGCAACACTCCGTATACTTGAATTGTTCACCTACACTTAACAGTATTGAATTTCTCAGCGGACAAAGGAGTCCAAAACGAAATGAGCCAAGCCCGTATCTCACCCGCCTCATGGGTAACCGAAATCGCCGAACTAACCAAACCAGAGAACATCGTCTGGTGCGACGGATCCCAGGAAGAGTGGACCCGGCTGACTGAGCTTCTGGTTGCCGACAAAACACTCATACGGCTTAATGCGGTGGCCCGCCCAAACAGCTTTCTGGCCAGAACACATCCATCGGACGTAGCTCGGGTTGAGGACCGAACGTTTATCTGCAGTGAACAAGAGATTGATGCCGGGCCAACCAACAACTGGCGCCAACCGGCCGAAATGCGGGCTCTGCTTCACGCCAAATTCGATGGGGCTATGCGTGGTCGCACCCTCTACGTGGTTCCCTTCTCGATGGGTCCGGTTGGGGCACGCCAAGCCAGATACGGCATCGAAATCACGGATTCGGCTTTCGTGGTGCTAAACATGCACCTCATGACTCGAGTCACCCCCACCGTGCTCGAGAAGATTTCCGAGGGGGCAGACTGGGTTCCGGCGCTGCACTCCGTTGGAGCACCGCGCTTCGATGCCGCTGGGGTAGCCCTTGGTGAGCAGGCCTGGCCGTGCAATGAAGACAAATACGTGGTTCAGTTTCCTGAAAGCCGAGAAATTTGGTCCTTCGGGTCTGGCTACGGAGGAAATGCGCTGCTTGGCAAGAAATGCATGTCGCTGCGAATCGGGTCGGCACTTGGGCGCGACGAGGGCTGGCTAGCAGAGCACATGCTGCTGGTGCGAGTCACCTCGCCGATGGGCAAGAAATATCACATCGCCGCCGCCTTCCCATCTGCCTGCGGAAAGACCAATCTAGCCATGCTCAACCCGACCATACCCGGCTGGAAGGTAGAGACCATCGGAGACGACATCGCCTGGATTGCCCCGGATGAGGCTGGTCGCCTTCGAGCAATCAACCCGGAGGCCGGCTTCTTTGGCGTAGCTCCCGGCACAGGCATGAAAACCAACCCAATAGCGATTCAAACCATCGCCGCCAACACGATTTTCACAAACGTAGCTTTGACCGACGATGGGGACGTTTGGTGGGAGGGGCTAACTGACGAGGCTCCCGAACACCTGACCGATTGGCTTGGTCAAGACTGGGCGCCGGGCGCTGACACACCAGCGGCGCATCCGAATTCGCGCTTTACGGTATCCATCGATCAATGCCCCATCGTTGCCAGCGATTGGGATTCTTCAGACGGCGTCGAACTAGACGCGATTTTGTTTGGAGGTCGCCGAGCAACCAACGTTCCCCTCGTGGTCGAAGCTCGCGATTGGGCGCACGGGGTTTTCATGGGCGCGACCATTTCTTCTGAGCAAACCGCGGCGGCCGAGGGCGTAGTCGGCACTTTGCGGCGCGACCCGTTTGCGATGCTGCCGTTCTGCGGCTACAACATGGGCGACTACTGGCAGCACTGGCTCAACATCGGCGCGGGCCTCGAAGCGACCAAACTGCCAAAGGTTTTCCAGGTGAACTGGTTTCGCAAAAACGCGGCCGGCAAGTTTCTTTGGCCAGGATTTGGCGAAAACTCACGAGTAATCGACTGGGTGATTCGCAGAATCGAAGGCGAAGTGGCCGGCGTTGACAGCCCCATCGGCTTATTGCCCCAACTTGATGAGCTAAACCTCGATGGCTTGGAAATAGCGGCCGGCGCACTCGAAGAACTGTTTCATATCGACGTCAACTCTTGGCGTGCCGAGGCGCGGCTAACCGAGGACTTCTTCGCCGGCTTTGGGTCTCACACACCAAGCGCGATGGATGAACAGTTGCGCGAACTCGAGCGCCGCTTAGGTTGGGACCCAATCAGCTGAACAGTTCGCGGTGAGCTGCAAGCTCGATGCGGGTTCGGCGAATATGGCCCTCGAGTGCTCGCTCGGCTTGATCCGAGTCTTTGCGAGCGATAGCGTCCATGATGATGCGGTGCTCGAACTGAGTGATGTTTGACTCGTTTGGTTTGACTACGTTGCGAAATGCGCGACGGTAATGCTGGGTGGTGTTCCAGAGGCGTTCGACAAGATCGCTGAGCATGCCCTTGCTTGCGCCGGCGTATGACAAGAGGTGAAACTCCCGATCCAACCGAAGGAAACTCTCGAGGTCGGTGCTGAGCTCAATCGCACTGACCAGACTTTCTAGTTTTGCAAGCTGAGTTGGTGTCAGATTCGGAATGCTGGCTCGAAGCAGCAGCGGCTCGAGGCGTTCACGGATTTGGTAAGCCTCGGCGCACTCAGATTCGGATAACTTGGCAACCCACGCTCCCGAGTTTGCAATCAGCGTGACCAGTCCCTCGCCCTCGAGCAAACGCAGCGCGTCTCGCACCGGTTGCCGACTGGCCCCGAATCTTTCGGCAATGTCCTCTTGGCGCAACCTTTGGCCGGCCGCAAGTGCGCCACTGAGAATTTCGTCACGCAAAGTCTCGGCTATGCGCGAACCCGAAATTTGATTTGTGTTGATTTCGTTTTTCATCTTGACCAAGTCTAGAAACTTACTGGCCGGGTAAAGCGGGGTGCCAGAGTTTTACCGCCGAGTTTTGCTCGTAAGCCTTGCCGTTTGGATAGCTGCAGAGTTCTAACTGCATGCCCCATGGAGACAAGAAATAGACCCAGCGTTGACCTAGGCTGGCGTTTTGGCTCGCGGTTGGTTCGCCGAGCAAGCGCACCCCATGAGATTTTAGATAGTCAACGGCGACATCTAAGTCGTCGACGTAAAAACACAGGTGGTGGCCCCCGATGTCGCTGTTGCGTGGCTGCGTTGCCTGGCCATCGGCCGGCTGGTATTCGAATATTTCGAAGTTCGACCCAAAACCGCATCTGAAAAATCGCAGCTCGCGCATGACTGTTCTCGGGTGCACATTTAGGTGCTCTTGCATCCAGTCGTCTTGACGTTCGAAGGGTCCGAGCGAATAAACGAGATCGCAACCAATCACATTGACAAAGAAGTCGGTTGCTTCTTCAAGGTTCGGCACGGTGAAGCCGATGTGGTCGGTGCCTCTAAGGGTGGGTATGCCAGGCTTCATTTTTCATCCTCAAAATACGGTATTGGATACATTTTGACAACAAAACCGTGATTTATGCAACAAAAGTACCTTTTCCGCTTTTGATTGGATACATTTCTCACTAATCTATAGACATGACTAAGAGAATTCCACTGTCGCCAAAAGAGCCTTGGGTTGAACTACGCACCACCCCATCCGATTGGCAAAAAGCCGATCCAAAGTTGTTGGCAACCATGCTCGGGCAGATTCACCTGATCCGTGCTTTCGAGGAGACCGTGCTTCAACTCGCCGGTGAGGGCCTAGTGCATGGCCCCGCTCACTCGAGCATTGGCCAAGAAGGTGGAGCGGTGGGCTCAATAGTTTCTCTTCGGTCAACCGATGCCGTGAATGGCTCGCACCGTGGACACCACCAATTTCTAGCCAAGGCCATCGGCTTCGTGGCTCCCGAAGGGCTGTCGTTAGAAAGCCTGGTATCGGCTGACCTTCAAGAGGTATTGCAGCGCACCCTCGCCGAAATTTTAGGTTTGGCTCAGGGCTACTGCCGCGGTCGCGGCGGATCGATGCACCTTCAGTGGAAGGAAGCCGGAGCACTTGGAACCAACGCTATTGTCGGTGGCGGTGTTCCCCTCGGTGCCGGTCACGCGTGGGCGCAGCAAAACTCGGGCACCACCGATATGACCATCAGCTACTTTGGCGACGGCGCGGTAAACATCGGCTCGGTACTCGAGACCATGAACCTGACATCGGCTTGGAATATTCCACTGGTCTTCTTCATCGAAAACAACCTCTACGCCGTTTCTACTCGAGTTGAGGAAGTCACGGGCGAGGAGCGCCTCTCGGGTCGCGGAACCGGCTTTGGCATTCCAAGCTGGCGAGTTGACGGCATGGACCCGCTGGCCGTACATCTTGCGATGGAGGAAATCTCCGAGCATGTGCGCGCAGGCAAGGGCCCGGCAATCATCGAGGCCGAGGTCTACCGCTTCTTCCACCAAAATGGCCCGTTCCCAGGCAGTGCATTCGGCTATCGAAGCAAGGAAGAGGAAGAAACTTGGCGCAAGCGCGATCCCATGCTTCGCCTCGCCAACGAAATGATCAAGCTCGGCCAACTCACCCAAGATCAGGTCGATTCAGTAAGAGCCCAGGCTCAGTCGGCCATGGAATCTGCAGTTCAGCAACTGCTCGAGGCCGACCCCGCCGGCAAGCCTGGTTCGCGTCGCATCAAATCAGAGCTTTGGCCGGAGGTTGACTTCGTCAACGTCGGTGTTCGTGGCGACGCAGCTGAACTGACCGAGGCTCGCACTCAAGAGCAGTCGAGCTTCAGCGGTGAAACCCAGGAGGTGCGTTTCGTAGACGCCGTTGCCGCCGTAATGGATCGCCGCATGCAAGAAGATGACCGCATAGTCGTGCTCGGCGAAGACATCCATCGTTTGAAAGGTGGCACCAACGGAGCCACCAAGGGTCTCGTTGAGAAGTACCCAAATCGCGTGCTCGGAACCCCAATCAGCGAAAACGCGTTTGCCGGGCTCGGCGGTGGAATGGCGATGGATGGCCGTTTCAGGCCGGTCATCGAGTTCATGTACCCAGACTTCATGTGGGTGGCTGCCGACCAGGTGTTCAACCAAATCGGCAAGGCTCGGCACATGTTTGGTGGTGACAACGGGGTTCCTCTAGTAATTCGCACAAAGGTTGCGATGGGCTCGGGTTACGGTTCACAGCACCTCATGGACCCAGCCGGTATCTTCGCGACCTCGCCGGGTTGGCGCATTGTTGCGGCCTCAAACCCCTTTGATTACATCGGACTCATGAACGCGGCACTTGCCCTCGAGGACCCAGTTTTGGTCATCGAACATGTTGACCTGTATGCATCAAAGGGTTCAATTCCGGTCTCCGACCTCGACTACCAAACCCCCTTCGGCAAGGCTGCTATCAAGCGTGTCGGTAAGGACCTAACGGTGCTGACCTACCTGTCCATGGTGAACCACTCACTCGAGGCCGTTGAACAAACCGGAGTCGATGCCGAGGTTATTGACCTTCGTTGGTTAGACCGGGCCAGCATTGACTGGGATACCATCGGTGCCAGCATCAAGAAAACCAACGCCGTTGTCATCGTCGAGCAGGGCGCTCTTGGCACCAGCTATGGCGGCTGGCTAAGCGACGAGATTCAACGTAGATTCTTCGACTGGCTCGATCAGCCAGTGCAGCGAGTGCACGGCGGTGAGGCTTCGCCTAGCATCTCTCGCATTCTCGAGCGCGCGGCGATTGCCAAGACCGAAGAGGTTGTAGTTGGGCTCAAGGCAGCGTCTGCCGGATTTGGAGCGCACAACTAATGGCGACCCTAATTCGCATGCCCGAGGTGGCAGCTGGAGCAACCGAGATTGTTCTTTCCAAGTGGCTCGTATCGGTTGGCGACCAGGTTAATGCCGGCGACCTGATAGCCGAGATGGAGACCGAAAAGGCCGTTGTCGACTATGCCTCCGATTTTGGGGGCAAGGTTCACCGCATTTTGGTTGCCGAGGGTGCCGACGTGGAGGTCGGTTCGCCGATTCTGATTCTGCTTGACGACAGTGAAGCCGGTTCCGCGGGTGACGCACTTCTCGGAGACGGGGGTGCAACAATTGCAACCCCGGCGGCACAGCCGGTTGCCGAGCAACCAGCCGCACCATCGTCGCCGGTGGTTTCACCGGTTGTTTCGCCAGTCATTGCGACTGTTTCACCGGTTGTTTCGCCAGTTATTGTGGCCGCACCCGTTGCCCCTTCGGGCGATCGAACTTTTGTCAGCCCACTGGTGCGAAAGCTCGCCCGCGAAACGGGTGTCGATCTTGCACAGGTGGTTGGCACCGGCCCGAATGGGCGAAAGGTTAGGCGCGATTTAGAGGCCTACCTCGCTAACCGTCCCGCCGCTTCAACTGTCCAGCCAACTCAGCAACCGGCCTCCCAAGCTTCTGCAACCTTGGCATCCGGCAACGTATCGCACGAACCCGCCGGCTTCACGGCTGTGCCACACACCGGAATGCGCAGAGCCATCGCACGTCGGCTCACCGAGAGCAAGTCGACCGTGCCACACTTCTACCTTTCGGCCGACTGCAACGTCGACGAGCTGCTTGAACTGAGGAAGCGCATCAATGCAGCCTCTCCCGTCAAGATTTCGGTAAACGACCTAGTGGTTAGAGCCGTCGCTCTTGCCCTGGTCGATGTTCCAGAAGCCAACGTGATCTGGACTCCTGAGGCGATGCGCAGATTCGATTCGGTTGACATTTCGGTTGCTGTCTCAACCGACGGCGGATTGTTGACACCAATCGTTCGAAGTGCCGAGAAGCGTTCACTCACTAACCTGAGTGCAGAAATCGCGGATTTGGCAACGCGTTCAAGATCCGGAAAGTTGCGTCAAGATGAGCTGGAGGGTGGCAGTTTTGCCGTCACCAATCTTGGAATGTTCGGCACGAAAGAGTTCGCCGCGATTCTGAACCCACCTCAGTCAGGAATCTTGGCCGTCGGCGCCGCTAGCAAACGGGCGGTAGTTATTGATGATGAAATCTCGATTGCAAACATCATGACCGTCACGTTGTCAGCCGATCACCGAGCAATCGATGGCGCCTTAGCTGCGCAATGGTTGGCGGCTTTTGTGAGCCGCATCGAGAACCCTCTCTCGATGCTGATTTGAGTCGCTATTTGACTTCTTGATCGGCGCTTCGAACGCGGCCGAGCTTGACGTTTTTCGCGTCCTCCATCAACTTCAAGACGTCAACAGCGGACTTAGCCTCACGCTGCGGTGTCAGTCCATCGCTGTGACCGAGGTCGCTCAAGTTCTGGTAGACCACGTCCTTGGTTCCAATGACGAACCAGATTCCGCGGGCCGGCTTGCTCGACTTGTTTTCATAAAGGTGCGGGCGCCCGGCATCAAAACTGAAGGAATCACCGGGGAACAACTCGTAGGTTTCCCATTCGACGCGCAGGGTAAGTGTTCCCTCAATAATCACGCCATACTCGATAGCCGCGTGGCGCATGAGTTTGCCCTCAACCGAGCTCGAACTGCCAGGAGCGTAAGTCACCATTAGAGGATCGGCGACGTCACTTCCACCATCGGCTAGGCGCTCCCAGAGAACACCGTTTTCCATCTCGATGACTGGGTTGTCGCTGCGTCGACGCACAATGCTGTCATCCCCAGCTTTATAGCCCTGCGCCGGCGCCTTCTGCGCTTTGTCAGATTGCTGACCACGCATCAGTCCATCAAGAGAAATGCCGAGGTGGTTGACAAGGGCATAGAGGGTGCTGACCGAAGGTTGGGTTTTTCCGGTTTCGACCTGAGAAAGCAAGCTTGCGGATACTCCCACGGCACTCGCCACATTTCTCAGGCTGAGCTTTTGTGCAAGTCGCACTCTGCGAAGCTCATTGCCGATATCCAAATTCACGTGTTGCCCCTGTTTTCTTAGATTGCGATTAATGCCCGGTTAGTAATCCTTACTTCACAAATCTAACCGAAAAACTTACAACGAAAGCGCTTTCTCTGCACTTTACAGGTTCTCACTCGTTTTTGTGTTTAGCAACACTGCACATAGAATTAGCCGAAACATCGACGCGGAGGTAAGCAATGGAGCTTAAAAACGGACTGGGTCACCTGAGTTATTCAACCTTGGTGCACGCCGGAGACACTTGGCAAGAAATGAACGCCAGCCTGAGGCAGTTCGTACCAGCGGTCAAGGCCCGCGTTTCCCCCGACAACCCCTTCGCGGTTTCACTTCGCATCTCGGCCGCCTCTGCCAAAACACTCACCGAGAGTGCCGCCGAGCGCCAGTCGCTGGCTGATTTCTTGGCCAAGGAAGCTCTATACGTCTACACGGTAAACGCCTTCCCCTACGGCCCATTCAAGGGCGACCTCGTCATGGAGCGTGTCTACGAGCCAGACTGGACCACCGATGCGCGCGTGGATTACACGAACTCCGTGGCCGACATCCTCGCCGAAATCTCTCCGGCCTCGGTGAATCCATCGATTCAAAGCGCTCCTTTGGCGTTCAAGCCGAAAGTCACCGACGATGGATACATTGCCAAGTTCACCACCAACGTGTTCAGGGTGGTTGCACACCTGCTCGCGCTCGAGAATTCGACTGGCCGCAGAGTCAAGCTGGCCCTCGAGCCGGAACCCGCCTGCTATCTCGAGACCACCGATGAGACCGTCGCCTTTTTCACCGAGCGAATTTACAGCGAGGCGGGAATCCGAGAGTTGGCGGCCATCGCCGGAATCCCGGTCAGCGAGGCCGAGGGTGCGATGCGACGCTACCTGGGAATCGTTTTTGACATCGGGCATCAAGCCGTTGGGTTTGAAGACATCACCGATTCTCTCAAGAAGCTTGTCGCCGCGGGAATCCCCATCTTCAAGCTTCAGGAGGCAGCTGCGCTCTGGGTGCAGTCGCTTTCGCTAGAGATGCTGCCGGCTCTAAGAAAGTTCACAGACACCATTTACCTGAGCCAGAGTTCCCTGCTGCGCAATGGTGAAATCACCAAGTTCTTGAACCTGGGCGAGGCGCTTGACGCATATGAGGCGAACCCGGTCGAGACCGAAATGCGCACTCACTTTCACGTGCCGGTGTTCCTCGAGGAACTGGGGCCATTTCGCACCACGCGCTTCGCGGTTCAAGATGCACTTCGCATGCACCGCGAGCAACCACTCTCGGATCACCTCGAAATCGAAACCTACACCTGGGATGTTCTGCCGCCCGAACTCAAGACCGGCGATATCATCGAGTACGTGACCCGCGAACTCGAATTTGTGCGCAATGAACTGATTGGCTAAAGATGACTAACCTAAAGACTGTTTCACTGATTGGGCTCGGTTCGATGGGGCGTGCACTTGGCGCAAGACTCATCGAGCAGGGCTTCGATCTCGAGGTTTGGAATCGCTCGCAGGAGCCCGTAGCAGAATTGGTTGCACTTGGGGCACGCCGGGTCGATTTGAAGCAGGCCTTTCAAAATGAGACGGTAATCTCTTTTCTCAGCAATGACGCAGCGGCCCTCGAAGTTTTCAGCGATGAACTGCTCGAATCGGCTGAATCCAATGCAATCCACATCAACATGTCAACTCTGAGCACCGACGCCTCCAGGGTTTTGGCTGCCCGGCATGCGCAGCACAACGTTGCCTACCTGGCATCCCCCGTGCTCGGAAGACCGGCCGCAATCACCGCCGGAAAGCTCCTGATTATTGCGGCCGGTGCCGAAACGGATTTGACCAAGGTTATGCCCGTGCTGGAAAAACTCAGCGCCAAGGTTTGGTTCGTTGGCGAACAACATGAAAAGTCAAACCTGGTCAAGATTGGGCTTAACTACAACATCATCCACGCTCTCCAAGCATTGGGTGAGTCGGTTTCTTTGATTGAAGCCGGCGGGGTCGACCCGCTAACCTTCATCGAGATACTCACTCACACCGCCTTCTCAGGCGCTGTGTATTCGGGTTATGGCCCGATGATCGTGAATCGCCAATATGAACCGGCCGGATTTGCCATGGCCCTTGGGCTCAAAGACGTGAAGCTGGTTGAGCAGGCAGCGGCCGAGCTCAGCCTAAAGTTGCCGGTTGCGCCAATCCTGCGTGAACTTTTCGAAACCGCTTTAGAGGATCCATCGCTCGCAAAGCTGGACTGGTCAGCGGTGGCCGAGGTCACTAGGCAACACAAAATTTAGTCAATAAAAAAGCCGGTCAAACTTTCGTTTTGACCGGCTTTTTTGTGCCTGGATTATGCCTGCTTGATAGCCATCTTGCGGTTTCTAGCGATGCTGAAGATTACTGCGGCAACCAAAATCAGCAGAGCCTGCAGAATGTATTGCCACATTTGGTCGAGGCCAAGGAACACCGTTGAGTTCAAGACCTGGATCAACAGCACCGACCCCATCAGGGTTCCAACAAACGTGCCACGACCGCCAAGCAGGCTGGTGCCACCAAGCACCACGGCCGTGATGCTGGTAAGTGTGTAGCCAACGCCCTGTGAAGCATCACCGATGCCAATCTGAGCCATGAGCATGACTCCGCCCAGAGAGGTAAAGAGCGCGGAGATTACGTAGGCACCGATTATGGTTCGGGTCACCTTTACGCCAACTCGGCGGGCCGATTCCTCATTCGAGCCAACCGCGCGCAACTGCCAACCCCACCGGCGCTTGCGCAGCAAAAACTCCATGCCCAAGGTTGCCAAGACGAGCACCACGAAGGCCGCCGGAATCGGGCCCAGTTTGGTTGTAATCAGCATCGCAAGCCCACCGTTGATGTAGCCACCGGGGTTATTTCTAAGCAAGAAGGCAAAACCACCAAGTGCAATGTAGGTGGTCAGAGTCGCCGCAATTGCCGTGAACTTTCCAAAGCGAATCAACGAGCTGTTCACAAGACCTACCACGATGGATACTGCGATCATCGTGATGAAGCCCAGCAAGATCGAAAGCAGTGGTGACTCATCGTTTATGAAGAACGAGGCAACTACTACCAGCAATCCCGCGAGAGGCCCGACTGCGAGGTCGATGCCACCGGTCATCATGACCACGGTTTGGCCAAGAGCTATGAACCCGAGGGCGGTCACCAAAATCAAGATTGAACTGATATTGAATGCACCCAGGTAATTGGCGTTGAGCGTGAAGATGTAGCCACCCAGCACCACCATCACAAGAGCTAGCAGAGCGGGTGGAGCGTAGTCACCCTTCATGAAGCGACTGAAGCGATCACGAAGCGATGGCTTTTCACCGGAAGCTTGCTCGCGGTTGGCTCGCTCGATGCGCACGGCCTGGGTGGTTGATGTCACGGCAGCGTGAATCATCTTTTCTTCGCTGTTTTCATCGGCAACCAAGGTTCTGACCACGTGTCCACGTGACAAGACGTAAACCGTGTCACAGAGACCTTCGAGTTCCTTGGCGTCGGACGAGGCAACAACCACTGGAATGCCCCTGGCCGAGGCTTCGCGCAAAATCTCGTAAAGTTCGGCGCGGGCACCAACGTCAACGCCCTGAGTTGGTTCGTCAGCCAAAATCACGATTGGGTCTGAGAGCAGAGCCCTGGCCATAACGACCTTTTGCTGGTTTCCACCAGAAAGTGATGAAACCGGAGCCTCTTGACTCGCGGCCTTGACCGAGAGCGAGGTGAGGGTTTGCTGCACGGTGCTGTCTTCGACTTTGCGGCTCAGGAAGCCACGAACCTTAAACTTCTTAAGTGCGGCGAGGGAAGCGTTTTCGCGCACCGACATGCGCATGATGACGCCCTCGCGCTGCCTATCGGCGGGCATGAGCGCTGCTCTGCCGTTCAGTTGCGGAGCAAGTTTTTCTTCACCGTTGATCTCGATTGTTCCGGTGAACTCGCGCTGCCCAGCCAAGGCCTTCAGCAGTTCGCTTTGTCCGTTGCCGACGACTCCCGCGATTCCGATGATTTGCCCGGGGAAAGCTTCGAGGTCGACGTTGGTAAAGCCGTCACCGGTTAGACCCTTGACACTAAGGTTTGGCTTCTGGTCGGCGGTGGTGGTGTGCTTTGGAGGGAAGCTGGATTTGAGTTCGCGACCAATGATTAGTGCCAAAAGTTCGGCGTCGGTGATCTCTGAAATCAGAGAGGTTGCCCTTAGCTTGCCGTCACGCAGCACGGTGACTCGTTGGGCCACCTGACGGACTTCGGCCAACCGGTGGGTGATGTAAACCACTGCGGTTCCCCGCTCCACCTCGTTTGCCACAAGGCTGAAAAGCAACTCGACCGAATCTTGACCAAGGGCCGCGGTCGGCTCATCGAGGACGAGTATCTTCGGCTGGGTGGCCAGCGCCTTTGCGATTTCAAGCAGATGCTTCTGAGCGATTGTGAGCTCTTCTACCCTTTGGCGAAGAGAAATTTTGAGACCGACTCGAGCCAGTATCTCGGCGCCAAGTTTCTCGGCAACCTGACCTTTGAATATGTCGGATGAAAGGGCGACCTGGATATTCTCGAGGACAGTGAGGTCTGGCAAGACCGCCGGGTGTTGGTGAACGATTGCGATGCCGAGACTGGCCGCTAGGGCTGGAGTGAGCGAGGAGTATTCCTTGCCGTGAACCAACAGGTCTCCGGAACTTGGGGCAACCGTGCCCGAGGCAACGTTCATGAGGGTGGACTTGCCGGCACCATTTTCGCCGAGAAGTGCGTGCACTTCACCTGGCAGTATTTCGAGGGATACCTCGGTTAAAGCGGCAACGCCAGCATAGTTTTTCGAAATGCTCCGCAGTTGCATAACCGCATCTTGAGCTTTGGCGTTTGGCACTTTGTTTCTCCCTCTTTGCGGGTTTCTTTCGTTTTGAACCTAAATGGTGTCTGGGTCGGCCCTCGAAAGAGCCGACCCAGCTACCTAACTATTTCTTTATTACTTTAGAAGCGCGTTCTGGTCATCAGCTGACATCTGAGCTGAGATGTAGATGTCGCCTGATAGGTCCTTACGGCACTGAACCTTGCTTGGAGTGCCCGAGACTGAGTCTTCGAACATTGGAGCTTCGAACTTCGATGAGCTAGGAACCACACCACCGGTTGCGCGAGCAACAGCCTGCTGGATGGCAAGGCGTACGTTGTCGTTTCCGGTTGCTACGGTCATAAGCTTGAAGTCAGGGTTGGCTGCCTTGTTGTCTTCAAAGAAGCAACCAAGAACGTTGCCGTCTGAAGTTGCCAATGCTGGGATTGAGCGACCACTCTTGGTGAACTGTGGAAGCGCGCCAACCAGTGAAGGACCGAAGTCCGACATGATGACATCGATCTTTGGGTTCTTAGCGATTGCTGCGGTCAGCACCTGCTGGGTCAACGAAGGGTCCCAGTTGGTAACTTCGAATGGCTTCTCGCCGATGTACTTGTACTTCGGGTCGGTCAGTACTGACTCAAAACCGGTTCTCTCGTCAACGCCCTGGCTGTTTCCAGCCGGTCCGCTCAAGAACAGGATGTTTGCGCCGTCAGGGAAGTTGGCCTTGACCCAGTTGCCCCAGTTGACACCGTCGGTGACAAAGTCTGCTCCAACGAAGGTTGAGTAGTCAACGCCGTCTTTTCCGCCAGGGAACACGCGGTAAGGAACGGTGATGACGCCAGCCTGGAATGCACTGCGAAGAGCAGGCAACATGGCCTCTCCGGCGTCAGGGAATACAACTAGAGCGTTAATGCCCTTGGCAACCATTCCCTGGATGTCTGAGATGCTCTTCTGGGTGTCGCCCTGGCCGTCAGCGTATTCCAACTTGGTGATGCTGGCACACTTGGCAACTTCGTCTTTACCTGCAGCGGTAGTGACCAAACGCCAGCTGTTTCCACCGAAACCGTCAAGAAGACCAAGGGTCGCCTTGTTTGGTCCACACCATGAAGGGCCGTCTGAACTAGCGGTTGTTTCCGTTGGGGCTGAGGTCGTTGCACAGCCCGCAAGGATTAGAGCAGCTGCAGTGGCGGCGGTAATGGCCATTGCTACTTTGCGATGACTAATCATCTTGTTTCCTCCATCTAAATTGCACAACATCACTGTCGGCACTTTATACCTCGAAGCCGGCGGCAAAGAGGTGATTTTCTACCTACGGTTTCTCGACCGAAAGGAGACCTTTCAATGACGCACGAAGCCGTGGCCAATCCACCGTGTAGATTGCTACACCGATGGCAAGAGCGGCGGCCTGCACCAACGTGCGAACAGCGTATGGAACGCCTAGGGCCAGAACAAACTGATCTAGCTGAGTCAAAAACAAGGCTGCCAATACGGTGGCCGCTGGCAAACCGCGACCTCCCAGCAATGAGGTACCTCCCAGAACCACAACGGCGACCGAAGGCAGCATATAAGCGTTGCCCTGAAAAGCCGTCGGTTGATTTGTCACGCCAGCCAGCACGATGCCAGCAGTGCAATAGAGCAGCTGGGCCCAAACATAAGCAAGACCCTGGTGAGTTTTAACGTGAAGTCCCGACACTCGAGCCACCGGTGCGCTGGCTCCGATTGCCTCGTAGCGACGACCGGCTACCGTTTTGCGAAGCACAATCACAACGACAAGTAGGGTGGCTAGAACAAAAAAGACCGCATTTGGAATGCCGAAGCTAATTCCCCCGGCTATCGCTGCCAGCAAGGTTGTGGTCGTGCGTGGGGTGCCACCCGAGATTCCAAGGACCGCTCCGAAGAGTAGGGCGTTTGTGCCCAGGGTAGCGATGATTGGGTTCAAGCTCATTACTCCGATGAGCAAGGCGTTTAGCAGACCTGCCACAACGGCGAACCCGAGAGCCATGACCACAGCACCGAACAACTTCGAGTTGTCGCCATTTGGTTCGTGGCTAACAATCACAATGGCGAGCGAGACTGCTCCGGGAACGGAGAGATCAATGCCGGCCTGCTGAATGACCAACATTTGGCCAAGTCCGACGATTCCGAGGATGGCGGCGAAAGGCAACATTCCCAGCAGCGTTCCGGGCACCACGCTAGATGGAGCCAGCAGTGCACTCAGCAGAAAGAGCATTCCGGTCGAAACTAGAACCGTGAGCAACCCCTTGGAGATTTGCACGCGGCTAACCTTCGACGGTTGCACCGCACTAATCTGAGCCATCGCTACTCCTTGAGGATTTAAACTGTTCACGCTTGAAACCAAAGTGTTGAGTTCCACTTTATGAAATATGCAAAAGGTTTACACAGACTTACGATAACGATTCGGCGACATTATGATTAAACCTAGTTTTTGGTTGGAGTGAGATTGAACCGATTTAAGCCGAAAACGCGGACTTTTTAAGGTCTGCACCGCGGCTAAAAGACGCTTGCTGGCGCCGGTTATTCCATGGAAAATGCTATAAAGCCTTTATAAATCAAGGGTTTTACCCCCAAGTGCGTTTTGGATTGGCCTTCCCGGGGATGATTCCGGGCCGGCACACGAACCAACCTTTGGTTTGCTACCGAGTTGTACAGCAAAACTGAAATGTAGAATGACTTTTAGGACGATGCGCGAGGTTGACATCGTTCAACCTAAGTGAACACCACACAGGAGGAAGCAAAGAATCATGAGCCAAACTGAATCACGTCGCGCGCTTATTGCCGGCGTCACCGGAATCTCTGGTCAAACCATCGCAAAGCAGCTTCTGGGCCAAGGCTGGACCGTTTACGGTTTGTCGCGCCGCGAGCAGGGCTTGCCTGAAGGCGTCATCCACGTCAAAGCTGATCTGCTTGACGCAGCTGAAACCAAATCCGCTCTCGCTGGAATCCGGCCCGAAGTCGTCTTCATGACCGCCTGGGTTAAGAAGGACACCGAGGCCGAAAACATCGAAGTAAATGGTTCCACCATTCGAAACCTGCTCGCCGGGCTAGAGCCAGATGGCGGCGTTCGTCACGTAGCGCTACAGACTGGGCTAAAGCACTACCTCGGCCCATTCGACGATTACGCAACCGCGGTAATGGCAGAAACGCCTTTTCACGAGGATGAACCACGACTGGCAACCCCGAACTTCTATTACACGCAAGAGGACGAACTCTTTGCGGCTGCCGAGAAGCAAGGGTTCACCTGGAGTGTTCACCGCTCACACACCGTATTCGGGTATGCCGTTGACAACGCCATGAACATGGTGCTGACACTTTCGGTTTACGCCAACATTTGCAAGGAACTTGGCAAGCCCTTCATCTTCCCCGGTTCAGTGGCTCAGTGGAACGGTGTCACAGACGTCACCGACGCCGACCTATTGGGCGAACAACTTGTCTGGGCAGCTACCAGCCCGGCCGGTGAGAACGAGGCATTCAACATTGCTAACGGCGACACCTTCCGCTGGCGCTGGTTGTGGCCACAAATCGCAAGGCACTTCGGCGTTGAGTGGGAAGCCCCTCAGGCCGAACCTCGCACCTTGGTTGAGCAGATGAAGGATGCAGCCCCGGTTTGGGAGGCAATCGCAAAGCGCAACGGCCTTGCCGTTGACGATGTGACCAAGCTTGCCTCTTGGTGGCACAGCGACAGCGATCTCGGTCGCAACATCGAATGCTTCACCGACATGACTAAGAGCCGAGAGGCCGGTTTCTTGAACTTCCGTTCAACGCCGAAAAGCTTCTTTGCAAAGGTTGAGTCTTACCGCGAGGCAAACATCCTGCCGTAAATGGCATCAGGACAATAAAAAAGGCACCTAGGGGTGCCTTTTTTATGTCCTAAAGCTATAACTTGGCGCTGAATTCCATATGCGCCTTGATGTTGTTCATCGGGTGTTGGGCGGCTTCCACCGCACCGAGGGCTTCATCAACCGAGAACCTAGCGGTCACGAGCGGCGAAAGGTCAATCTGCTTATTGGCCATGAACCGAATTGTTTCCTCCCAGACCCCTGGCGAACCAATCGATCCGGTAATGGTGAGTTCCTTGGACTGAATCAATCCGAGTTGAGCAGATGCCTCGCGGCCAACATCGATGCCGATGTAAGCGACTCTTCCTTTAAAGCCTGCCAACTCAAGTGCCGTGGCCATAACCTCAGGCCTTCCAGTTGCCTCAACGACTACGTTGGCTCCTCTGCCTTCGGTGTCGCGGTGCAATACTTCTTTGATCTCATCGGGTGAGCAAACGATGTCGGCACCCAACTTGCGAGCCGCCTCTTTTCTAAACTCCACTGGCTCAGCCACGATGGTTCTGGCTCCAAGCGCCTTGGAGGCAGCAACTACCGCGAGACCAATCGGGCCGGCGCCAAGCACGACCAAGGTATCGCTCGCGTTTACGTTGCCAACTCGCATGAGCGCGTAGTAAGCAACGCTGAAGGGTTCGACTAGGGCACCGTTGGTGAACGAAACTGATTCGGGGATCTTATGCAACCAGGAGGCTTTCGTGACGAAGAATTCCGCTGCCGCACCGCTAATCGAGAATCCAAAGTGATCGTCACCAATTACACAGTCGCCAACAACCCGGTCGCCCACCTTGAAGTTAGTAACCTTCTCGCCGACCTTGACGACCTCGCCTGACCACTCGTGGCCCGGAATGATTGGGTAGCTAAAAGGAATGATGTACCGGCCTTCGAGCAACTCGATGTCGGAGTGGCAGACGCCAACCGAACGGGATGCAATCAGCACCTCGTCTTCGCTAATGCTCGGCGTTGGCAACTCGCTGA
>CANCKM010000012.1 GCA_947378555.1 Microbacteriaceae bacterium
GCACGGAAGATGCGGCCCATCAATTCGCTCTGGTAGCCGGCCAAAAAGTCGTTTGTCGTGACGATGTGAACACCGCGACCGGCGATTGCATTTAGGTAAGCCGGAAGGGTTGCCACAAGGGTCTTACCTTCACCGGTTTTCATCTCGGCGATGTTGCCAAGGTGCAAGGCTGCTCCACCCATGATCTGCACGTCAAACGGGCGCATACCAAGGGTTCTAACCGAAGCTTCACGAACCGCGGCGAAAGCCTCTGGCAATAGTTCATCTAGAGTTTCACCGGCCGAATAGCGACTTCTTAGGGTTTCGGTTTCATTGCGAAGCTCTTCGTCGGTTAGTTGTTTGAAGTCTTCTTCGAGGTGATTTACGGCGTCGGCATAGTTGCGCAGTTTGACTAGAAGTCGACCCTCGCCTGCACGTAAAAGTTTGTCGATGATGTTTGCCAAGTTGGGGCTCCAAACGGTTCGGACGATTGCTTCAATCCTAGACGAAGGGCCCAACCGATGTAGGTTGGACCCTTACGCCCTAGGCTTACAGATTGCTTTAGGAAAGCGTGATTACTCCATAGTTCCAGCCCTTGCGGCGATAGACCACCGATGGCTTACCGGTCTCTTCATCAAGGAACAGGTAGAAATCGTGACCGACCAACTCCATGTGATACAGGGCGTCGTCAACGCTCATCGGATTGCCAGCAAACTCCTTGCGACGAATCACAACTGGGCTGTCACCGAAATCTGGCTGAGCCTCCTGAGGCTCTTTCATAACGCGCTGCTCGGGGTTTATCAAAATGCCCGCATAGACCGGTTTGACATCGAGTTCAGAAAAACCACGCGCCGTCATTTCGGTTATTGAGGGTGGCTTATGCAGACCACGGTGGACCTTGGCCCGATCGCTGGCCCGGCGCAAGCGCTCGATGAGCTTGTCAAAGGCCATGTCGAAGGCGGCGAACTTCTCAGAAGCCTGGGCTTCGGCACGAATCACGTGCCCCGGTTCAAAAACCGTAAGCTCCACTTGATCTTCTGGGCCACTGTTGCGATTGTGGTCGTGTCTGGTCACCTTTATGTTGAGCGACTCAACGCGTTGAGCCAGGTGCTCAACTTTCTGAGCGCGCTCAGACACATAGTCTCGGAATCTATCCGATACTTCGAGGTTTCGGGTTGAAATGTTAACTTCCATGCTGACCTCCGTTTCGGGCTTCGTTGCCCGTGTTTAAAAGTTAGACCCATTTTTACTTTCTCGCATTGGTTTTAAGGAGAGTCTCGGCAAAAACTAGGAACCGAACCTCGGCAACACCCGCCTCGCCCAAAGCCCGTGCCGCTTCCCGGATCGTGGCACCGCTGGTAACCACATCGTCAATCAGCAAAACAGTCCGCCCCACCAAGAACTTTGAACCAACCATGCTGCCCGCCAGGTTCGCGCGCCGACCAGAGACGTTCAAACTAGCCTGATCGGCAACGCCGCGGGCAAACTTCAAGCCGTTGAAAACCAAGGGTTTTTGACCACTCGGGCAAAGCCTCCGAAGCGACTTTGCCACCTCCTCGGCCGGTGAAAATCCTCGCTTTTGGGTGTTCGCCCGACGACTCGGCAGCGGAACCAAAACCATGGCACTCAAATCAGCCACCGTCGGCTTGCCAAATGCAAAGCTCTCGCCAAGAGACAGGAGCGGTGCGAGCATTGGCACCGCCAAATACTTGGCAAGCGAACTGCGCTGATTCTCTTTGAACTGGTGCACCAGGGTTGCCGCGGTTTCGTCGTAGTCAGTGACCGCCCAGCCACAAACCTCACCGCGGCTGACCTGCCGCTCACGGATCGGCAGCTTGGAAATGCAGTCGGAACAGAGCACCGGGCCGACTAGGGCACAGATTGAGCAGTTGGTTGGAAGGAGTAAGTCAAGTAGGGCCTCTAGCACCCTGAAAGGCTCTCGCGCTAAACCGGCAGCCGAACACCATTCTGGCCGAATGGTGGAGTGCGATAAACGGCATCCCAGTGTGGAAAAAGGCGGTGTGGAAACTAACCCGAGAAGTGAACCGCTTGGATTGCCGAATCTATTTTGTTCCAGTTATAGACGTCATATCGGTAAATCTCACCCGAGTCGGTCAGGGCATAGACCGAGGAATCGGTGTTGCTGGCAGCGACCGCCTTGACGCTATTGAGGGCAGCCAGTTTGCGCTCCTTGCCTCCAACGGTGAGTATCGTCGGCCAACTCGTCGCAGCGCCAACGGCACGATCCACTACGGCGATGCTCAGCGAATCAACCCAGGAGATGCTTTGGGGGTTTTCGGCATCGGTGACTATGCTAACCGGCTTTGAAAGCGAAACGGGCACGCCAAGAGAATCGCGAACCACCGAACTCAGCAGCAACTGCGTGCCAGAGGCTGAACGAACTACAAAAATGGCTCGCGTGCCCTCCGAGCTAATGTCGAATGACACGCGGCGGAAGTTAGCTAGCCAGGGAGCATGCACCTTCACGTGATCACCATTGGCGGAAACCGCATCAATCGATGAGAAGCCGGTTTTCGAAATCGCCCAGAGGTATCCCTGTGAATCAAAACACGGAGCTAGCAAATCCAAGCGGGAATCAGCCAACTGCGGGGTTGACCCAATCGAGTTGGTGCTGGCTTGAAAAAGACCTCTTGGTCCAAGCAGCGCAATCCTAGATTCATCGGAGTTCAGAGCGAAGTCGGTTGCCCCCAGTTTGGCAATCAGCGCTTTGGCACCAACCACCGAGGAGGAGGCTCCGCTGCCGATATGGAGAAGGTCGTCGGCCACCAAAGCCACCGGCGTGTATGAACTTGTTGGCACCGATGGCACTCGGTAATCAGGGATGTCCTGCGGACTGTGGTCGATTTGCACCGCGACTGATTTGACGGTCGAGAGCTGCGTCAGGGTCGCAGACAGCTGAGCCTTTAGGTATTTTCGGCGCAGCAGATCGGCTTCTAAAACCTTAGCGTCAAGGTCAACGATAGCCACGCTCTGCTCGATGGTCACCGCATCGATTGCCAGCGAGGTGCCCTGCGGCACGGCCGAGCGCACTCCCGGCGCGAGCCAGGGGCTAGGCCCATCGAGAATGGCGTTTACCAGCCTGGTTCCGGTTGATGCTCTAGAGGGGAACCAGCGAAGGTCGGGAACCAAATACTTGAACTGTTTATCAAAGAAGTAAACCGAATAGCTGCGGAAAATCACGTCAAATACCGGCTTGATAACGAGAGTTAGGTTTGGGGCCTCGCTGATGCGCCACTGGCCGCCCTGTTTTATGAGTTTGAAGTCGAGCGAGCGCACGGTGCCCTTGGCAACCGCCGAGTACTCACCATCGGAGGTCACGGTGGCCTGAATGCTGGCGTCGTAATGCGCCAAGTTTGGCGTCTCGAAGGACAGGTTGCCCTTTTGGCTTTGAATCAAAACCTCATCGTTGGGCGACCAAACCGATTTCAAATCCTCCGCCAAATACTCGCGGGCAATTGCATAGTCGTTTTGCGGTCCGGTTCCGGCAGTAATGAAGCCGGTCACGATGGCATCCGGGCCGGCATCTGGTTCCGGGCTAGGGGGTGAGTAGTAAAGATAGTCGGTTGATAATCCGCCTAGGATGTTGGCACCCACAATAACGCCACCGGCGAGTGGCAGGGTTGCGCAGCCGCTCAGCAACAGCGCAAGACCGGCACCCAGAATCGGTTTGGCTATGCGGCGGGCCAGTTTGCCGTGTTTGCTCATGCCTTGGCCTCCGCAACTTTCGGGCTCGGGTTTTTGCCAAGTGGCGCCTCTGGCGGCATCGGCAAGGGTGAGTTTCGAATGGTGAGTCCGTGGTTTTTTGGCAGGGTCAGCCTGAAGCAAGATCCGTTTCCCGGCTCCGACCAGACCTGCAGCCAACCAGAGTGCAAGTGAGCATCCTCGAGCGAGATTGCCAAGCCAAGCCCGGTGCCACCGGTGGTTCGCTTGCGAGATGGGTCGGCTCGCCAAAAACGGTCAAAGACCCGCTCGGTCTCTGCCTTGGTCATGCCGATTCCAAAGTCGGTCACGGTGACGGCAACCGAAGACTTGTTTTGACCAACCGCAACGTCAATTGGGCTGCCTTCGCCGTGCTCGATGGCGTTGGCAAGAAGATTGCGAATCAGGCGCTCGATGCGACTCGGATCCATTTCGCACTCCACCGGACCACTTGGTATGTCTACCCGAATCTTTGAGCCCCGACTGGACGCCAAGGGTTCAAGACCCACGATGGCCATTCCAACGATTCCGTTTAGGTCAACCGATTCGAACTCCGGGTTCACCGCTCCGGCGTCGTAGCGCGAGATTTCTAGCAGGTCGGTTAGCAGAACCTGGAAGCGTTCAATCTGCTCGTGCATGATTTCGGCCGAACGATTCAGCGGGCCGGTCAGTTGATCACGGCTGTTGAATATGACGTCACCGGCCAACTTGATCGTGGTCAGTGGGGTTCTGAGTTCATGTGAGACATCGGACACGAATCGCTGCTGCACCTTTGAAACCGATTCGTATTTGTTGATTTGCTCTTGCAGGCTGTCGGCCATCTGGTTGAAGGACTTTGCCAGAATGGCCGTTGGGTCCTCACCCTTTTCCTGCAGCCGCTGAGTAAAGTCGCCATTAGCAAGTTTTTCTGAAGCGGTCGCGGCAATCAGAACGGGCTTTACCAGGAGGTTGGTCACAAAGAAACTCACCAAACCGATTGCCACGATTAGGAACAGTCCACCGATTATCAAGCTGCGTTGCATGAAGTCGAGGGTTTCCTGATCGCTTTGCAAATCGTAAACCAGGTAGAGCTCATAGTTTCCGGCGATTGGAAGATAAACCGCCGAGCCAATCACCAAGCCGGGGTGCGGTGAGCCTACGCCGGGCAGAGCAATCGATTGGTAGACCAACTTGCCGGTTTCCAGGGCGACTTTATCGCGAAGCGGAAGTGGAATCAGGCTGGGATCCAGTTCGGCCGAAATTGGGCTTTGCAAAATCACGGTTGTGGTTTGGCCAGGGCTACGAATCAGGGCAACCTTGCGACTTTGGTTTGCCGAACTCGACTCGAGCTTTGGAACCACCGAGTTCATGAGGGTCTGGAGGGCAACATCATCGGTCACGCTGGCCGCCGAGAAAGTGTTTTGTACCTCGATAACGGCTTGCTTCGATTCGGAAAGCGACTGCTGCAGCCTGGTTTGATAAAGACCGTTACCGATCGAATAGGCAAGAAACCCGCCAAGCGCGACCAGAGCCACACCACTTAGCAGCACCGTAAACAGTACCGCTCGAGCCGGAAGCGATCTGCGAAACACACCCAGCGCCGATTTTCTGACGCCCTTGCGCTTCACTTAGCTTTGGCCCGCTTTATAACCAATTCCGCGCACGGTGGTCACGATTTTGGGATTGTCCGGATCGTCTTCAATCTTGGATCTCAGGCGCTGCACATGCACGTTTACCAGGCGAGTGTCTGCCTTGTAGTGATAGCCCCAGACGGTTTCGAGCAGCATTTCTCTGGTGAAAACCTGCTTTGGCTTGGCTGCGAGGGTGAGCAATAGGTTGAACTCGAGCGGGGTGAGCAAAATCTTTTCGTCACCGCGCTTTACCTCGTGACCGACAATGTCGAGGGTCAGTGGGCCAATCTGCACGAAATCGCTCGAAACTTCGGGCTTCTTCATCGGGTTTAGGCGACCCTTGATTTTGGCGACCAAAACCGGTGGGTTATAAGGCTTGGTGATGTAATCATCGGCCACGTACTCGTATGCCAACAACTGATCTTCGGTTTCGGTTCTGGCTGTCAGCATGAAAATCGGAACGTTGGAAACCGCCCGAATCTCTTTCAAGACCTCCAAGCCGCTTTTGATCGGCAACATGATGTCAAGCAAAACCAAATCGGGCTGAACATCGTTGAAGGTTGCGAATGCGGCACCGCCGTCCGGGCAATAGAACGCTTCGAATCCTTGCGACTGAAGGTACAGTCCAACGGCTTCGCTCAGTTGACTGTCATCTTCGACAATCAGAATCTTGTTAGCCATGCATAACCCTGCTTCTTAGTAGCGGTAGTGGTCAACCTTGAACGGGCCATTGGTTGGAACTCCAATGTATCTTGCCTGTTCCGAGGTCAACTCTGTTAATTGAACACCAAGTGCAGATAAGTGCAACCTCGCCACCTTCTCATCGAGGTGCTTCGGCAAAATGTGCACTCCGAGCTCGTAGGCTTCGGGGTTGCCAAAGAGTTCAATTTGGGCAAGCACCTGGTTGCTGAACGATGTGCTCATAACAAACGATGGATGCCCGGTTGCGTTTCCTAGGTTCATCAAACGGCCCTCGGAAAGGATCAAAACGGCTCGCCCGTTTGGCAAACGCCACTCGTGCACCTGAGGCTTGATCTCGATCTTTTCGATTCCCGCAATGCGGTTGATGCCGGCCATGTCGACCTCGTCATCGAAGTGCCCGATGTTGGCGATGATGGCCAGGTGCTTCATCTGCAACAGGTGCTCCGGGCGAATGATTGCGGTGTTGCCCGTTGCTGTCACAAAGATATCGATTGACTCGATGACCGACTCGAGCGTTGCGACCTGGAAGCCATCCATCGCCGCTTGTAATGCGCAGATTGGGTCAACTTCGCTGATGATCACGCGCGCACCCTGACCGCGCATTGCCTCGGCTGCACCCTTGCCAACGTCACCGTAACCGGCAACGAACACGGTCTTGCCACCGATTAGCACGTCGGTTGCGCGGTTGATGCCATCTGGCAGCGAGTGGCGAATGCCGTACTTGTTGTCGAACTTCGACTTGGTGACCGAATCGTTGACGTTGATGGCCGTGAAGAGCAGTTCGCCACGCTTGAAGAACTCGTAGAGGCGGTGAACGCCGGTGGTGGTTTCTTCGGTGACACCCTTGATTTCGGCCGCGATGCGGGTGAATCGGGTTGGATCAATGACGATGGATTTGCGCAACAGCTCAAGAATCACGCCGTACTCTTCGCTGTCGTCAACGCCGGTTGGTGGGACCGAACCGGCAAGTTCGAACTCGCGACCCTTGTGAACTAGCAGGGTTGCGTCGCCACCGTCGTCGAGAATCATGTTCGGGCCGGTGAAGCTTTCGCCACTTGCGGTGGCCTCTGCGCTCCAGTCGAAGATGCGGTCGGTGCACCACCAGTATTCCTCTAGTGATTCACCCTTCCAGGCAAACACCGGAACACCGGTCGGTGCGGCCGGGGTACCGTGCAAACCAACGACTACGGCAGCTGCCGCTTCGTCCTGGGTGCTGAAGATGTTGCAGCTTGCCCAGCGAACCTGCGCGCCCAGTGCGGTAAGGGTTTCGATTAGCACGGCGGTCTGCACGGTCATGTGAAGCGATCCGGCGATGCGAGCGCCAGCCAAAGGTTGGCTTGCCGAGAACTCGGCGCGCAGCGACATCAGACCCGGCATTTCGTTTTCGGCCAGGCGCATCTGGTGGCGGCCGGCTTCGGCAAGACCTAGGTCGCTTACCTTGTAATCAACGCTGTGCTTGGTTGGAGTTAGTGGCATGGCTTTCGTTATCCCTGTCTTATCAAAGTCAAAACTTCATCGCGAATTTGAGCCATGGTTTCGGCATCTGATGCCTCAACGTTTAGCCTCAGCAATGGTTCGGTGTTCGAAGCTCGAACGTTGAACCACCACCAGCTTTCTGGGGATTCTGGTGAAGAAAGCGTCACACCATCAAACTCTTCAAGGGTGGCGCGCTCGGCGAATGCCTCGACTACGCGACCCTTAGCAATAGCAACATCGGAAACGGTGGAGTTTATTTCACCGCTCATGAAATAGGGGTTGTATTGCCTGGCAAACTCGGAAAGCGCGGCGCTTTGAGCGCCAAATTCGGCGAGCACGTGCATGGCCGCCAACATTCCGTTATCGGCACCCCAGAAGTCTCTGAAGTAATAGTGCGCCGAGTGCTCGCCACCGAAGATTGCGTTGGTCGCCGCCATTTGGTCTTTGATGAGCGAGTGGCCGACTTTGGTGCGGCTTGGGGTTGCCCCGTCGGCCGCGATGACCTCGGCCACCACTCTAGAGGTCAAGAGGTTGTGAAGCACGGTAATGTCAGCCGCCGGGTTCAGGGCGCGTTGCCTTGCGATTTCGCGCCTGGCAACGATTGCTGCAACGGCCGATGGGTTTACCGGGTCGCCATTTTCGTCGATTACGAAACAGCGGTCGGCATCACCGTCGAAGGCAAGACCGATGTCGGCACCGTGCTCAACCACGGCTTTTTGCAGATCGACCAGGTTCTTTGGGTCAAGCGGGTTGGCTTCGTGGTTCGGGAAGGTGCCGTCGAGCTCGAAGTACATCGGAATGATCTCGAGTGGCAGATCGCCCAAATCGCAGGCGTTGCCAAGAACGGCGGGAACAGTCATGCCACCCATGCCGTTGCCGGCATCGACGACAACCTTCAGCCGGCGAATGCCGGAAAGGTCAACCAACTTGCGCAAGTACGAGGCGTAGTCGGCAAGGATGTGCACCTCGCGGAAGTTGCCTGGGGTTTCGACCTCGTCGATTCCGTTGGCAACATACACCTTGGCGCGATCGCGAATGGCAGCTAGACCGGTGTCTAGGCTCACTCCGCGAGCGCCGGCTCTTGAAAACTTGATTCCGTTGTAGGTTGCCGGGTTGTGGCTTGCGGTGAACATGGCCGCTGGCGCATCCATCGAACCAGAAGCGTAATAGGACTCGTCTGTTGAGCAAAGGCCAATCGACACCACATTGGCACCCCTGGCGCGAGCGCCGGTGGCGAAAGCGTCGGCGAACTCCGGTGAGGAATCGCGCATGTCGTGGCCAACGATGACATCTTTTCCGGCGGCTTGCAGCTCATCGACAAAACCGGCTGCCAAAGCCGAAACCACCTTGGAGGTCAGGGTTTCACCAACCAAACCTCTGACGTCATAGGTTTTTACGATTGCATTCCAGTCGATGCTCAAGGAGTCTCCATGTCTTAGGTTGGGCTCAGCGATTTGGGCAGAATCTCGATTGAGTTCGCCCGCCCCTAAACGAACGCAATCGCCCCCGCCGAAACGGTTCCAGATGCTGATTAAAAGTATATCGCACTCTTTTGTTGGCCGATTTGCCGATTAAACTGAAAACATGAGTAAGCCCCCGCCATCCAGAGCACTAGCCCGGGATCGCCACGGGCGAGGCATCAGACGACCGCTCTTGAGCAAGCTTTTCAGCCATGGTCAGACCAGGCTCAGCGGCTTTGAGCAGATCGTTGCGGCGACCTGCGAATTCCTGAGTGCCGAATGGCCGCAAGAGCTAGCCGAGCTGTCTTGGGTGGTGCGTGATGCCCCACCGGTTTCACAAGATTCCAGTCGCGTGCGGCGTTGGTCGCTCAGACGCGAAAGCCACACCATCGTGCTGTATCGACTGCCGATTGAGCGCTTCACCAGAAATCGAAAGAACGATGCACTCTCGAATCGAATGCGCATCGAGCATTACGTTTTTGAGGCGGTAGGCGCCCTTATCGACAAGGACCCCTGGGATTTGATTCCGGATCGGCACCGCTAGAAACTCGGCGGCACAGCCACCTTGCCACCGATGTTTTTGTAGTCGGTGATGTCGATGGATCCGATTTGACCCGAAACGTCAATCACCAGCACGGCGTGAATTCTCTGTTTTGCCGCGAGGCTAAATACCTCGCCGGGGTTCAACGCCAGAACCAGCGAACCGTTGGCACCGATTTGGTATTCGCTAAGCGATCCGGTCGCCTCGTTGGTGATTTCAACTTTGACGGGTTTATCGCTCGGGTTGGCAATGGCAACCTTGGAAATGCCCTGTTTAGGCACGGTCAATAATCTCGGCGCTTTGAAAGCCGGGCTGGCCGAGAGCCAGGCGAAGTCGGTATTGAGGTTCGCCCCTTTGCTCACCCGAACCATTCGAACCGAGGCCAAGACTTTGCGGTTTGCCTCGATAAAAACGCTGTAGTCGCCATCTTGGAGGTTATCCAAAGCAAAATCCTTAACGGATCCGGCGGTGACGCTCTCTTGCAAAACGGTGCCAAAAGTTTCTGAATCGGCACCGATAACCTGGGCGCTGAAGCCCACCGCCGCCGGTTGCGAGCCGTTGCGTTCGGCGCTGGTGAGCGGCGCATAGAGGCGAAGCACGGGTTTCAGGTCGTAATAGTCAAGACTCGACTTGATGAGGGTGGTGGCTAGCTTTGACCCCCGAACCAAAAGCCCAGGAACCACCTGTTGCTGCCTGAAGCCACTGGCGGGCGAAACCAGGTCGAGCCCGGCGGCCTTCAGACCACGAACGGTCTTCTGTTGCACCCAAGCTGCAACCGAGCCACCGCGACTTTGCAGGTGGACGGCAAGGCTAAGTGCCTTGGGTGCCAAACTCGCCAGCGGCAGAACCTTGGTTTGCCCAGCTGGCACCGAGATCCCAGAGAGCCCAGACCCGGTGACCTTGCCTTTATCTGAGAACAACTCCAGATCCACCGAAGCATCAACCTGGCTGGGGTTATCAAGAATCAACAGGCTCTCGCGGCCGGTTGAAGTATCGCCACCGAGCAACCAGATGTCATTGCTCGGTCGCTGGCAGGCAGCGGTTGCCAAGCCATTGGCCCGACCGGTTTGCACCAACTGCAACTGCTGTGCGTTCAACAACGCCGATCCCTGAGTGAGTTTGCCAGTTGGGTCGCCGAGCGCGAGCAGCAGCGGTTTGAGAAGTGGTTCTCGAAGTGCTTCGCGCCTTGCCGTGCCGGGTGATTTTAGTTTCCTGCCACCCAACTCGGTCGAGCTTAGTTCACTACTGAGCGGCCCTAGCCAACTGCCACCAAGGCTCGCCGATGGCACTTGGTCGAAGGTGCCAACCTTGGTGCCTGAGGCTCCACCGGCGCGATAAAAGCCGCCGGGGCAAAGCAGTGAGAGGTCACGGGCGCGCACCGTGGCAATGATTGGCTTTGGTTGCTCGCCGACTCGAAGCTCGAATAGTGAGGAATAGTTGAGCGCCGTGAATGAACCACCGGCGGCCAAACCAAGAACCAGCAGCAGTGCCAGGATGCGTTTAATCATTTGCCCTCCTGACTCGGCGGGGTCCACTGGCGCTTGGCAGTGCCAGAAGGGTGAAACCAAGAAGCACTACCAACTGGGTGATCTTGGTGATTGACCAGAACCCGTCAGCTGCCGAAATGCCAGGAGTGCGGTCTTGCACCGTGGCCGAGCTGGCCGGGTCTCGAACGCGCCACAGCTGCCCAAAGTCGGTGCTGCCAATCGCTTCGAGTTCTGCGGTGGCATCCAACGAAACACTAAGTTCCTGCGCTGCCGTTGAGGTGTCCGGCGGCAGCAAAACGTAGCCAACCATCGCGTTTTTGAGGGCCGCCCGCAAATCGATTCCGTTGCCAGAAACCAGATTGGCAACCAACTGGGCGGTTTGCTTCGCCAGGTTGGTTTTTGCCGTGTCTGACCCGGTGAAGGCATAGGCCACCGAGGTGTCTTCGAGGTGCAGCCCATCGCCAGCGATCAACTTGGCAGAAAAAGTTGGGGTCGAATCGGTAAATCCAGCCGGTCGAATGGTCAAAAGCCTCAGTTGGCTTCCCTGCTTGGCTTCGGCAGCAACGATGGATGGGACTACTCGACCGTCACTCCAACTCAAATCGGGTTTTTCAACCGCCGCCAATACTGCCCCCGGCATAGCCGTCGACCCAAGAAGCAAAAGGCCTGACACGATTCGAAGCCAGACTAGTCGATCAACCGAGGCCCACTGCTCAAGAGTCAGTGCCACCAAAACGAAAATGCCGAGCGAGGCCAGCTGCAGCAACGCAAAGGCCGAACCCTGCCCGCCGAAATCCGATTCAAAAATCAACTTCGAGTTGAACCAAGCAAGCGCAATCGCGAGCAAAACGAGCAACCACACCCAAAGGGCGAACCCCCAGCGCCGCATGAGCAGACTGATCAGGGCAAGGAGGGCGGGCGCTGCAAGTATCCATAGTTGTGGGTTAAAGATGCTGACCAAACTCGGTTGCGCAACCGCAACTCCCGGATCGAGCAACAGGGCAAGTGGCTGGCGAGTTAGCAGATGCGCGACCAACGGCGTGAAAAGGGCGGCGAGTGGCATCCCGACCCAGATGAGGTATCCGGCTCGTCGAAAACGCGTAACGGCAAACACCAGAAGGAAAACGAGTAGCACTGGGATGGTGTTGGGAGCAGCCGACCCGACCGCGGCCAACAACAACCCGGCGAGGCCAACGAGCGACCAACTCTTTTGCGCGCTTGGCAAAGCCGTCTGTAGCCCGACCCCGGTCAAGCGAGTCACCGCCAAGACCAACCAGGGGGCGGCCACCGCAAGCACCAGAGCGCTAAATCTGCCCTGCAGTTGAACGGTTAGGAAGAGCGGGAAAAGTGCGTAGCCGAGGGCCGTGAGGTTTTTTACCGAGGCACGATGGGTGACCAGCGACGCTAACTGCCAGAAGCCGATAAAGGCAAGGGCTTTCGAGCAGAACAGCAGCGCCGCGATTGCCAGGCTCGGCTGCCAAAAGGTGAGTGCGCCAATCGCACTGAGTAGCCAGGTCAGCGGGTCGCTCGGGGCGATAAACCCGTTGCCAAGGGCCTGATACGCCGCACCGGCTCGGCCAAAGAGCTGAAACCAGTCATCCGACAGCGGAATAAGTGACCCGCCGCTAACCGCCGGCAGTTTTGGCCAAAGCGCGAAGCTAAGGGCCAGTAGGGCGACGACCAGCCATGCTCCTCCTGCTGCAATAAAGCTTTTCGACTCGAAGCCCGATTCGGCGGCAATGCTCTCGGTCTGCCTCGGTGGTGCGCTGCGCCTGGCCTCGGCGCGCAGTTGCGACCAACTGGCGCGCAGGCGATTGAGCTTGGCGAAACCGCGTCGTTGCCTAGCTGATAGCAGGCTGCGACTTGCCCAGCGTCGCCCGATGGTTAGAAAACCCCAGGCCGCTGCGCCAAGCTCAGAGCCAATGCGGTTCGGCCGCTTTTGGGCCAATCGAAGGACTGAGATTGCCACACCGGTGAGCGGCAAGACCAGCCAGTAGGCAAAAGCCAGGAGGGCTGGCAGAAAGGCAAGTCGAAGATGGATTTCGGCTTTTCGAACCGCGAGGGCATTCTCGGGCTGGGTCGCCGATTCGCCCGGTTTGGCCAACTGCAGAGCTTGCCGAACCTTGGCGGTTGGCACCACAACCACTCGGTGCCCACCCAATCTGGCGCGAATCGAGAAATCATAGGGAACCGCCAAGCTGGGCGCCGAATCATCGAATCCCCCAAGTTCTCGGTAGGTCGAGACGCGAAGCAAGGTGCCGCTGAAGCCAACGGCCAAAACGTCTTCAACCTCATCGTGCTGCGACTGATCGAGTTGGTTGGCGGCTATTGCAAAAAGTTGACCCCCGGGGCTAAGCGTCATTCCCAGTTGAATGATCTGTCTAGGGTTTTGCCATTGAACCAGCTTGGGCGCGGCGATGGCCACCGAAGGTGAGCGTTCTATGGTTTCGAGCAATCTGGCAAGCGCGGTTGGCTCGGGAGCGGTGTCGTCCTGCAAGATCCAAAACCAGTCTGCTGGACTAGCGGGTTCTGGGCCGAACATGGCCTCGCTGGTGGCCAAAAGAGCAGAGTTGATCGAGCTGCCACGGGCAGTTTTTTCAGCGATTCGTATTAATCGGTATTCGTTTGCCGCAAAGACCTCGGCCATCGCCTCAATCGGGGCAAAGTCCTTGGAACTTTCGACCACAACAACCGAATCCGGTTGCCGGGTCTGTGCCGTAATTGCTCGAAGCGTTTCGGCTAATAAATCGGGTTTGTCTTGGCTGACTACAACAGCGATGACGCGCAGAGTCATGGTCTGGTTGAAGTTTTAGGCTTGCTTTTTGAGTTTGCGACGCTCGCGCTCGGAAAGCCCGCCCCAGATTCCAAAGCGTTCGTCATTGGCAAGTGCATAGTCGAGGCAGGCGGCCTTGGCATCGCAACCCGAGCAGATGCGCTTGGCGTCGCGGGTCGATCCGCCCTTTTCGGGGAAGAAAGCTTCTGGGTCGGTCTGGGCGCAAAGTGCGTCGGCCTGCCAGGCAAGCGGATCGGTTTCTGGGTCAGAGTATGCTCCTGCGACACCGAGTTTAATCGGATCGACGAACCAGTTGTCTGGGACTCGATTGAGATTTTCCATTTCGCCTTTTCCTTATTTGTCAACGCCAGTGGGCAGTCACGGGCCGAGACTTGCGTTGGTGTAATTACACCGTTGTTATTCACCTAAAGTCAAGTTGAGATTTCGGTAATGGGCCGTTATTTTATAAACCCTAAACCCCTTATTTAGGCTTTGGGAAGCCAAAGTCAACACGGATTTCTTTGGTTTATGCTTGAAACATGAGCATTCTAGTTACCGGGGGAATCGGCTATATCGGTTCGCATGTTTCCAGACTTTTGCAGTTGCGCGGCGAGGACGTCATCGTCATTGACGACCTCTCAACCGGTGACGGTTCGAGGTTGGGATCGGCTCGCCTAATCGAGCTTGATCTGGCAGGCCCAGACGCCCAGGACCACCTCGGCAAAGCCATGCGCCAATACGACGTCACCGCGGTGATTCATTTTGCCGCCCGCAAGCAAGTTGGCCAATCGGTTGAACAACCGGAATGGTATTACGAGCAGAATGTTGGTGGACTCGCGAATCTTTTGGTTGCCATGCGAGACAACAAGGTAAACAAGCTGGTCTTCTCATCCAGCGCGGCAACCTATGGAATGCCAGATGTTGGCCAGGTCACCGAGGATTACGATTGCCACCCAATCAACCCGTACGGCGAAACCAAGCTGATTGGCGAATGGATGGTGGCAAATGCCACTCGCGCCTGGGGTCTTCGCGCGGCAAACCTTCGCTACTTCAACGTTGCCGGGGCCGGTTGGCCGGAACTTGCCGACACCGCGGTAGCCAACTTGGTTCCGATTGTCTTCGCCGCTCTCAAGGCCGGTAATAAGCCTGCGGTTTTCGGCGACGATTACGCCACCCCTGATGGCTCTTGCATCAGAGACTATGTTCACGTGCTGGACCTGGCCGAAGCTCACCTGAGCGCCCTGGAATACCTCGACCTAGACGAGAGAAGCGAATCGGTTTTCAACGTTGGAACCGGCAAGGGCTCGAGCGTCTTCGAGGTGCTGGCCGAGGTTCGCCGAGTCACGGGTATCGATTTTGAAACCGAAGTGCTGCCTCGTCGCGCCGGCGATCCACCAGCCTTGGCCGCCGACGTCACTCGCATTCGAGAGACCCTTGGCTGGAGTGCCAAACATGATTTGAAAGACATAATCGAGAGCGCTTGGAGCGCCGCCGAGTTCTAGACCCTAGTTAACCGCCGAGGTTGCCAGAAAAGCGGTTCCGGATCCGGCTAGCGAAAAGCTTTTCGCGTCCTTGGCGATGAAGGCGGCTTCGCCTCGGCGAAGCAACTGGGTTTCTCCAATGCTGTTGCTCAGTGAGACTTCACCGGCGGTGCAAAGCACAATCGCACTGGCAGGTAGGTTCAGTTCGGCCATAACCGTGCTGCCGCTCAGCTCGGCGCGATAGAGCAAAAAGTCGTCGACAGCGGCCGGATACTCAAATAATCCGGTTGCCAGCTCTTTTGGTTTGGATCTTGGTTGCGAGCAGGGCAAAAAATCTAGGACATTTTCCAACTCGGGGACATCGATATGTTTTGGGGTTAGCCCGCCACGCAGCACGTTGTCGGAAGCTGCCATGACTTCGACTCCCAAACCACCAAGGTAGGCGTGGATGTTTCCGGCAGGCAAGAAAATCGCCTCGTTTGGCCTGAGCCAGACGTGATTCATCAGAAGCGCGAGTAAAACACCGCGGTCACCGGGGTGCAGAGCATGCAGTTTGGCAATCATTCGACCGCGCTCGGCAAACTCTGAATCGGGCCCGAGTTTCGAGAAGGCACTCTCGAGTTGCAACTGCAGCTCAACCAGCGCGTCACCGTTAAGGCTCGAAATTAAACCAAACACCGGTTTGTAGTTGTTATCTTCGGCAATCCCCTGCGCCCAAAGACTCAGCTGTTCGGCCAGTAATGGCTTGGACACGGCTTGCAGAGCAGTCAGCAGTTCGACAGCGGCATCGATTTCAAGAAAACCACAGAGCGCCTCGAAATCGGTCAGCGCGACGAGCATTTCGGGCTTATGCCGATCGTCTTTATAGTTGCGCTCAAAGGCAGAAAGTGGCACTCCGGCCGCGTTTTCGCGGGCAAAGCCGGCTTCAGCCTGAGCCGGATTTGGGTGAGCCTGAATCGAAAGCGGCTCCTCGGCGGCAAGAATCTTCAGCAAAAACGGCAGTGGTTTGCCCCCGATGGCGGCCAACAGGGTCTGCTCTGGTGACCCAACCACGGTTGCCAAAGATCCATCGTGGGTTCCAAACCAAACCTCGGCCATCGGCTTTCCGGTTGCCGGCAATCCAAAATAATCCGGAATGAGGGAATGCGAACCCCACGCATAATCTCGCGCGGTGTTGGTTATTTTTAAAATCAAGCTGCCCCTTCTGGCTGATTAAAAATATAACTGGCAGTCTTGACTGCAAGAGACCTAAGAGCAACTTACCGTAACCCAAGTTAAACTTGAGCCCTGCCGCAAATCAAAGGTTGCCATGAAATCACTGACTCGCCCGACACGCGTTGTGGTTGATCAAACCAGCGCTGCACACCGAGGCGAAACCTACCTTGCCTACCTGTTGCTCTTTATTGCCCTCGCCGGTGACGCGGTGCGATACACCGTTGGTTGGTACGGCTGGGCGGCACTGGTGGCCATTTCGGTGACTCTCCTGGCAATAGATTTCTTTCGCAACCGACCAACCCAAACCCTGAAACGAGTCCCATTTTTGCTTTGGGCTTTTTTGGGTCTTATGTTGCTCAGCGCCCTGTGGTCGAACTACCAACTTTTTACCCTCGCCGGTTTTGGCGCCCAGGCAATCACAACGCTCTCGGCACTATTTTTAGTCAGTCGATTTACCTGGCACGAGCTGCTTCGGCTCTTTAGCAACACCCTGCGCTTCATCCTCGTCACCTCTGTGCTTCTTGAGTTATACGCGGCTTTGGTGGTGCGCGGACCGATTGCCCCGCTGGTCACCAACTTCATCGGGCAGCCCGCTCAGACCGGCGCCGCCGACTGGGTTCAGGGCCACTTACTAACCGGTCAGCGCATTCAGGGAATCCTCGGAAACGCGAACCTGCTCGGCTTTATTGCCTTGCTCGGTTGCATCTTTTTTGCAGTCGAATACCTCATTAAAAACACCAGTCGATGGATAAGTTTTGGCGGCTTTGGTCTTGCCCTGATGTGCCTGTTCCTCTCGCGGTCGGCAAGCATTATGTTCGCGGTAATCGCCGTCATTGCAAGCGCCGTAGTCGCACTGCTTGCGGAGGGTCGAAACCGCGAAGACCGCCACCGGCTTTACCGAGTTTCTTGGATCGGCGCTTTCATGGCCGCCTTTTACGTGGTGCAGTACCGCGACTTCATCTTCGATTTCATTGGCAAAGCCCCCGATGCCAGCGGTCGCGGTCACATCTGGTTTGAAGTGGCAAAACTTATCTCCAAGCGCCCCGTGCAGGGTTGGGGTTGGATCGGCTATTGGTTGCCGGGAGCTAAACCTCTCGATCATCTGGTCGAGGTGGGTGGCGTGCAGCAGTATCACGCCCACAACGCCTATCTAGACATCACTATGCAGTTGGGTCTGATTGGCATTTTGCTTTTCGTTCCACTGCTGGTTTTGACCTTCGTAAAACTTTGGCAGCTTGCGGTGCGGCAAACCAGCCCGCTTTATCTTTGGCCAATCTTGGTCTTCGCCGGAATTCTGGTGCAGAACCTCACCGAGAGTCGCATGCTGGTTGAAAACGGTTGGATTCTGATCTGCATATTCATGATTAAGGTCAATGAACCGTTGCTGCCGATCAGGGAATCAGCAGCTTCTGATCAATCCTGATCAGATCCGAGGTTAGTTTATTTGCCGTGCGCAGCGCCGTCACGGTGACCGCAAACTTTTTGGCAATGGTGGTTAGGGTGTCGCCGGCTCTAACTCGGTAGTAGCGAAGCGCGCTGGTTGCCGAGGGCGTTGGTTTGGGTGTAACCGTTGGCTTTGGGGTTGCTGTCGGAGAAGCGGTAGGCGATGGGTCTGGGTTTTCGCCGGCAACTGCAATCGGCGTTTTTACGGTCAACGGAACCGGCTTGCCAATCGGGATGGATGCCGCGAAATTATTCGAAACCCGATAAGCGCCCGGGGTGGCACCGCGCAACACCAGGTACTGCTTCTTGGTTGGCACCAGACGCTTTTGTTGATTTTGAATCAGATAAATCAGCCCGGTCGGGGTGGTGATAAACCGGCCTAGCGCGCTGCTCGATTTGGGCATAACCTCGCAGGTTAGAGCATCGAGGTTGACGGCCGACGATGGATAACTGCGGCTGTACTCGCTCAGAATCGGGCGCAGTTGCCCAGCCACGAAAAGGTATTCCTGCCCAGCGCAACTCACCTTCAACCAAGCGAGTTTCGACTTGGTTGAGTAGCCAACCAGTTGAGCCTGAGTGACGGTGCGCACCTTTGCGGCCGACAGTTCGCTTGGCGCTTGGTTGGCGCTGAGTTTGAGGGCGCGGGCGTATCCATCGACCAAAAATAGCTGCGCCGAAGCCTTGGTCTTCACTAGCGCCCCAGGGGCGAGCAATACCGGGCCGGCAACGATATTGTTCAGCGCCGAGGCTGCCAGCACCTGAACCTCAGGCATGGCCAACCGGGATTTGAAGCGGTTGCGATCGGCGGCGCTCAGGGTTGCCCGACGCATTCCGTCACCAACCAGATACACGGTTTTGGCGCTCGCGGTTTTGGCAAAAAACGGTGCGCTAAGGGTCTCTGGCAGGGTTGGTATTCGCGCCAACAAAGCGGTCGGCAAAATCGTGGCATCGGCCGCAAAATCTGGGCCATTGCTAATGAGCCGCTTGCCGGTCGGCGTCAACAGGTAATAGCCGCCGGCATCATCAGAGACGATGCTTTTGACAACCAAGCCCGTGTCGATGGCGTGAATCGCCCCGCCGGAAAGCGAACCGGTCGAGGCATCAAACCACTTGGCGAAGTCGAAATCGGTGTCGGTTGCCGCGTCGATGGCAAAGTAGCGACCGGCGATTATCACTCCGTGCTGCCCAGTTTCGCGGTTGCTCAAATAACTGCCGTCGCGCGCGATTGGGGCACCCCATGGCAGATTGCTAAAAGCGGCGATGGATACCGGTGCCTTGTCACTCAGGTGCAGCGCCGCGGCTTCGGCCGACTCGACGTCGAGGATTTCACGTTTCACGCCGTTGTCGATGAGGTACAGGTCGCTCGCTACGGGATTTGGCTCGGCAGTGGTCGGGGCCGGTTTCACTCCGGCAACCAAGGTGGTCATTGTCGGGCCGGAAACTAGGGCCGCCATTTGCGAGGCGCTTAGCGTAACCGCGCTGTCACAGTTGAGGCCAAGTAGTTTGGCGAGCTCGCAGGAATCAACCGGATACTTTTTTCCACCGTCAACGAAGAAGTAGCGGCCGCCCTCGGATTTGACCAATCGGTTCAGAACTGGCCCGTTCTTGAAGCTGTTTAGATAATCCACCGACACCGAGCCGAGCGGCCCAAGGGGTGCCAGGGCCTCAACTAGGGCGGGGTCTTCGATCGGATATTTCGTGTCGTCAATGATCAGATAGGTTCCTGATCCATCGCTTTGCAACAGGAATCCGCCACCGATGGTTGAACCAAACCAGTCGGTGTAGAAACGCCAAAAGTTGCGGTTTCCGTAGGCACTGCAGCTATCCCCCGTTGAATAGAGATTTTTCATGGCGGACGCGTTTGGTGTGTACGGGGTGTAGTAATAAAGGGCCGCGGTGGCTTGGCTTTTTAGCAGAAACGACTTGAAGCCGCAGGTGGCTGCCTGCTTGATATTGCCATTCTTGTCATAGGTTGCGTAGGAGTTTGGCGAATAGGGTCGCTTGATTGTGCGACCTGGTTTTAGGTAGGTGAAGGATCCCCTCGGGTCGCCGTACCACTGGAATTGACCGGCACCGGTGTGCAACTGATTGAATAACCCAGCCCAAAGACCCTTGCCACAGATTTCCGGTTTTGAGTCGGGGCAGCCGTAGCCAAGGGCCGCTCGATACATGTAGGCCGTGGGTTTCGAAGCCTGCACCAGACCCTGTTCCTTTTGCAAAACCACCAACAGAACTCGCGGGTTGATGCCACAGGCAACGGCAATGTCATGAATGATCTCAGCCGAACTTTGATCGAGCTTGGCCTCTAACACCGAGCAACGGCCGTCACTCGCGGCTTTCGCCGGGGTGTCCATGCGGTAATCCTTGAGGCAGGTTGGGCCCGTGGTTGCGGCACATTTAGTGACCTTGGAGTTCAAGAAGCGCTGGATTTGATCAACGCTCATGGTGCCAAAGTCATAAAAGACGCTGTCGCTGATAATCAGACCGGGGTCAAAACGCGAAGCGGTGGCGGCCTGAGCCGGCTGCACCTGCGACTTAATAGCGGTCAGCCCAAAAGTGGCCAGCAGCGTTACCGCTGCGAAAGCCAATATGCGCCACCAACCGCCCCTCATCAAGGAATCAGGACCGCCTCGGACCCGGTTGAACCTGCGAAGCCGACCGAATCATAAGAGACGCTGATGGCACCGGTGCCCGATGGCAAGTCAGCTAGGTTTAGTTCGAGCGGGAAGCACTGGGTGGTATCCACGTTGGCTTCGGCGGCAGCTGAAACGGTTTTCGAAGTCGAACCGCTGATGAACTTTAGGGTGCAACGACCGCCACCCTCTGCAGTGTTTACCACCTGAGCCACCACGGTTAACAGCCCGGTTTCTGAATCCACCTCAGACGAAAGAACCTCGAGGACGGCCTTGTTCTTTGGTGCGGCGCTTGGGCTAGCACTGGCAGTTGCACTCTCGCTCGGGCTTGGTTCAATGCTTGCGCTCGAAGATGGTGAGGTCGTTTTAGTTGGGGTCGGCATGGCAGTTTCGCCCCAGTGGGGGTAAAAAACGGTGCAGCCGCTAAGCGCAAGGCTCAGTGCGATTATGGTTGCCGCTGCAGAAATCTTTTTGAACATTTCGCTCCTAGTTCTGCGACCAATACTTAGGGCGCAACGCTTTCGGCCACAAGGGCCTGATTAATCTTCGCTCTAATTGCTGTGAAATCGGGGTGAATCATGTCGAACTCTGGCGGCACCAGTTCAATCGGTTTCAAACCAATGGCTTTGGCTTTGAGCGCCAGGTCAACGTACTGCCCGAGCATTGGGCTTGGGATATCAGTTTTAATCAGCTTTTCACCCGCTCTGGCGATTTTTTCGAGACGGGTCAAAAGATTGGCAGCATCGGATTGCTGAACGATTGCGTTGATTACCTCGCGCTGGCGTGCCATGCGAGCGTAGTCACTGGTTCCGTGTCTGGCACGGGCATACCACAGGGCATACTTGCCGTTCAGGTGCTGGTATCCCGGTTCAATCCAGCGCCGCACATTTATGGGTTGGCCATAGATGTCTTCGCCGCCACCAACTGGAAGGCGATATTTGACGTTGATATTGACCCCGCCAAGGGCGTTGATGAGCCGCTCAAATCCAGACATGTCAACCAAAATGTAGGACTGAATTTTTAGGCCGGTGACCCATTCGACAGCTTCTCTGGTTGCTTCAACACCGGCCGAAGAGCCCTGGTTCACCGCGTTTGGGTAGGCATCGGCGTGATTGTCGGTGACGTCTTTGTAAATTGCGTTGATCAAACAATCGATGCCGCAGGACCATCCATCGGGATAGATTTGGCGCATCGGTGAGCCAGCCACAAAGTTGACCCGCTGCATGTTTCTGGGAATACCGATGTTGAGTGTTTGGCCGGTGGTGGCGTTGATGCTCAGCACCGAGATGCTGTCTGGTCGAAGGCCAAAACGATCTGAACCGGCATCGCCGCCGAGCATGAGGATGTTGTATCGCCCGTCGGCTTGGGCGGTGAAGCCACCTCGCTCGAAGACCTTGCTAATCAGTTGGCCCTCTTGGGTTGCCACCTTCGCCCCGGTCGCAGCAATCGAGCTTCCAAAAATGGCAAGAACCAGCAGGGCGGAAAGACTCACCCACCGAGCGGCGCCGGTTAGGCGGCCAAGCTTCACGAGCCTGAGCGTATCGAGGGTGATTAGGGCATAAAAGAATGCGGTGAAACTGAAAATCACCGAGGCGGCCGAATCAAGCCACGGGGTAGCAATAATGCTTAGAAACCAACCTCGGTTTACCAGATAAATCAGACCAAAGAGTGCAATCGAAGCCCAAGCCAAAAGAGTCAGGAACAAAGCGACCCTGGCGAGCTTGCGGTTGCCGGCAACCAGTTGCGCACTTCCCGGAATTAGCAGCGTCAGCAGCATCAGCCAACGAGCGCGGCGCCACATCTGCTCTGGGCTTGCGGTTTCAACGTTTCGAAACGGGCTTCGCTCGAGGGCCGATGGCCTGGCCGCTCGATTGGGGCGATAGGTCAAATTTGAGATTTCAATTTCGCATTCTTCTGGCCGACCTCTTCGGTGAGCAACTCAGCGAAATCGCGCAGTTTCAGCTCGATTGCTTCGTCAAAGGCACCAATGATTCTGGCCGCCAAAATCGCCGCGTTCTTGGCCCCTCCGATTGACACCGTGGCAACCGGAATTCCCGCAGGCATTTGAACGATGGATAGCAGTGAATCGAGGCCATCCAGCTTGGCCAGGGCCACCGGTACTCCGATAACCGGAAGAGTGGTCACCGAGGCGAGCATGCCTGGCAGGTGAGCTGCGCCGCCGGCGCCGGCAATGACCACCTTTAGGCCTCTACCGGCTGCGGCCTTGCCCCACTCGATCATGCGCTCTGGGGTGCGGTGAGCCGAAAGGACTTCGACCTCAAAGGCGATGCCGAACGATTTAAGAGTGTCGGCGGCATCTTTCATTACCGACCAGTCGGAATCCGAACCCATAACTACGCCAACGATTGCTGCGTTCAAGAGCGACTCCTTCTGGATGGGCAAGCTGCCTATACCCTCGCAATTTTACCCGAAAAGACTAATTGCCGACCAGTGTCTCGGCGGCAAGTCTGGCCTCGGCCAAAACCGCTTCCGAGTCTTCGCCAACCACGGTGACATGCCCCATCTTGCGGCCGGCACGAGCCGACTTGCCATAGTTGTGCAACTTGGCGTTGGGGGCGGCATCCATCGTGTCTTGATAATGGCCGAAAAACTGTTCAACGTCGTCAACCCCGAGCAGATTCACCATCACGGCGTGGGCGGCGGTTGGCGCGGTTGAGCCAAGTGGCAAATCAAGCACGGCTCGCAGATGCTGCTCGAACTGGCTGGTGACCGAACCCTCGATCGAAAAATGGCCAGAGTTGTGCGGGCGCATGGCAAGTTCGTTGATGAGCAAGCGACCATCTTCGGTCTCAAACATTTCGACCGCCAAAACCCCGGTGACGCCCAAACCCTCGCTGATTTGCTCGGCGATTGCTGCGGCTTGGGCAAGGGTTTTCTCGCTCGCGTTCGGCGCTGGCGAAAGCACCTCGGAACAAACGCCGTTGCGCTGGGTGGTTTGCACCAGTGACCAGGCCTTGAACTCCCCACTCGGGCGGCGAGCGCTCAGTTGCGCCAACTCGCGCACGAACTCGACCTTCTCTTCAATCAGCAGCCGGCCACCGGCCTTGGCAAGACCCTCTGGGCTCAGCCAATCGGCGGCATCTTGTGCCGAGCGAACCACCCGCACCCCTTTGCCGTCATAACCGCCGATGGGGGTCTTCAAAATAGCGACCCCGCCGTGGTTGGCGATAAAAGCGTCGATGGATGCGGCCGAGTCGACCTCGGCCCAATCTGGGCACGGCAACTCAAGTTGGCTCAGCCGCACTCGCATCTCAAGTTTGTTTTGAGCAAACGCCAAGGCACGTGAGGGCGGTTGCACCGAAACGCCATCGGCTTCGAGCGCTCGCAGCAAATCGAGTGGAACGTGTTCGTGATCGAAGGTTATGACATCAACCGTGGCCGCAAAAGCGCGCAGCACCGTCAAGTCGTTGTAGTCCCCCACCACTCTGGCAGCCAAGTGGGCGCTCGAACCCTCGACCTCGGCCAAGACGCGCAGGTCGAGTCCAAGGTTTATTGCGGGCACCGTCATCATGCGTGCCAGTTGACCGCCGCCAATGACTCCGACCCGAAATTCATTGGAGCTTAGTTTTTCATTCAATGTGCCACCAGCTTTGCAAGTTCAGCCGCAACCAATTTGGGTTTGGCGACGGATTTCAATTCCAACTCAACCTCATCGTCAACAATCAGGTAAATTTTGCGACCGATGAGTTCCACTCGCTTTACTTGGGCGTGGCTCAACTCTTCGAAGTGTTGGCCGAATAAACCGGAACGGCTCATGGTTCGCGAGGTCGTGATCTCAACCCAGGTGCTCAGGTAACGCAGCAGGGGAATCAACCAGCCAAAAAGTGCAAGCGCAACGGCGCATCCAAAGACCAAATATTGTTGCCAGGCCTCGGTCAAATAGTCGAATCCGAAGCCCATCAAGAAAGCGGCGAGGCCAAGCAGCAGGGTTGGCAAAAAAAGCCGACCACCGCGCGGGCGCATGCGAATCAACCGCTGCTCGTATTCAAAACTCACAAAATCAATTGTGCCTGAAAGCTTGGGCGGGAACGCTCAAATCGCGAGTCGAAGATGGATTATGTCTCCGGCGGCCACCGCGGTGAGTTCCCCGGTGCCATCGGTTGCAATAACCAGCCGTCCGGTGTTTTCGATTGTCAGAGCTTTGCCGATTAGTTCTTGCTGCGCTGGCAAAATAACCCGCACCAGGCGACCAATGGTTCCGCAACTGGCGATTATATGATCGCGTAACCCGCTTGCGGTTGCATCGCAACCGGCCGCGACAAATTCGGTATAAAGCCGTTTTAGTTCGGTTAGATAGGCCGTCAGCACCAGACTCAACTCTTGACCTTTGGCATCTGCGAATGCCGAGGCCTCCTCAATCGCCAAGGAGGTTGCGGTTGGAATAGGAAGTTCATTTAACGACTGGGTGAGATTGACTCCGGCGCCAACGACCACACCAGAGAGATCGGGTAGCAGTTCGCTCAGAACTCCTGAGATTTTGTGTTCACCAACCAGGACATCGTTTGGCCACTTCAAGGTCACGGTTGCGGTTGGCAAAAAGTCGGCGACGGTATTTGCCATGGCCAGCCCGGCCAAGAGCGGCAGCCAGCCCAGTTGTTCCGGCTGGATTGTTGGTCTGAGCAAAACCGAGACGGCAAGCGAACTGCCGGCGGGGGCAACCCAGTCTCGGCCGGCCCTGCCTCGACCCGCGGTTTGCGAACCGGTAGCCAGAACCGAAAAGTCTGGATACTCGCTTGGCGCGGCAATCGCCGAGGCCACGAGGTCGGTGTTGGTTGAACCGGTGACCGGAACGAAATCGAAGTTGGTCGCTAGCGAGCGAGCGGCGTGAAATTGCATAGCTTTCAGAGTAGCGCGATTGGCGCGAATCAGTTTTCAACCGATTTTTGGTAGGATTCCACTAGCAAAGAGCTAAAACTGCAGTAGCAAACCTGCAAATAAGCGGCTACCGGGCTTCGGTAGAGTTGGCTCATTCCCCGAAACTTTGGAGCGACCTTGACCGCCGAAAACGAAACCCCACTGTTAACCACCGCTGGGCGCCTTGAGGACTTGCGCAAGCGATACCACGAGGCAGTTTTTGCCAGTGGTGAAGCAGCCATCGCCAAGCAGCACGCCAAGGGCAAAAAGACCGCGCGCGAGCGCATCGACATGCTGCTTGACCCGGGTTCATTCGAGGAGCTTGACGAATTCGTTAGGCACCGCTCGACTGCTTTCGGCATGGAAAAGAATCGCCCATACGGTGACGCGGTAGTCACCGGCCTAGGAACCATCGCCGGGCGTCAGGTTGCGGTTTTCTCTCAAGACTTCACCATTTTCGGTGGTTCACTCGGCGAGGCTGCCGGAAACAAAATCATCAAGGTGATGGATTTGGCAATTGCCACCGGCGTTCCACTAATCGGAATCCTCGATTCCGGAGGCGCGCGTATTCAAGAGGGTGTCATTGCCCTCGGCAAGTACGGTGAGATTTTCAAGCGCAACACCATGGCCTCTGGAGTAATCCCGCAGATCTCAATCATCATGGGTCCGGCTGCCGGTGGCGCGGTTTATTCACCTGCGCTTACCGACTTCGTGATCATGGTGGATAAAACCTCAAACATGTTCGTGACCGGCCCAGACGTTATTAAGACCGTGACCGGTGAAGACGTTGGCATGGAAGAGTTGGGCGGCGCGCTGGCCCACAACAAAACCTCCGGCGTTGCTCACTACTTGGCCTCTGATGAAGACGATGCCATCGACTACGCGAGAGCGCTGCTTGGCTTCTTGCCAGCAAACAACCTATCCGAATCCGTGGTCTATGAGGGTGCCGATTCGCTTGAGGTTAGCGACGATGATCTGTCTCTAGACACCATCATCCCCGACTCTCCAAACCAGCCCTACGACATGCGCAAAATCATCGAAACGGTGGTTGATTCTGGTGAATTCCTAGAAGTTCAGCCACTCTTTGCGCCAAACATTCTCATCGGGTTCGCCCGCATGGACGGCAGAAGCGTTGGAATTGTGGCCAACCAGCCACAGGCCATGGCAGGCACTCTCAACATTGACGCCGGCGAAAAAGCCGCTAGATTCGTTCGCTTTTGCGACGCCTTCTCGATTCCGATTTTGACGCTGGTAGATGTTCCGGGCTACCTGCCGGGCACCGATCAAGAATGGGCTGGAGTTATTCGCCGCGGCGCCAAACTGCTTTACGCCTACGCCGAAGCGACCGTTCCACTGGTCACGGTCATCACCCGCAAGGCCTACGGTGGCGCTTACATCGTCATGGGTTCAAAGCAGCTGGGAGCCGACATAAACCTGGCTTGGCCAACGGCCGAAATCGCGGTAATGGGAGGCCAAGGAGCGGTGAACATCCTGTTCCGCGATCAAATCAAAAAGGCCGAAGCCGCCGGTGAAGATGTTGCCGCCGTGCGCGCAAGGCTCGCCGCGGAATACACCTACAACGTGGCAAGTCCGTTCTTGGCCGCCGAGCGCGGTGAGCTAGATGGAATAATCGAACCTTCGGCTACTAGAGCCAACGTCATCAAGGCACTTCGAGCCCTGAAGACCAAGCGCGCCAACCTGCCGCCAAAGAAGCACGGAAACATTCCACTCTAATGAGCGACTCCCAGCTACCCGAAGACGAACTGCAAGCCGCCATGCGCGTGGTTAGAGGCACGCCGACCCCAGAAGAGTTGGCCGTTGTGATTGCCCTGCTGCAGGCGGCTCACTCCGAAGAGTTATCGCTCGGGCACCGAGTAGTTGCTCAACCTAAATCAACCTGGGCCAGAAACGACAGGGTCTTGCGATCGACACTTACTCCAGGGTTTGGCCAGTGGGCCGCAAGCTACCGCCCGGGGCTCGACTAAAAAACAACCAACGAATGAATGGAAAATGCAATGACGCGCGAACCTTCTGAGATTGACCAAATAGCCGACCGCTGGGTCGACCGCATGGCGGAGTTAAGCCCAAGTTTCTCGACCTACATTGGTCGAGCCGGTGGCGAAGATCGACTAGATGACGCCTCTCCGGCGGCGGAAGCCAGAAACGCCGCCGAACGCAGCCGGGTATTGGCCGAACTGGCAGCAGCCACCGTGCGCGATGCAACCGATGAGGTCACACTGCACGCGATGCAAAATCGCCTGAACCTAGAGCAAGAGTTTTATGCGGCAAAGCTTTACCGCCGCGACATGAACGTGATTGCCTCGCCGGCTCAGGGAATCCGAGACATTTTTGACCTGTCACCAACCGCCACCGAACAGGACTGGCGCAATCTGGTTGGACGCATGAATTCGGTTCCGGCTGCCCTTGAGGGGTACACCGAGAGCCTCACCGAGGGCATTGAGGCCAAGGACACCCCGGCGCTGCGCCAGATTGACCAGGTAATCGCACAGGTCGAACAAATCACCGGCGGAAATGGCTTCTTTAGGACCTTCGCTGCCAATGCGGCTCTGGCCGAAGGCGAACTTCCAGAGGCATTGAAGGCCGAGATTGTGGCGGCGGCCGAAACCGCCACCGCCGGATACTCTGCCTTTGGCGACTTTTTGAAGCAGCAGCTCTTGCCAAACGCCAATCCGGTTGATGCAATCGGTCGCGAGCGCTACCAGCTCTTCAGCCGAAGCTTTTTGGGTGCCGAGGTTGACCTAGACGAAACCTACCAGTGGGGCATTGAGGAACTGGCTCGGGTCACCGCAGAACAGAACCGGGTAGCCAATGAAATCAAGGCTGGCGCATCGGTTGAAGAGGCAATTGAGTTTTTGGATAACGACCCAGCCCGCAAACTGCACGGCACCAAAGCGTTGCAGGAATGGATGCAGAAGCTTTCGGATGCTGCCATCGAAAAACTCGGCGGCACCCACTTTGAAATTGCCGAGCCGATTCGCAAACTCGAATGCATGATTGCTCCAACCCAGCACGGTGGAATTTATTACACCGGCCCAACCGATGATTTCAGTCGTCCTGGCCGCATGTGGTGGTCGGTTCCAGTTGGCGTCGAGGAGTTCAACACCTGGCGCGAAACCACAACCGTTTACCACGAGGGTGTTCCGGGCCACCACCTGCAGATTGCGCAGGCCGTCTACAACCGGTCTGAACTGAACAACTGGCGCCGCCAGGCGTCATGGTGTTCGGGGCACGGAGAAGGTTGGGCCCTTTACGCCGAGCGTTTGATGGCAGATCTCGGTTTCCTAGATGACCCGGGTGACCGCCTTGGAATGCTCGATGGGCAGCGCATGCGCGCGGCTCGAGTTGTGCTCGACATCGGAGTCCACCTTGGCAAGGATCGCCTAGACGGCCAAGGCAAATGGGACTTTGAGTACGCGCTGGACTTCATGGGCAAAAACGTCAATATGTCCAAGCAGTTCGTTTTCTTTGAGGTCAACCGTTACTTTGGTTGGCCTGGACAGGCCCCGAGCTACAAGGTTGGGCAACGAGTTTGGGAGCAGATTCGGGACGAAGCCAAGGCCCGCGCTGGCGACTCTTGGAACATCAAAGAGTTCCACAAGCTCGCCCTAAATTTGGGCGGTCTGCCTCTAGACACCCTAAGAAGAGCGCTCGAGAAATAACAGTTGCCAAATCGCAACTCTTGTCCCCCGTTTTGGGGGCTTTTCAGCCAGGTATCCCAATACGACAATAGTAGTGTTAGAAAATTTTTGGTTTTCTAGCCGGGTTAGCCAGTGCTGAAAAGGGGATGCGTGGTTAACCGCGGGGATGGGCCTGAAGCCTAGCAATGGGCTTCAGGCCCTCTGGGGGAAATCAAAACACCTAAGAGAACTTGAGCCAAAGATCCGGCTTTGAAGTTCCTGCCCTTGAGGCAACGACGGTCACCTTAAAGGTCTCGCCCCGAACAGCGCGGATTGTGACGCGACCGTCTAACACGCTGTGGATGGCATTGGCGATTTTGTCGTGAATATCATCGACCTCGGCCGAGACAACCCCATCTAACCCGCCATCGTCCAGAAACAGAACCGAGACCCCGCGAGCTCGAGCCTGATGTGCCGCATCTCGCACGTTTGCGCTGAGCAGTTTTCGCCCTCGGATTTCATCGCGTAGCTGGGCTTCGAGAATCAGGGCTTGGGTTCGCTCCTGTGGATTCAACTTGCCGGCGCGAGTGACGATGCTTCTGAGAGTTGGAAGCGCCGTATTTAGTGTCCTATCGAAGAGCTGTTGTCTTTCGATGCGCAACACGGTTCTTTGAGCCGCTAAAACGGCGGCACTCGAAGCCTGTTCACGAAACTCCTGAGCCAGTCTCGAAGTTCGATTCAGGCCCCGAGACATTCCCTGCCCTGCCGAGATATATAGGAAAGCCCCGACGATTCCCGAGGAGCCAATAAAACCAACGCCACCCCACAGCACCACGTGTCCAAGCAGGGCAACGAACCCAAGCCAGGAAAAGAAGGCCCTGCCCCTCACCGCGGTGACCGCCAACAAAATGCCGATGCCGCCGACGTACCAGGTAGCCCAGCTTCCTGCCAGATCGGTGCTGATTTGGGAATTTACCAGTGAAGGAACGGCCACGGCCGCACCAATGTTGAGCAGCGCTTGAAATCTAGGAAGGATGAGACCTGGGTAGGCGGTTATTGAAAGGCTAGCGCAGAGGAAATAGATTAGGAGAGCGACAAGACCAATACCCGGATTGTCATAGCCGGCAATGCCGTACGCACCGACCACTAGGTGATACATCGAAAAAGCCAAGGCGAGAGTGGCAACTAACCAACGCGGAATATGAATCAATGCTCGGCCCAATCCATGATTATTGTCGTTCCCTTACCAAGATGGGAATCGATAAAAAGCCGACCTCCGACCGTCTCAACTCGACCAATCATCGAGACTCGAACACCCAGTCGGTTCTGCGGAATGTTGGAGGGTCTAAAACCTTTGCCGTCGTCAAGGATCACCAACTTCATTCCACGTTTTTGCGCTTTGAGTCTCACCTGGCGCAACTTGGTTCTTGGCCCGGCATGCTGCAGGGAGTTTGATACGGCCTGAAGGGTGGCCTCGGTGATAGCAGCTGCAACGGCGGCGGGAACGGGAGTGTCATTGCTCGAGTCAATCAACACCTCGACGTCGCCCGTCATCCAGCCGATGGTCGCCTTTAGTGCCGAAAATAGCGAAGCCACCGTCACGCCCGGTTCGGCCACTCCCGAAGCCGTTCGCATTTTGTCTAGATCGCCAAGAGCCTCGTTGGCAACCTGGTACGCCAGCAACTCATCGCTCGGATTGTTAGCTCTGGCCGCCAAAACCAAGGTGGTCAACACCCGATCGTGAACCAACGCATCGAGCCTTAGCTGCTCCCGCTCGAGGGCATCCACCCTCGCCTGTTCGGCTGCGGCCTCGGAGGCTAGCTGGTTAGCGGTATCGGCGTCGGCCGCTTGATTTCTAAGAAGCAAGAGCAGAGCGCCGAAGCAGAGGGCAAACAATAATGTGTAGGAGGATTCTTCGATGCAAGTTTGTAGCGATGCCGCCCCGCCGAATGCACTCTGACGCAGCAGGAACCAGCTAACGGGCAAGACAAGCGCGGTAATAAGCCCCACTACTGTTCCAAAACCGAATACGGCCGAAAGCGGAACCAGCCCCGATGCCCACCACATCCAAGGTTCAAACTGGCCGAGCATATCATTCGTGTTTGAAACTTGTAGCGGGAATGTAAAAACCAAAATCATCACGAGGGTCGAATGTGCTCGAAACCAAAACTTCGAACGGTTGAAAAGAAACTGCGAGAGGTTCATGCCGAGAACCAAAAGAATGAAAGCGCCAAACGTAACCCAGAAGGCTACGGGCTTCAAGTGATCCGCACTTGGAAACAGGTTGAGAATAGTCAAGAGGCTAAGAAAGGCCAGTGACCCGGCCAAGGTTCGACCAAGTATCAGGTCGATTCGAGCGAGGGCAAACGTCTTTCCAGACACCGGTTTGAAGTAAGAATTTTTCAAATGAGATCCTCGGAACCGGAGATGCTTAACAAACCGTCTTCGATTGCTCTCAGAATAAGTTCGGTTTTATTGGCCGCGGGTCGACCAATGTCGGCGTATTTTGTGCGAACCCGGTCGATGTAATCCTTAGCGGTTCCCTGAGCGATCCCTAAGTTGTAGGCGACCTGCTTCAAAGAAAGCCCCGATGCGTAAAGCGAAAGCACCTCGCGCTCGCGAGTGGATAACTTGGCAACTTTAAAATCATGATCAGCGTCGATTGCGGCCGTAGTTTGAGTGTTATTGACAATGACACCATTGGCCACCAAGCGCAC
>CANCKM010000013.1 GCA_947378555.1 Microbacteriaceae bacterium
CCAACTCCGCCAACGTCAATGTGCTCTAGGTGGACGCTGTCGAGCACCCGCTGGGTCAGTTCGGCACTCATACCAAAGGCTCCGGCTGGAATGCCGGCACCGATGGTTTTTCCGAGAACCACGGCGTCAGGATTTAGTTGACGTCGAGCCGTCATACCGCCCACGCCCTCCGACAGTGTGTGGGTTTCATCGTGAATCAAAATCACGCCGTACTTCGTGGCTAGCAGACGCAGCCCCTCTAGATAGCCGGCCTCAGGAAGCACGATGCCAATGTTGGTCATGGCCGGCTCGATCAGGGCGGCGGCAACCGTTCCCGTTGCGAAGGCTGCCTCGGCGGCATCCAAGTCATTGAACGGAACCACAATGGTGGTTTCGCTCAGCTCAACCGGCGCACCGATATTGTTTTCGCGCGAAACCGTCTTGCCATTGGCATCGAGGTTGGCAAAGGTTTCATCTACGGTGCCGTGATAGCAGTAATCGTGAACCATGATCTTGTGGCGCCCGGTCACGTGGCGCGCGTATCGAATCAGATGGCGGTTAGCGTCGGTTGCGGTCAGGGTGAACTGCCACTTCGGTAGCCCGAAGCGATCGGCCAGGGTCTGCGCGGCCACCGCGGCATCCTCGGTAGGCAGCATAAAGGTCAGGCCCTTTTGGAGTTGTGCCGATATCGCGGCCACCGAGGCGTCGGGGGAGTGACCCACCATCGCACCGGTATCACCTAGACAAAAGTCCACGTATTCGATTCCGTCGACATCGGTAAAGCGAGAGCCTTTAGCGGCGGCGACATAAACCGGGTGTGGCCCAGGCCACTTAGCCATCCAAGACATTGGAACGCCGTTCATCAAGGGCCCGGCAGCCTTTTGGTAATCAATCTTTGACTGCTGGTGGGTTGCCTCGAAAAGCGCCACCTCGGCCTCGAATAGAGCAGCCAGCTTGTTTCTGTCCTGGTAACCGTGCAAAGTGAATCACCCTTGATCCTGTATTGAAAACGATGGATGTGAAAAAGAGGGACCCTATCGGATCCCTCTTTCAGCCTAGCCTTTGCGGGCTAGAGAGCTGCGATGCCTTCGGTCAGCACGTCGAGTGCGTCGTTGAGCAACGCATCCGATATGTTGAGCGGTGGCAAGAAGCGGATGACGTTTCCGTAGGTTCCGGCATTCAGAACCAAAACGCCATTTTGGTGGCAGTGCTTCACTAGTGTGTCGACCGCCGCCGAGTTAGGGTTTAGCGTGCCAGGCTCGACAAGCTCAATCGCGATCATTGCACCGCGGCCACGAACATCACCGATTACCGGGTAGCTGGCTTGCAGTGCCTTGAGGCGGGACATCAAAACGCCTTCGATGCGAGTGGCGTTTTCTAGCACGCCACCGGCTTCAATCTGTTGCAAGACCGAAATGGCTGCAGCGGCAGAAACTGGGTTTCCACCGAAGGTGCCACCGATTCCGCCGGCATGGGATGAATCCATGATGTCAGCGCGACCGGTCACGGCTGAAAGCACCATGCCGCCTGCGATTCCCTTGGCGATTGTTACGAGGTCAGGAACGAATGTCGGCTCCCACTCGCTGGCAAACCAGCGACCGGTGCGGGCGATACCCGACTGAACCTCATCGGCAACAACCACGATGCCGTTCTCTTTAGCCCAGGTTGCGAGCGCGGTTAGGAAGCCGGCAGCCGGTGAAATGAATCCACCTTCACCCTGAACCGGTTCGATAACGATGGCCGCAAGATTCTTGGCGCCCACTCGTTTCTCCATGTAAGTGATGGCACGTTTCGCGGCTTCTTCACCGGTCATGCCGGATGGGTCGCGGAACGGGTATGACATCGGAACGTGGGTGACGCTCGAGGCAAATGGCCCAAAACCATCGGCGTACGGCATGTTTTTGAAGTTCATGGCCATGGTCAGGTTGGTGCGACCGTGGTAGGCGTGATCGAATACTGCGATTTCGCCACGACCGGTAAATTTGCGTGCTAGTTTGACGGCGTTTTCGACGGCCTCTGAACCAGAGTTGAATAGCGCCGAGCGCTTTTCAAAGTCTCCGGGAGTGTGACGGTTGAGAATTTCACAAACCTCAACGTAGGCCGCGTACGGGGTGACCGTGAACAACGTGTGCGTCAGTTTGGCTACCTGGGCCGAAACGGCATCGATAACACCCTGGTTGGTGTGGCCGATTGAGACCACTCCGATTCCAGAGCCCAAATCGATGAAGTGGTTTCCGTCGACGTCGACCAAAATCGCGCCATTGGCGTGGTCAATGTAGACGGGAAGAGCCGCACCAACGCCGTGGCTTACGGCCTGCAGACGTTTGGCGTGGAGTTCCTGGGATTTTGGCCCTGGAATGGAGGTGGCAACTTTGCGCTCTTGCGCGATCTTGAACTCGCTCATGTGTTCAAGTCTACGCTTGCTAGGGCGGCATCGCGGGGTAGCCGGTCAATAATGGCAAGATTGAGTGATGCGAAGCATAATAATTTTGGGATCAACCGGTTCGATCGGCACGCAAGCGCTCGAGGTGATTGCCGAAAATCCAGATCTTTTTGAAGTGGTTGGGATAGCTGCCGGCAGCAACGTTGACCTGCTTGAAGCGCAACGGCGCCAATTCAACATCCCTGCAGAGAACGCAGTGCTCGGTGCCACGGCAGCCACCGAAATGGTGGAGCGGTTGAGTGCTGACGTTGTCGTCAATGGCATCACCGGTTCAATCGGTCTGGCCGCGACCCTTGCCACCTTGAAGACCGGCAAAACCCTCGCCCTCGCCAATAAAGAATCGCTCATTGTGGGTGGCAAGTTGGTAACCGAGGCGGCTGCCCCCGGTCAAATCGTGCCGGTCGACAGCGAACACTCGGCTCTCGCCCAGTGCCTGCTTGGCGGCACCAAATCCGAAGTCCAAAAACTGATTTTGACCGCTTCGGGTGGCCCATTCCGAGGGTGGTCGCGCGAGCAACTCGAGGGTGTAACTCCCGCCCAGGCCTTGGCGCACCCCACCTGGGTAATGGGTCGCGTCGTGACCACCAACTCGGCGACCATGGTCAATAAGGGCCTAGAAATCATCGAGGCTCACCTACTTTTTGATGTGCCGTTCGATCGCATCGCGGTGACGGTTCACCCGCAATCTGTGGTGCACTCGATGGTTGAGTTCATCGATGGTTCGGTGCTTGCCCAATGCTCACCGCCCAACATGAAGCTTCCAATCGCACTTGGCATGTCCTGGCCAAACCGGGTCTCCAATGTGGCCGAGGCCTGCGACTGGACCAAGGCTTCGACCTGGACGTTCGAGCCGCTCGATGAAACCGTGTTTCGAGCCGTAAAACTCGCTCGACAGGTTGGTTCAGCCGGTTTGACGTATCCCGCGGTTTATAACGCCGCCAATGAGCAGGCGGTTGACGCCTTCCACGATGGTCGCATCGGCTTCAACCAAATCGTTGGCCTAATCGAACGAGTGGTGGATGCCCACAATCCAGAGGCAAATATGACTTTGGATACGGTTTTGGCTGCCGAAGCCTGGGCTCGATCTCGGGCCGATGCACAGATGGCCCGTGCCGACAGCTAATCCACAGGAAAATCCGCGAAGTTTTTCGTTAAGAGCAAACTGTCAGACTGCTCGGTTAGATTTACATTGTGATTGAAACTATTTGGTACGTCGGGGGAATCCTCTTCATTTTGCTGGGCGTTGGAGTGTCGATAGCGCTTCATGAGGTTGGGCACCTAGTGCCTGCCAAGCTCTTTGGTGTCAAGGTGAAAAAGTACATGGTTGGTTTTGGTCCAACGGTCTTCTCGCGCAAGAAGGGCGAAACCGAATACGGCCTAAAGGCGATTCCGCTCGGTGGCTACATCGCAATGGTTGGCATGTTTCCACCTGAAAAGCCTGGTAAAAAAATCCGTTGGAAGGCTTGGTCTCGCCAGGTGGCAGCGGCCAGAGCTGGTCAACTGCAGCAGTTTGGAGCAGATGAGCCGGGTCGAAACTTCTATGAACTGCCGGTTCTCAAACGCATAATCATCATGCTCGGTGGTCCGGTCATGAACTTGGTGCTTGGTTGCCTGTTTATGATTTCGGCTCTGGTTGGGGTCGGCCCGATTACTCCAACGGCAACCGTGGCCGAAGTTGTTGCCTGCGTTCCGTTGGCATTGCCGTCGGGGGAATGTTCGGCGAGCGATCCGGTGAGTCCGGCCGCCAAAGCCGGGATGCAAGCCGGCGACAGGATCACTGCGGTCGACGGCAAGGATGGCGTCACCTTCACAAATCTTCGCGACCGACTTCGCCCATTCGTCGGGAAGAGCGTATCGGTGTCGATTCTGCGGGACGGCAAGCCGCTTCAGCTGAGCGTTGCACCGGTTTCAATTCCCCGGGCGAGCATCGACCCGGCCACCGGAAGAATAATCGTCGACTCGAGCGGGAATCCGGTGTTGACGAGTCAACCGTTCATCGGCTTTGCGCCGGTGTACGAGCACCAATCGCTCTCGGTGGCAGGGGCTTTGGTTGCCTCCGGCGACAGTGTTGGCCAAACCTTCAAGCTCATCATCGACCTACCCCAGCAGATTTCAAAGGTAGCGGTGTCCACCTTCGGTGGCGGTGAGCGCTCAACCGATGGCCCGGTTTCGATAATTGGAGTGACCCAGATCGCTGGCGACATGGCAAGCGATTCTCGGGCAACCTGGCAGGAAAAATTGGGCTCGGAGCTCGGCATTCTGGCATCGTTGAACTTTGCACTCTTTGTCTTCAACCTGCTTCCGCTGCTTCCGCTCGATGGCGGCCATGTTGCAGGCGGTTTGTATGAAATCCTCAAGCGAGGCTGGTTCAAACTGCGCGGAAAATCAAATCCGGGCCCGGTCGATACAGCGCTGATGGTTCCCATCACTACGGCTGTTTGGTTGGTGCTAATTGGCATGAGCCTGTTGTTTATTTTGGCCGATTTTATAAATCCGATACAAATCGGAGCCTAAAACGGGATTTCTCGAAGCCCAATTATGCTTGACTTGAAATTGACCCCCGCGAAAGTGAGCAATTTAAGTGGCTGCAATTAACCTTGGACTTCCAAAGGCTCCACCTCCGGTCTTGACCCCGAGACGACAGACTCGTCAGATCATGGTGGGCAAAGTTGCCGTGGGTGGCGGTGCGCCGATTTCGGTTCAGTCAATGTGCACAACACCGACGACCAACATCAACGCAACCCTGCAGCAAATTGCCGAGTTGACCGCATCCGGTTGCGAAATCGTCCGCGTTGCCTGCCCAAGTCAAGACGATGCCGATGTGCTTCACATCATCGCCAAGAAGTCCCAGATTCCAGTAATCGCCGACATTCACTTTCAGCCAAAGTATGTTTTTCAGGCCATCGATGCCGGTTGCGGTGCGGTTCGAGTAAACCCGGGAAACATCCGTCAGTTCGACGATCAAGTTGGCCCAATCGCCAAGGCAGCCAAAGCTGCCGGAGTTTCCATCCGGATTGGCGTCAATGCCGGGTCTCTCGACCCTCGCCTGTTGCAGAAATACGGCAAGGCCACCCCTGAGGCTCTCGTTGAGTCGGCTGTCTGGGAGGCAAGCCTGTTCGAGGAACACGACTTTCACGACTTCAAAATCTCGGTCAAGCACAATGACCCGGTAATCATGGTGCGCGCCTACGAATTGCTTTCGGAGCGCGGCGATTGGCCACTTCACCTCGGGGTCACCGAGGCCGGGCCCGAGTTCCAGGGAACAATCAAATCTTCGGTTGCCTTCGGAGCCTTACTATCGAAAGGCATCGGAGACACCATTCGAGTCTCGCTTTCCGCGCCACCGGCTCAGGAAATCAAGGTGGGATCACAGATTCTTGAGTCGCTCAACTTGCGACCTAGAAAGCTTGAAATTGTCAGTTGCCCAAGCTGTGGGCGCGCTCAGGTCGATGTCTATAAGTTAGCCAATGACGTCACCGCGGGTCTGGAAAAGATGACCGTTCCGCTGCGAGTGGCCGTTATGGGTTGTGTCGTAAACGGACCGGGTGAGGCTCGTGAGGCTGACCTAGGCGTGGCCTCTGGCAACGGCAAGGGCCAGATTTTTGTGAAGGGTGAGGTCATCAAGACAGTTCCCGAGAGCGAAATCGTTGCGACCCTTATCGAAGAGGCAAACCGACTTGCGGCCAGCATGGATCCGACCTTGGTAGGCAGCCCGCAGGTTCTGGTCACCGAGAAGTAGCCAACGCCCCACCTGCCTCGACTGGCAGGTAACATTGACTAATGCCTATAAGACTCTCATCCCTATTTCTGCGCACGCTTAGAGAAGACCCTGCCGAGGCGGAGGTCGCCAGTCACAAGCTGTTGCTGCGAGCCGGTTACATTCGTCGCGCCGCTCCAGGCGTTTACACCTGGTTGCCTCTTGGACTTTTGGTCAAGGCTAAAATCGAAAAAGTGGTTCGCGAGGAAATGGCAAATGCCGGAGCCCAAGAAGTATTTTTCCCGGCGCTTTTGCCAAGGGAGCCCTTCGAGGCGACCGGTCGTTGGACGGAATACGGAGACAACCTCTTCCGTTTGCAGGACCGCAAGAAGGCCGATTACCTGTTGGCACCGACCCATGAAGAGATGTTTACCCTTCTGGTGAAAGACATGTACTCGAGCTATAAAGACTTGCCGGTTTGCCTTTACCAAATTCAAAACAAATACCGCGATGAAGCTAGACCACGAGCCGGTCTGCTTCGAGGTCGCGAGTTCGTAATGAAGGACGCCTACAGCTTTGACGTGACCGATGAGGGTTTGAAGCTTGCCTATCAGGCGCAGCGATCTGCCTACGAGCGAATCTTCACTCGACTCGGCGTCGATTACGTGATCGTCAAGGCCGACGCGGGAGCCATGGGTGGTTCGGCCAGCGAAGAATTCCTATCGCCTTCTCTGATTGGTGAAGACACCTTCGTGCGCTCGCCGGGTGGCTATGCCGCCAACGTTGAAGCCGTCGCCACAGTCGTTCCAGCAAGCATTGCGATTGAAGGTCAACCGGCCGCGGTGGTGCACGATTCACCCAATACGCCAAACATTAAAACCCTCGTCGAACTTGCCAATGACAAGGTAAAGCGCGCAGACGGTCAAAGCTGGACTGCCGCTGACACTCTAAAAAACGTGGTTCTGGCACTGACCTCACCAACCGGGAAGCGTTCGCTTGTCGTAGTAGCAATTCCCGGCGACCGTGAGGTTGACACCAAACGAGCCGAGGCTGCATTCTCGCCAAACGACGTTGAAGCTGCCAACGAATCGGACTTCCTTGCGAATCCTGAACTGGTGAAGGGATATATCGGGCCGGTAAAAAACGGAATTCAGCACTTGGGCACCGAGAGCGCAACCGGGATTCGATTCCTGATTGACCCACGCGTTGTAGATGGAACGGCTTGGATTACCGGAGCCAATGTCGATCAAAAACACGTCTTTGATTTAGTTAAGGGCCGAGACTTCGAAGCCGATGGTGTTGTCGACATTGCCGAGGTACGAGCTGGCGATCAGGCTCCGGATGGTTCCGGGCCGCTTGAGCTTGCCAGAGGAATCGAAATCGGTCACGTGTTCCAACTCGGTCGTAAGTATGCCGAGGCTCTTGACCTCAAGGTGCTCGATGAAAACGGAAAGCTCGTCACCGTGACAATGGGATCCTATGGAATCGGCGTTACTCGCTTGGTCGCGGTTTTGGCAGAGGCGAACAATGACGAAAAAGGTTTGATTTGGCCGGAGGCGGTCAGTCCAGCCGATGTCTACATCGTTGCGGCCGGCAAGGATCAAAGCGTTTATGACGCCGCAAACCAGCTAGCCTTGGACTTCGAGGCGACCGGTAAAACCGTCATTCTCGATGACCGACTCAAGGTCAGCCCGGGAGTCAAATTCGGTGACGCCGAACTCATTGGAGTGCCGAATATTGTCATCGTTGGCAAGGGTCTCGAGCACGGCCAGGTGGATATTTGGAACCGACGCACTGGGGAAAGAAGCCCAGTCGCGCTAGACTCAGTCCTTCGAGAACTTAATTAGCGGCCCGGGAGGCGTCTCATGGACATCGATTTGAGCCTGTTGCGGCAGATTGAGCGCGAAAAGGGCATTCCCTTTCGCGAACTGACCGAAATTATTGAGTCCGCTGTTATTGCGGCCTATGACAAACACATTGGCGAGCATGACACTGCTCGCGCCGTCCTTGACCAAAAGACCGGCCACCTGAGCATATTCACCAAACTTTTGGATGAAGAGGGCAACTCAATCGGCGAGGAAGAGGCGACACCCGCCGACTTCGGCCGAATCGCCGCCTACGCAGCGAAACAGGTAATCGGAAACCGACTGCGCGAAATCGCGGACGAATCGCTATTCGGTGAGTTCAAGGGCAAAGTCGGCGACATTGTGACTGGAGTCATTCAGCAGGGCCCTCGCGCCTACATGATTCACGTTGACCTTGGCACCATAGAAGCGCTTTTGCCACCCGAGGAGCAGGTTCCAACCGAGGACTACTCGCACGGCAAACGCATCCGAGTCTATGTAACCAACGTCACCAAGGGAACCAAGGGTCCTCAGGTAACCGTGTCTCGCAGGCACCCCGGTTTTGTGCGCAAACTCTTTGCGTTAGAGGTTCCAGAGGTAGCCAGCGGAGTCGTTGAAATCGTTCAGGTAGCTCGCGAAGCCGGTCACCGATCAAAGATTGCCGTCAAGGCTAACGAGCCGGGCATCAACGCCAAAGGCTCCTGCATCGGTGAACTCGGCCAGCGAGTCAGAGCGGTACAAGCCGAACTAAACGATGAAAAAATCGACATCGTCGACTATTCGGAAAATCTTTTGGAGTTTGTAGCCCAGGCTCTTTCACCCGCCAAGGTGTCGAGTTGCTACATGTTGAATGCCGAAGAGAAGCATGTCCGCGCCCTGGTGCCTGACTTTCAGCTCTCGTTGGCAATCGGCAAAGAGGGCCAAAACGTTCGTCTGGCGGCTCACCTAACCGGTGCCAAAATCGACGTTCAGCCAGACAGTATCCTCGAGGGCGAATAGGTTCTAGCCGGAACCGCAACCTAGGGGTTAGAATGGAAGCAGTTAGAACCTGCGTTGGCTGTCGCCAGCGCGCCCCGCGAGCAGATTTAATGCGCGTGACTCAGCAGGCAGCAGTGCTTATCGTTGACCACAAGGCCGTAAATCCTGGCAGGGGTGCGTGGTTTCATCCAGTTTCTGAGTGTCTTCAACTCGCCATCAATCGCCGAGCATTTAGCAGAGCGCTGAAAATGACCGAGCCAGCAGATGTGTCAGGTTTAGTTCAGTCCATAGAAAAGGCAGAAACGATGTTGGCTTCAAAATGAGTAGCTCTAAATGAGTACCCAACAGCTTTAATGGCCTGCCCTGCCTAGGGTCGGCCCCTAGACAGGAGAAACAAAATGGCGGCGCTACCACGCGTATACGACATTGCTAAGGAACTTGGAATTGATACCAAGGACGCCCTAGCGAAATTAGAACAACTTGGCGAATACGTGAAGAGCGGTTCGTCCACCATCACCCCACCGGTTGCCAAGAAATTGCGCGAGGCGTTCCCGGATGCCAAGCCAAAGGAAGCGGCACCGGTAAAAGCGACTCCGGCAGCAGCCCCATCGGCCGCTCCGGTTGTTGACTCGGCCACTTCGGCCAAGCCTTTCAACCCCTCGGTGCCAGCAACTCCGGCCACCCCTGCGGTTCAGGAGGCAGTTCCGGTTGCCGCCCCAGCAGCGCCGGTCGCCAGCACGGGTCCAACCCCAAGCGCACCGGGATCCCAGAAGCCAGCCGCAAGCAAGCCGGCTGCGACAGAAACCTCTGCCGCACCTAGCCCGGCGGCTCCAAAGCCAGCCGGTGCACCGGCGGCTCCGGGTGCTGCGGCAACACCAGAAACCCCAAGCACTTCGGTGCCTGGTATTCCTCGCCCGGGCAACAATCCGTTTGCTGCCAGCCAGGGCATGGGAATTCCAAGACCAATTTCACGACCGGGCAACAACCCGTTCGCTCCATCTCAGGGAATGGGTCGCCCAGGTGGGCCTCGCCCAGCCGGTGGCCCAGGAGCCAGACCGGGTGGGCCTCGCCCAGCCGGAACCGGAGCGCCGCGCCCATCGGGCGCAGGATTCACTCGTCCGGGTGGCGCAAGCACCCCGGGTGGCTTCAACCGTCCGGCCGGTGCCGGTGGCGCAGCCCCTGCAGCCGGTGGCTTTAGTCGCCCAGGCTCGGGCCCAGCCGGTGGTCGCGGTCGCGGCGTTGGCGGCGGAACCGCAGGTGCCTTCGGAAAGGGCGGTGCTCGTGGTCAGAGCAAGGCTCGCAAGTCGAAGCGTGCAAAGCGCGAAGAATTTGAACTTAGAAGTGCCCCGAGCCTGGGTGGCGCAGTTGTGCCACGCGGCGACGGAAACACTGTCATCCGCCTGCGTCGTGGATCCTCGATCCAAGACTTCGCAGACAAGATTGATGCCAACGCCGGTCAGTTGATCACCGTGCTGTTCCACCTTGGCCAGATGGCTACCGCAACGGCATCGTTGGACGAAGAAACCTTCCAGATTCTAGGTGTGGAGCTCGGTTACAAGATCGAGGTCGTTTCACCAGATGACGAAGAGCGCGAACTGTTCGAAGGCTTCGGTCTAGACATTTCAACCGACTACGAGGATGAAGAAGAAGACCTCGAAGCTCGCCCACCAGTGGTCACAGTCATGGGTCACGTTGACCACGGTAAGACTCGTTTGCTCGACATGATTCGCAACTCGAACGTGCAGGCAACCGAAGCCGGCGGAATCACCCAGCACATCGGTGCCTACCAGGTGCACGCAGTGCACGAGGGTATCGACCGCGCCATTACCTTCATTGACACCCCTGGTCACGAGGCGTTTACCGCCATGCGTGCTCGAGGTGCTCAGGTTACCGACATCGCAATCCTTGTGGTTGCCGCTGACGATGGTGTTATGCCACAGACGATTGAAGCGTTGAACCACGCCCAGTCCGCCGGCGTTCCGATCGTGGTAGCTGTGAACAAGGTTGATAAAGAGGGTGCAAACCCTGCCAAGATCCGCCAACAGCTCACCGAGTTCAACCTTCTTGCAGAAGAGTACGGTGGCGACGTGATGTTCGTTGACGTGTCGGCACTCACCGGTAAGGGCATTCCAGAACTGCTCGACGCCGTTCTGCTAACCGCAGACGCTGCTCTTGACCTGCGCGCAAACCCAAACAAGGACGCCCGAGGCGTGGCTATCGAAGCCAACCTCGACAAGGGTCGCGGTTCGGTTGCAACGGTTCTGATTCAGTCTGGAACCCTAGAGGTCGGCGACTCAATCGTTGCCGGTGCTGCTCACGGCCGGGTTCGAGCCATGTTCGACGAAAACGGAAACCCAGTTCAGAAGGCGACTCCATCGCGTGCCGTTCAGGTTCTCGGTTTGCAGTCCGTTCCTCGCGCCGGAGACACCTTTGTGGTCACCGAAGACGAGCGTCAGGCACGCCAAATCGCTGAGAAGCGTGAAGCTGCCGACCGCAACGCTCTGTTGGCTAAGACTCGCAAGCGCATTAGCCTCGAAGACTTCACCAAGGCCCTCGAAGAAGGCAAGGTCGAAAGCCTCAACCTCGTTATCAAGGGTGACGTTTCGGGTGCTGTTGAAGCCCTCGAAGACTCACTGCTCAAGATTGAGGTTGACGATTCGGTTCAGCTGCGAATTATCCATCGTGGTGTTGGTGCTATCACCGAGAGCGATGTCAACCTGGCAACAGTCGACAACGCAATCATCATCGGATTCAACGTGCGCCCAGACAACAAGGCCAAGGAACGAGCCGACCGCGAAGGCGTCGACGTTCGTTTCTATTCTGTCATCTACGCGGCACTCGAAGACATCGAGCAGGCTCTCAAGGGCATGCTCAAGCCAGAATACGAAGAAGCGCAACTTGGCACCGCAGAGGTTCGCGAACTCTTCAAGTCGTCCAAGGTGGGAACCATCGCCGGTTCGATCGTGCGAAGCGGAAGCATCCGCCGAAACTCGTTGGCACGTGTATTGCGTGGCGGCAAGGTCATCGCCGAGAACCTCAAGATTGATTCGCTCAAGCGCTTCAAGGATGACGCCACCGAAGTCAAGACCGACTACGAATGTGGTATCGGCCTCAACGGATTCAACGATCTTGAACTTGAAGACATTGTTGAAACCTACGAAATGCGCGAGAAGCCTCGCGTCTAGTCGCTTTCAATAAGGAATAATCATGGTCGATATCGCTCGCGCTAGAAAACTAGCCGAACGCATCAAGGTATTAGTCGCCGAAGCTCTGGATCGGGTCGTAAAAGACCCCGATCTGGGTTTCGTGACCATCACCGACGTCAAGGTAACCCCTGACCTGCAGCATGCCAACATTTTCTACACCGTTTTTGGTACCCCGGAAGACAAGGCACGAACCGCAGAAATCATCGAGAAGAACCGCGGTCGGATTCGGGGTGACGTCGGCAAAAATTTGTCGATTCGACTTACCCCGACCATCGAGTTCCAAACCGATGAGGTGCCTGAAACCGCGGCCCACATGAACGATCTTTTGACAGCGGCCCGCCATCGTGATGCCGAGGTGGCTCGTTTGGCTGCCAAGGCCGAGTTTGCCGGTGAGGAAAACCCATACAAGGAACCTCGCTCGGCTCAAGACGAATCCAGCGACGAAGCGAAATAATGTCGGTTGGCAGCGGTTTGGTGCTGATCGACAAGCCAGAGGGTTGGACCAGCCACGACATTGTTGCCAAGACCAGAAGGTTTGCCGGCACGCGAGCTGTCGGTCACGCGGGAACGCTTGATCCGATGGCCACCGGGCTGCTTATCCTAGGAGTAAATAGCGCCACCAAGTTACTTACTTTCCTGGTTGGAGCAACCAAAACCTATGAGGCCACCATTCGCCTCGGCGCTAGCACCGTGACCGATGACCGCGAGTCCGAATACCTATCCATCGCAGATCCGGCGGCGGTTCAGGCTCTATCTGCCGAAGTCATTGAAGCGGCGATGGATACCCTTCGGGGCCCAATCCTTCAGGTACCGAGTTCGGTTAGCGCAATCAAGGTCGATGGTCAGCGCGCTTATGCAATGGTTCGCAGCGGGGAGGAAGTGACCTTAAAGTCGCGCCCCGTGGAGGTCACTCGTTTCGAGTTGCTCGGTGTGCCGGAGTTTAGGCTGCAAGATGACCACGGTTTTTGCGATTTAAACGTGGTTATTGACTGTTCATCCGGCACCTACGTTCGAGCCTTGGCTCGAGATTTGGGCGAGCGCCTCGGTGTGGGTGGTCACTTGACCGCGCTTCACAGAACCCGAATCGGCAAATACCAGGTAGCTGAAGCTCAGCCAATGCAGAGCGTCAACGCCGAAAACCTGAGAGTCGTGCCAGCCGCTCAGGCCGCCAGCGAACTATTCACCGTGCGAAACCTGAACGATCAAGAAGTAGTCGACCTTAGGCACGGCAAGCAGATTCCACTTGGTGATACCTCACCGGATGCAAGTTTGCCGATTGCCGGCATTGGTCCAGACGGAACACTTTCGGCCATATTGACCACGGCGGGACCTCGACTAAAGTCGCTCGTGGTGTTCCAGCCCGAAACAAGTTGAGTTTGAAAGGTATCGAAGCGCATGAATTTTTGGCTTCTTGTTATTGAGCTTTCCGTGGCACTTTTGTCTGGCCTCACGAACCTGACTCTTGGCCTTCTTGGTCGGGTGCCAAGCCTCGTCAGTATCAGTGCTGTTGCGGCCGTCGAACTTGCGCTGCTCGGTCAGTTGATTGCAACCATCATTTTGCTTGGCGCGGGGGAAGGTCCGGTGGCCAGTCTTTTCGAGTTCTTGGGATACCTCCTGGTGGCACTTTTGATTCCGCTGGGTGCAACCTTTTGGGGAACCATTGAGCGCACCAAACAGTCCACCATCGTGCTTGGAATTGCACCATTGGTCGTGGCCGTGATGTTAGTTCGAATGCAACAACTATGGGTTGGTTAGGCTAGAAACATGACGAAACCAAAAGCAGAATCTCGCAAACTCGGTTCCGGTCGAATCCTCATTGCCGCCTACGCGGTGCTGGCACTCGCGGCCACCGGCCGGGCCAGCTTTGAACTCCTGACTAAGTTTGAACAGGCCCCGATTCCCTACGTTCTTTCAACAATCTCGGCTCTCGTCTATATTTTGGCAACTTTTGCCCTCGCTCGGTCAGGCGCAACCTGGAGGAAAATAGCCTGGAGCACCGTACTCTTTGAGCTCGTGGGTGTGCTGGCAATCGGTGGATTAAGTTTTTTCAGCCCAGAACTCTTTACCTACGCCGGCAAATCCGTGAAAACCGTTTGGTCGTTCTTTGGTTCGGGCTATGGATACGTTCCGCTGCTGCTGCCAATCCTAGGAATCATGTGGTTGAGAAGCTCAGGCACCAGTAAGGACCCAAAGTAAATGAAACTTCTTACCTCCCTCGAGGCGGCCCCGGAAGTTGCCGTTGGGCGCGCGGTGACCATTGGAAAATACGATGGGATCCATCTAGGGCATCAACTGGTCCTTCAGCAGCTGCTTGACGAAGCAGAGTCGCTCGGTTTGGATTCGGCTGTCATTACCTTCGAGCAGCACCCAAACTCGGTCTTGAATCCACAACATACCCCGTTGCCCGTGATCGGGAATTCTCAGAAACAAGAATTGCTCGAGCAATTTGGGGTTGGCCTAGAACTGCAGCTTTCGTTTGATATTTGGTTTGCCTCGCTTAGCCCGCGACAGTTTGTTGAGGCAATCCTGGTCGACTTTCTGAAGACCAAACTCGTGATTGTCGGCGATGATTTCAAGTTCGGCGCTGGAGCCCAGGGGGATTTGGCGGAACTCAAGTCTCTGGGAGTCGAGTTTGGATTCGACGTTCGCGCCGTTGAGGGTGTGCTTTTCGATGGCAGGCGCATTTCAACAACTTTGATTCGCGATTTGCTCGATCAGGGCGAGGTAGTAAAGGCAGCCCGCCTGCTCGGTCGAAATCACAAAACCACGGGAGTCATTGAGCACGGTTTGAAGATTGGCCGAAAAATTGGTTTTCCAACGGCAAACATGACTCGCGACTGCGAAGGGTATCTGCCGGTGGACGGAGTGTATGCCGGTTGGCTGCACTGCGAGGGTCAACGGTATCCGGCAGCTTTGTCGGTGGGTACCAATGACACCTTTCAGGCGGTACCTCGCTTGGTCGAGGCGTATGTTCTCGACGAAACCACGCTCGACCTTTACGACAAGATTGTCACCCTGGAATACATTGATTTCATTCGACCGGCAGCCAAGTTCAGCGGGGTTGAGGAGTTGATTACCGAGATCAAACTCGACGTGGAAAAGATTCGCCATCGGTTAGCCAAAGAGCTTTAGGGTCTCAGGGTTCTCACAGCCTTTTATCGGCTAAAGCCCATGCGTTTATCGGTTTACACACAAGAACAGTTGGCAAAGTAAGTCTTAGTTCAGGATTCAATCGGATTCTGAAAACTCAGAGTTAGGACCCCCCTAATGAAAGACCAGAGCCAGATCCCGAACGAGGGCCAAGAGCAGAGCCCGTATATCATCGAGGCAGCTTCTACTGGAATCAGCCGTTTTCGTGCGGTCAGCCTCGTTGCCAGCGGTGTCGCGGTATGCGCAGCCCTAATCGGTGGCAGCGCCTTCGCAATGAACGCGGTCTCGGCTCCGGCTGAGCAATCAACCGTTCAGCAGGATTCCAGCAACCGAGTTGGTCAGGACGCCGGTCAAATCGACGGTTCGACGGATGATGTCAACGGTGTTGTTGATGACTCCACCAACCAGGTCGACGGTGGCACCCCGGTGCAAGACCCAACCAATACGTCGAACCCGGTTGAACCAACTCAGGATCCAGGAACCAGCGTGGCAGTTCCCCCGATTAGCTTCGGCGGCGACGATGAGGGCGACGATGAGGGCGATGATGAATCGGGCGACCGCCATTCAGATGACGACTCAGCTTTCAACGCTGGAGGTTCGACATCCTTCGGAGGCGGCGATGACGCTGACGAAAGCCACGAAGGTGACCACGAAGGTGACCACGACTCAGAGGGCTCTGACGACTAAATTTACCCAAGCTGAAAAACCCAACCGTCTAACCCCTTTAACGGTTGGGTTTTTCGTTGCTCAAGAACTTGCCTAGATTCGATAGGCTATGAGAAACCATAGTGAATCGGGACCAATCATGACTTTCGCAGCAGCAATCAAGAGCGCATTCAACAACTACGCAAACTTCCGTGGGGTGGCCTCGCGGTCTGCCTACTGGTACTTCGTGTTGTTCACCGTGCTGGCCAGCATCGTCATGTCCACCATCACATCGGTGATTGATTCGGCAACCGACACCAATGCGGCGGGCGCCCTAGTGAATCTGGTTTCGCTGGCACTATTCTTGCCGGGATACGCGGTTCGCGCCCGAAGGTTCCACGACGCCGGTTGGTCGGCACTGTGGATGCTCCTCGAGCTATTGCCACTTGTTTTGCTCATCGCAGCCATACCAACCATTCTTAGCAACCTGAGTGTATTCAGCCCCGATGTGATCGCTTCCTTCACCAACACCAACTACACGCCAGATCAGGTTGTCCTTGATGCCGTGCTTGCCATTTTGGCTTCGCTGGTGCCAGCATTGCTTGCCGGGATTGCCAGTAGCATCTTCACTCTCGTCATTTGCCTCCTGCCAACAAAAACGGCCGCTGAGGGAAACCGCCACTCCAAGGCAACCGCGCAAGCAGCGCCGGCTGCTGCCACCGACGCCCAGGGTTGGTAGAACCTAGCAACCCTCCTGTACTCGCCACAACTATTGCGCTATAGTTGTAAGGTTGCCGTGTATCGGCCGCGGAGAAACAGCGCCAAAACAATGTGTTTTGAGCACCGCGCAGCAAGTTCTTGAAAGGAACACAATGTCTCTAGACGCCGCAGTGAAGACTGCAATCATCGCCGAGTACGCTACCCACGAGGGTGACACTGGTTCCCCAGAGGTTCAGGTCGCAGTTTTGACCCACCGAATCAAGGACCTCACCGAGCACCTAAAAGAGCACAAGCACGATCACCACAGCCGTCGCGGACTGTTGCTGATGGTCGGTCAGCGTCGCCGGTTGCTCGGCTACCTGCAGAAGGTTGAGATTGGTCGCTACCGTGCGCTAATCGAACGCCTTGGCCTTCGTCGCTAATTTGAACTTTTTGAAAACCGCGTCCTTCGGGGCGCGGTTTTCTGCATCCTAGGATATGTCGCCCTCCTCTGTTAGTCTTAGACGAGAGCAACGTGGCAGGTTTTGCTGGTCTTCGGTTGTGGATCTTGGGGTAAAGAGCCCAAGGTTTTCTACTGATGACCAGGGCATCCCTCCAATGTGGGCAAGTTAACTTGCCGCGAACGCTCACGTGTGCGAACTGAAGCAATAGAAACGATCGGAATCGATCGAGCCTTTTCGCGCGCAAATGAGGTAAAAAGAGGAGGGACCATGGAAGGTCCAGAAATTAAAGCAACAGAAGCCATTATTGATAATGGCAAGTACGGAAAGCGCGTTATTCGGTTCGAAACCGGACGCTTGGCCCAGCAGGCCCAAGGAGCAGCTGCCGTTTACATAGACGAAGAAACCATGCTGTTCTCGGCTACCACTGCAAGCAAGCAGCCAAAAGAGCAGTTCGACTTCTTCCCGCTAACCATCGATGTCGAAGAGCGCATGTATGCCGCTGGTCGCATCCCGGGAAGCTTCTTCCGTCGTGAGGGTCGCCCATCAACCGAGGCCATCTTGGCTTGTCGTTTGATTGACCGACCACTTCGCCCATCGTTCGTTGATGGTCTGCGCAATGAAATCCAGGTTGTAGTGACCGTTTTGGCAATCGAGCCAGACGAAATGTACGACGTGGTTGCCATCAACGCAGCATCGATGTCAACCCAGCTTGCTGGTTTGCCATTCTCTGGCCCAATCGGTGGCGTGCGTGTTGCACTCATTGACGGCCAGTGGGTTGCCTTCCCTAAGCACTCACAGCTAGAGCGCTCAGTATTCGACATGGTAGTTGCCGGTCGCGTAATCGTTGAGAACGGCGTCGAAGACGTTGCGATCATGATGGTTGAAGCCGAAGCCTCAGAAAACGCTTGGGATCTCATCAAGCACCAGGGCGCAACCGCTCCATCAGAAGAAATCGTTTCGCAGGGCCTCGAGGCCTCGAAGCCTTTCATCAAGGCGCTCGTTAAAGCTCAGGCAGACTTGGCCGCAGTTGCTGCCAAGCCAACCGCGGAGTACCCGGTATTCCTTCCTTACACCTCAGAGGTCTTCGCTGCTGTTGAAGCCGCCGCGGGAGCAGAGTTGTCAAAGGTTTACCAGATTGCCGACAAGGTTGAGCGCCAGAACGCAGACGACGCCCTGAAGGCCGCAACCAAAGAGAAGCTAACCGCAGAACTAACCGAAGAAGCAATGGCTCAGTTCTCGGCAGCCTACAAGTCGGTGACCAAAAAGATCATGCGTACCCGCGTGCTCAAAGAGGGAATCCGTATTGACGGCCGTGGCTTGCGCGACATCCGTACCCTAGACGCCGAGGTCGCAGTTATCCCTCGAGTTCACGGTTCAGCAATCTTCCAGCGTGGCGAGACCCAGATTCTTGGAATCACCACCTTGAACATGTTGAAGATGGAACAGCAGATCGACTCATTGAGCCCGGTCAAGACCAAGCGTTACATGCACAACTACAACTTCCCACCATATTCAACCGGTGAAACCGGCCGAGTTGGCACGCCTAAGCGTCGCGAAATTGGTCACGGAGCATTGGCTGAGCGCGCACTGGTTCCTGTGCTTCCTTCACGCACCGAGTTCCCATATGCAATCCGTCAGGTTTCCGAAGCCCTTGGCTCAAACGGTTCAACCTCGATGGGTTCGGTTTGTGCATCAACTCTCGCGCTACTAAACGCCGGTGTGCCATTGCGCGCGCCAGTTGCCGGTATCGCGATGGGTCTGATTTCAGACGTCATCGATGGCAAGATTCAGTACGCCGCCTTGACCGACATCCTCGGAGCAGAAGACGCTCTGGGTGACATGGACTTCAAGGTTGCCGGAACCCGTGACTTCGTGACTGCGATTCAGCTAGACACCAAGCTCGACGGAATTCCAACCGACGTGCTAAACGGAGCGCTAACCCAGGCCCGCGAAGCCCGCCACCACATCCTCGATGTAATGGAGCAGGCAATCAGCGAACCAGACGAGATGGCCCCAACGGCTCCTCGTGTGATCGCCGTCAAGATTCCAGTCGACAAGATCGGTGAAGTCATTGGGCCGAAGGGCAAGATGATCAACCAGATCCAAGAGGACACCGGCGCCGACATCTCGATTGAAGATGACGGAACCGTTTACATCGGTGCAACCGATGGTCCTTCTGCCGAGGCAGCTCGTGCCGCGGTCAACGCTATTGCCAACCCTCACGTACCTGAGATTGGCGAGCGTTTCCTAGGAACCGTTGTGAAGTTGGCTACCTTCGGTGCCTTCATCTCGCTGGTACCTGGAAAAGACGGCCTATTGCACATCTCAGAGCTTCGCAAGATCTCTGGTGGCAAGCGCGTTGAGAACGTCGAAGACGTGCTCGAGGTTGGCCAGCGCATCCAGGTTGCAATCTCCAAGATCGATGACCGTGGCAAGCTATCGCTTGAGCCAGTCGTCGAAGAAGGCGCTGCATCAGACAACGATTCAGACGAAGACTAAAACTAAAAGAAACCTGGTTTGCAAATGACTGAAGTAATCTTTCCGCTAAACCAGGCTGATTTATCGTTCACCGCTTCGGGGGATAGTACGGTTCGCCGCACTATCCTCCCGAGCGGTGTTCGTGTTTTAACCGAACACGTTCCAGGTGCGCAGAGCGCATCCATCTCATTTTCGGTTGCTGTTGGCTCACGCGATGAAAGCGGCGGGCACTTCGGCTCCACTCACTTTTTAGAGCACCTGTTGTTCAAGGGGACCAAGAACCGCAGCGCTCTAGACATTGCGGTCGCCTTTGATTCGGTCGGTGGCTCATCAAATGCCTCAACCGGAAAAGAGCACACGAGCTATTACGCTCGGGTTCAAGACAGCGCACTGCCGCTCGCCGTCGACGTTATAGCCGATATGCTCACCTCGTCGCTGATTGATCCGACCGAGTTTGAGAACGAACGCACCGTGATTCTCGAAGAGCTCGCGATGAACGACGATGACCCGCAGGATGTGGCTCACGAAGCTTTTGCCGAGGCCATTTTGGGGGAGCACGCGCTTGGCCGCCCAATCGGTGGCACGCAGGAAACCATCAACTCGGTGACCCGCGATGCGGTTTGGGATCACTACCAGGCCAACTACCGCGCTCAAGACCTAGTCGTCGCAGCCGCCGGTGGCGTAGAACACTCCGAATTGCTCGAACTAGTCGACAAGGCCTTGGTCTCTGCCGGGTGGAATCTGGACGCGAAAGCAAGTCCGGTGGCTCGCCGGATTCAGGAACAAAGCAAGATTTCTCGGGGCTCAGCCCTGAAGGTAATTCACCGTCCAATCGCACAGGCAAACGTGTTGATTGGAATGCAGGGTCTTATCGCCGACGATTCACGTCGCTACGCGATGGCTGTGCTAAACACCATTTTGGGTGGCGGAATGAGTTCGAGACTGTTCCAAGAAATTCGCGAAAAGCGTGGACTTGCCTACTCGGTTTACTCTTTCAACCAAGGATATTCAGATGCCGCGTATTTTGGTCTCTACGCCGGTTGTTCACCGGCAAAAACCACCGAGGTCACCAAGTTGCTGATTTCAGAATTCGAACGCCTCGCCTCAGACGGCATCACCGAAGAGGAATTAACCTTGGCTCAGGGCAACATTTCGGGTGGTTTGGCCCTAAAGTTTGAAAGCACTCAGGCGCGCATGAGCCGCTTGGTTTCTGCCGAGGTGGTCACCGGTCAGTTCCTAGACCTCGACGAATCGCTGAAGCACTTCAAGGCCGTCACCGCCGAAGACGTTCGACTCTTAGCCGTGGAAATTGCCAGCCGCGAGCGTTCCATCGTTGCCGTCGGAGACATTACCGAAAAGGTCTTCAAAGACTTTATTTAGATAGGTTGGTAGTTATGACCATCAAAGTTGCAGTTGTCGGAGCCACGGGAAGAATGGGCCGGCTCGCACTCGAGCTAATCAAGGCGTCTCAGGACTTCAGTCTTTTTGCCGCACTCGATTCCAAAAGCGAGCTGCTCGAAACCCTCGGTGCCGATGTCGTGTTCGACGTCACCAACCCCGAGGTCAGCCCGGCAATCGTGGATTTTGCCATCGCGAATGGGCAGAAACTTCTGGTTGGAACCAGTGGTTGGTCGGCCCATAAGCTAGCCCCAATCCAAAAACGACTTGAGTCAGCCCCATCCGCCGCCGTTGTCGTCATTTCAAACTTCTCGATTGGTTCGATGCTGGCCACCAAGTTTGCGGCCGAGGCCGCCAAGTATTACGACTCGATTGAAATAGTCGAGGCACATCACGCCGGCAAGATTGACTCACCCTCTGGCACTGCGGTGCGCACGGCCGAACTAATTGGAGCCGCTCGCGAGACCCAGCCCTTGATTCCAGGTGTCGGCCAAGCCGCCCGCGGAGTTGTTGTGGCCGGGGTGCCTATCCATAGTCTTCGTTTACATGGCGTTAGCGCAAAGCAAGACATCATGTTTGGCGGCGAGAGCGAACTGTTGACCCTGAGTCACGAAACCACCTCGGTCAACGCCTACGCGGCCGGCATTTTGCTTTGCCTGCGGGCTACCGCCTCAGCCAGCGGTCTAACCGTTGGGCTTCAAGACATCATTGAAGCTCGGGGCTAGAGAGTGACCGGAGCCAAACTCGGCGCCTTTGTCACCACGGCGCTCTTGGTGATGTACCTGGCGATACTTGGCCAGCGGGGCGTGATGCTTTTGCAGGGTGAACCGCTGATTGGCAAGTTAATGGGCGCGTTCATTCTGGTGCTTCCGGTGGTCGCCATCTGGGGCATCGCCCGCGAGCTCATCTTCGGTTTGCAAATTGAGAAACTAGCCGCGCGCATCGAGGCCGAGGGTCGCTGGCCCAAGTTTGACTTTGAAACCCGCCCTAGTGGCCGCCCAGTTCGCGCATCGGCCGACAAAGTCTTCGACGAATACAAAGAAAAGGCTCAGGCTCACCCGGAGGATTTTCACGTCTGGTTCGACCTCGGTTTGGCCTATGACGCCACCGGTGATCGCCGACGCGCTCGAGCGGCAATGCGAAAGGCTCTGCTACTAAGCAAGAGCGCCTAACCCTCCTATACTGAAGCCATGAATCTCCCCACTGCCGTGGAGTTGGCTGCCGCCGTTCGCTCCGGAAATCTCACCGCCGTTGAAGCTACGCTTGCCGCACTGAGTCGAGTGGAGCGGCACGACGCCCGAATCGGCGCGTTTCAGGTCGTTCGAACCGAGCGTGCTCTTGCGGAGGCCGCTGCGTTGGATGCCCGCGCCGATCTGGCAGCTCTGCCACTGGCCGGAGTGCCGATAGTTATCAAAGACAACATCCCTGTCGCGGGCGAGCCGCTGCGCATCGGCTCTGCTGCAACCAGTGCTGAGCCACAGCCGTCCGACCACGAGCTGGTGGCCCGGCTTCGTGCCGCGGGGGCGATCATCATCGGTTTGACCAGGGTGCCGGAACTTTGCGTGTTCGGTACGACCGACTCTCACTTCGGAATCAGCCGAAACCCGTGGAACACCGACCGCACCCCCGGCGGATCCTCCGGCGGGTCGGCCGCCGCCGTCGCGGCGGGGATCGTTCCATTCGCACATGGAAATGACGGCATGGGCTCTATTCGTGGCCCGGCCGGCAACTGCGGGCTCTTCGGGTTGAAGCCCGGGGGTGGCGTCGTGCCCCAGAATATCGGGTTTGATTCGTGGGGCGGAATGAGCGAAAACGGGCCTTTGGCTACGACCGTCGCAGATGCCGCCCTTTTGCTTTCGGTCATGGCTGACCGACCCGAGCTTGCCAACCCCGTTGAGCCTCGAAATCCGCTACGCATCGCCATTGCCGCGGGGGAGCCATCGGTTCTGGTGAAGCTCGACCCTGAATGGCGGCGAGCCCTCGAGGAAACAGCCGGAGCGCTCCGCGCGGCCGGCCACACTGTGACCGAAACCGCTTTCCCCTACGACCCGAACCCGCTTCCGTTGCTCGCACGCTGGTTTGCAGGGACCGCTGCCGATGCGCGTGGTCTTGACGCGACCCTTTTGAAACCGCGCACCCGCACCCATGCCCGCCTCGGCCGGTTCGCCAGCCGAATGGGTCTGCTTCGTTCGGGGCCGGTAGACCGCTCACGAACCAAGATCACGAGTTTCTTTGACGACTACGATGTGCTGATTACCCCGACCCTCGCCCGGTCGGGTCCTGAGGCTGGCCTCTGGTCCAATCGCAGCTGGTTTGCGAACCTCGCATCTAACATCCGCTACGCACCGTATCAGTCGACTTGGAATCTGCTCGACTGGCCCGCGGCAAACGTTCCGGCGGGCTGGCACGCGGTCGACGCCGTGCCCCTCGGCGTGCAGATCGTAGCCCCGCCGCATCCGGACGCCGAAGGCGAGGCACTAATTCTCAGCCTCGCCCTACAGCTCGAACGAATCCGGCCGTGGCCGCGGGTTGCTCCTGGTTTTGCGAGCTAGCGGACAACGCTGGCTATGCGTTGCGAATAACCCCGAGGCGCTTTAGGCCTAGGTAAATCTGGCACCCGAGGCAATACGCAAAGGCGGCGTTCAAGAAGGCGGCGATGAAGGCTGCCCCCGCGAAGATTGCGACCCCGTAGCTGAAACCGGCAAGGTAAAGCACGATGCCAATTGACACCACGAAGAGGCCAACGGCTTGCGCGAACTTGGGCGGGCGAGGGTCTTCGAGTTCGGTTGGCGCGGCAAGGCGCGGGCGAACTAGCTTCTTGTAGATGAAGGCGTACGGGTGGTTCGAAACTCCGAGAGTTGCACCGACCGCAAAAAGAGCCGCTAAGACCAGAAGCAGCACGAAGCCGGCCGTAGTCGAGGTTGCATCGCCAAGGCCTAGGAACACGGTTATTAGCAGCAGAACCGAGGTTATTGCGGCGCCGAAACGGGGCCCGCGTGGGTCGATGCCGGCAGTGGTTGAGTTAGACATTCTTTATCTCCAGTTTTCTAAGTTCTTCTTGTAAAACCTGTGGTTTGGGTGCGCCACCGATTCGAGCCTTAACTCGACCGTTGGAATCAAGCAAAAGGGTGGTGGGGGTTTGCAACACCTTAAAGTGGGCGGCCAAATCAAGTCGATTGGTCACGTCTACCTCGAGGTGAAGAAAGTCATTATGTTTGTTTTCAAGCTCACCAAGTAAGCGAGCGGTTTGCCGACACTGGCTGCAAACCTCGGTCGAAAACTGCAAGGCGGTGGCCCGTCGACCGAACTTGGTGACCGGTTTTCCGCCCTTGATTGCCTCGAGTTTGAGCAGGTCAACCTGTTCACCGCTGCGAACCCGATGCGCTCGCCCGGTGCGTGCCTTCCAGACCAATCCCGCAAGCGTTGCAAAAACCAGTAGCGCCGCCACCAGTTCGATTCTCAGTTGCCAGGTCATGCTTCAAGGGTAGAGGCAAAATCAGCAACCACGTCGGCTGTTTCGTTATGTTACGTCGACTGAAAGGCTAGGCTTACCTCGTGTCTGAGATTATTTTTCGTAGTGATGTAACCGTAGAGCTCGTGCGTGGCAGCGCATCCGATCAGGATGTGCTTTTCGCCGCCCGAGTTTCGACCCAGGGCGAGCAAACCCTTGAGGCGGCCCTTGGCAAAAAGGACGATGCCGAGGATGAAAAGCGCAGCCGCGGTCTAATCAACTACCTGATGCGAGACCGACACGGCTCGCCATTCGAGCACAACTCGCTGACCTTCTACGTTCAGGCGCCAATTTTTGTGTTCCGCGAATTCATGCGTCACCGCATCGCCAGCTACAACGAGGAATCGGCGCGCTACAAGGAACTTAGTCCGGTCTTTTATGTGCCGGGGCCAGAGCGCAACCTAGTGCAAATCGGTAAGACCGGTCACTACGAGTTCATCCCTGGAACCGCTGAGCAGACCGCTCTCGTTGAGCAGGAGGCGAGAAGCGCATCCATCAATTCATACGCTTCTTATAAGCGCATGCTCGAAGCCGGCGTGGCCCGCGAGGTAGCCCGCATCGTTCTTCCGGTGAACATCTATTCGAGCATGTACGTGACCATGAACGCTCGTGCCCTAATGAACTTCCTTAGCCTGCGCACCAGCCGACCGGGTACCCACTTCCCATCCTTCCCGCAGCGCGAGATCGAAATGGTCGCCGAGAAAATGGAAGACGAGTGGGCCAAGCTTATGCCCCTCACCTACGCGGCCTTCAACGAAAACGGTCGAGTAGCCCCCTAGCCACCGGTGGTCACCTAGTCGCCGAGGGTCTCCTCGGCATCGATTGGTGGCAGGCGAGTGCTTACCCTCGCCAGAACGGTTTTTCGCAGCAGCAGCGACAAAACCAGCCCGACGACTACCGCCGAGATGATGTCTACAAAAACCGTGACCGCGAAGGTTGCCGTCAAAATGATTAGATCCAGCCAGCTGTTTTTGGCGGTGCGTCGCAACTCCTCGGGCTTCACCATGTGGGCAGCCGTGGCAAGCAAAACACCGGCTAGGGCTGCCAGCGGGATTTGACCAACCAGGCTCGAACCCAAAAGCACAATGCCAGCCAAAAACACCGCGTGGCTAAATGCGGCCAGTTTCGAGTTTGCCCCCGCCCTGACGTTCACCGCGGTGCGAGCAAGCGCCGCCGTGGCAGGAACCCCACCAAAGAGTGAAACCGCGATGTTGGCAAGGCCCTGCCCAAAGACTTCACGGTTCGGGTCATGGTGCTCGCCAGACCCGCGCATGCGGTCGGCAACCTTGGCCGAAAGCAGGCTCTCCAATGCTGCCAAAACAGCAACCGCGATGGCCGCCGGCACCAGATCCGCCAAGTGAGTGGTTTTAAGAAAACCAACATCCCAGACCCCAATAACCGCTGGGATGCTGCCGATGCGCTCAACCTTCAGGTCGAAGAGGTTTGCGATTACCGTTGCCAGGGCGATTGCGATTATCGAGAAGGGAACTTTTGGCCAGAACGTTGCGCAAATCAAAATGAATGAAGCCAACGAGAAACCCATGATCAGAGCGATCAGGTTCAGCGATTTGAAAGCGAGTCCGATGGCGTCGAAGGCAAAGTTCAAAATGGATTGCCCACCGGCAGGCTTCACCCCGAGCAGGTTTCCCAACTGTTGCAAGCCGATGATTACGGCGATTCCGGCAGTGAAGCCCTCGATTAGTGCCGTTGGCAGGCGGTGCACATGGGCTCCGAGCTTCAGCACAGCCATTGCGATGAGCAAAATGCCAGCCATCAATCCAACGAGTAAGACACCCTGCGCACCGAAGCCGGCGAAAACCGGAATCAGGACCACGGTCATGGCTCCCGTTGGGCCAGAAACCTGGAGTTTGCTGCCGCCAAAAATAGCCGCCACGGCTCCGGCGATGATGGCGGTTGTGATTCCCGCGGCTGGGCCAAGACCCGAGGCCGCACCGAAGGCCAAAGCCAGCGGAAGTGCAATCACGGCCACGGTCATGCCGGCTATCAGGTCGCGCAGCGGTGACCTTCGCAAATCTTTCAGGTCTGACTTCGTTGGCAGTAGGCTCACCTTCTGAGATTGCATCAGGCAAGGCGCTAAGTCAATGGTTTGCAACCGATAGTCTTAACCCATGTCGCAGAACCACAAAGATCTCTTTGGCCAGGTATTGGTCGCACTAGTCACTCCTATGACCTCCGAAGGTGAGGTTGATTGGGCTGCCACCGAGCGCCACATCGACTACGTCATCTCCAACGGCGCCGATGGCGTCGTAGTGACCGGAACCACCGGTGAAACCAGCACGCTGACCGACCCGGAGAAGCTCAAGCTGGTCGAGGTCGCCAAATCGGTGTCTGCAGGCCGCGCCAAGGTAATCACCGGCGGTGGCTCCAACGAGACCGCTCACGCTATGCAGCTTTATAAGCTCAGCGAAAAAGCCGGCGCCGATGGCGTGATGATCGTGACCCCTTACTACAACAAGCCGACCCAAGCCGGTGTGCTGACGCACTTCCGAATGATTGCCGATGCAACCGACCTGCCAGTCATTTTGTATGACATTCCAGGCCGAGCCGGAATCCCAATCGCCTACGAAACCTTTCTTCGCGCCGCCAAGCACCCAAACATCCGTGCTGTGAAAGACGCCAAGGGTGACATGGCTCAGGCCTCCCGCATCATGAACGAAACCGACCTGATTTATTTCAGCGGCGATGACGCCAACGTTTTGCCTCACCTCTCGATTGGCGCAACCGGCCTGATTGGCGTGACCTCAAACGTTGCACCAATGGCTTACCGCGAGATCGTCGATGCCACCAACCGCAACGACTTCAACCACGCCCTCGAGGTTCACAACTCGCTCGAGCCACTGGTTCGTTCGACCATGAACCACGTTCCGGGAACCGTTTCGGTCAAGTATATTCTCCACGGCCTAGGCCTCATCGACAGCCCTCGGGTTCGTCTGCCACTGGTTGGTCCAGAGGAATCCGAAGCCGCCCGCATCGAAGCCGATATCGACAAGGTTGGCAAAGTTGCCGGCCTAAGTTTCGAGAATTTCCGTCCAGACCGCAACGCAGCAGCCGGTGGTGCCCTGCCTAAGGTGGCTGGCACCACTCGCTAGAAAAGAGAACCCAATGGTTCAAACCCTTCCGCAGCCCGCAAAACTAAAATCGGGCGTCCTTCGCATCATCCCACTCGGTGGCATCGGTGAAATCGGCCGCAACATGACCGTTTTCGAAATCGACGGCAAGATTTTGATTGTCGACTGTGGCGTACTGTTCCCCGAGGAACACCAGCCCGGCGTTGACGTGATCCTTCCTGACTTTGGATACCTGCGCGATCGACTGGACGACATCATTGGCATCGTGCTCACCCACGGCCACGAGGATCACATCGGTGGCGTGCCCTACCTGTTGAGGCTGAAGGAAGACATTCCGTTGGTTGGCTCGGCGCTGACCTTGGCATTCGTTGAGGCGAAGCTAAAAGAGCACCGCATCACCCCTTACACACTCACCGTTGCCGAAGGGCAGCGCGAAAAGTTTGAGGGCTTTGACCTCGAATTCATCGCGGTCAACCACTCGATTCCAGACGCGCTCGCCGTAATGATTCGCACCAAGGCCGGTTCTGTCTTGCACACCGGTGACTTCAAGATGGATCAGATTCCGCTTGACGGGCGCCTCACCGACCTACGTGCTTTCGCGCGGATTGGCGAAGAGGGTCTCGACCTGTTCATGTGTGATTCAACCAACGCCGATGTTCCCGGGTTCACCCCGCTGGAAAAAGACATCGGACCGGTTTTGGAAGACGTGATTGGTCGCGCCAAGAAGCGCGTCATCGTGGCCTCGTTCTCATCCCACGTTCACCGAGTGCAGCAGGTTCTTGACGCCGCTGCCACCCACGGTCGCAAAGTGGCATTGGTTGGTCGAAGCATGGTGCGAAACATGCAGATTGCCGAAAACATGGGCTACCTGACAGTTCCAGACGGCCTGTTGATTGACCTCAAGCACGCCGCCAACCTGGAGCATGACCAGGTGGTTTACATGTCGACCGGTTCACAGGGTGAACCAATGGCCGTGCTGGCTCGCATGGCTAACCTCGAGCACGACATCGAGATTGGCGTTGGCGACACCGTCATTCTGGCGAGCTCGCTCATCCCAGGTAATGAAAATGCGGTCTATCGAGTTATCGACGGATTGACCAAGCTCGGCGCGAACGTAATTCACAAGGGCAACGCCAAGGTTCACGTTTCTGGTCACGCCGCAGCGGGGGAGTTGCTCTACTGCTACAACATCTTGAAGCCAAAAAACGTAATGCCGGTGCACGGCGAGTACCGTCACCTGATTGCCAATGCCAAGTTGGCCGAGCTCACCGGAGTGCCAAGCGAACGCATCATCGTTGGTGAAGACGGCTGGGTCACCGACATGGTCCATGGCAAGGCCGAGGTTGTTGGCGCGGTTGAGTGCGGTTTGCTGTACGTTGACGGCAAGACCGTTGGCAAGATCACCGAGGACGACCTCAAAGATCGCCGCACCCTGGCTCAAGAAGGGTTCATCTCGATTTTCGTGGTCATCGACCCGCTAACCGGTCGAGTGAAGGTTGGGCCAGAAATCAGGGCCCGCGCCTTTGCCGAGGCCGATCACGTGTTCGATGACGTTCTGCCGCAGATTGAGCGGGCGCTCGCCGAAGCTGCGGCTGAGGGAATCAGAGACCCTTACGCAATGCAGCAGATTATTCGCCGAACCATCGGAACCTGGGTGAACCGGGCTCACCGCCGCAGGCCAATGATCATTCCCGTGGTGATTGCCGAATAGTAAAAGCCGTTTTGTTTGACTCGGGGGCATATGACGCTGCTAAATGTTAGTTTTGTCTAATGGCAACCCGCAAAACAAACCCGCCGCGTAAAGCGTCTAATTCTCGACCGGCGGCTAAGTCGCGACCTAGGGCTTCGGCTACCACGACTCGTGGCGCTCGGGGCCCCGCGAAGCCGAGTAATCCAAACTCGGGCAGGTTCTTCCGTGCGCTGGCTGCCATTTACCTGTTTTTTGCCCACCTGATTGGCGCCGCGGCTCGAGCGTTCAGCAAAGACACCATCGAGCCCCACGAGCGTCGCGATGGATTCGGTTTCTTCCTATTTTTACTGGGCGTGGCCGGTGCGGTATTCACCTGGTTCATCCCCAACGCCGCTTGGGTGAAGAGCCTCAACGCCTACACCTCGGGTCTGCTTTTCGGGCGGATTGCTCCAGTGCTGCCGGTTTTGCTTGTGGTTTTCGCAATCTACCTGATGCGCAATCCAGCGAGCGTCAAAGATAACGGCCGCATTGCGGTTGGCCTTTTTCTCTTGCTTACCTCGGTGAGCGGATTTTTCCACATTTTCAACCCGCTACACACCAAGCCGGAGACCTGGGTTTCCCCAGACGCCGGGGTATGGCAGTTGCTGAAGGCCGGCGGCCTTTTCGGTTGGCTCATCTCGGTTCCATTCTTGAGTTGGCTCACGGTCTGGGGCACCACCCCGGTGCTGGCCATCTTCACCTTTGCATCACTCCTGATCCTCACCAAGACCGCGCCGAGCATGGTCGTGCCTAGATTGCGACAAGCTTGGGTCTATCTGTTCGGCGAGGCTCAACCAGTTGTGGTTTCGGCTGCTCCGATGACGGCAGAAATCGACGCATTTGACGGAACCAAGGTGCCCTGGTGGCGTCGCGAGAAGGCCGACGCCGATCAGCCTTTCGAAACACCGCTGGTCACCCCGCAGCAACAGGTTGCGCCGGTTGAAGATTTCGATGGATTATTTGCCGAACCGGCTTTTGTGACTCCAACGGCTCAGCCCGTTCAGCCGACCCCTTCGGCAGCAAAACAACCGGCAGCGCAGGAGGGTGCCTTCGAGCAAGGCTCCCGCGCGGTTCGCCCGTATCTCTTGCCGACCGTTAATGTCTTGGTGGCCGGAACCCCACCGAAGACCAAGAGCGCCGCGAACGACACGATCGTTGCAGCAATATCCAACGTCTTCAAAGAATTCTCGGTTGAGGCGGTTGTCACCGGCTTCTCGAGGGGTCCGACGGTCACTCGGTACGAGGTTGAATTGGCACCCGGCGTCAAGGTCGAGGCAGTGACTCGGCTATCGAGCAATATTTCTTACGCGGTGGCCAGCAACGAGGTGCGAATTCTGGCTCCAATCCCGGGTCGCTCGGCCATCGGAATTGAGATTCCAAACACCGACCGCGAAATCGTGTCGCTCGGCGATGTGCTTCGATCCAGCGTTGCAACCCAAAGCAAACACCCGCTGACGATCGGCATTGGCAAAGACGTCGAGGGCGGTTTCGTGGTTGCCAACCTTGCCAAGATGCCGCACCTTTTGGTAGCCGGAGCCACCGGTGCCGGAAAATCCTCGTTCGTCAACTCGATGATTACTTCGATCTTGATGCGGGCCAAGCCGGCCGAGGTGCGCATGGTGCTGATTGACCCGAAGCGAGTCGAGCTTTCGATTTACCAGGGCGTGCCCCACCTCATCACTCCAATCATCACCAATGCTAAAAAGGCAGCCGAGGCACTGCAGTGGGTCGTCAAAGAGATGGACATGCGCTACGACGACCTTGCAAGCTTTGGTTTCAAACACATCGACGATTTCAACCGGGCAATTGTTGCCGGCGAGGTCAAAGTCCCTGAAAACAGCCACCGCAAACTGCAGCCTTACCCTTACCTGTTGGTTGTGGTCGATGAGCTCGCCGACCTCATGATTGTTGCACCACGCGACGTCGAGGATTCGATCGTGCGAATCACCCAGCTGGCAAGAGCGGCGGGTATCCATCT
>CANCKM010000014.1 GCA_947378555.1 Microbacteriaceae bacterium
TTTTGGGTGGAAGACCATCATAAACCCAATAAAACCGCCAATAAATAGCGATCCAAAAGATTTTCTGATTCGTTGCACTTGAGCCGGCTATCTAAGCAGATTCTGCCAAACTGTGGGCAACGAGTCATAACATTACGGAAAGGTTACGCGAAAGTCAAATCCAAACCACGTTTCCGTGAAAGATTCTAGGAGACGAATACGCCAGCGAGGGTTTTCTTGCCACGCCGAAGCACCGCAAACTGCCCAAGGAGTACCGAATCCAAGGTGGCTGCCTCATCGGCCACCTTTAGGTTATTCAGGTACACCCCACCTTCGGCTATTGAACGTCGGGCCGCACTGATGCTTGGTGACAATCCGGTGTCTACCAACAGTTGAGTGACCGGGGCGCCAAGCGCCGTGCTGGTGTTCGGTAGCTCACTAAGCGCAGCCCTTAGGGTGCCCTCAGAGAGCGTCTGCAGTTCGCCTTGGCCGAACAGTGCCGCCGAAGCTGCGATGGCCGCCTGGGCCGCCTCCTCGGAGTGCACCATTGAGGTGACTTCGAAAGCCAAACGCTTCTGACCGGCCCGCAAATAAGGGGCTTCGGTGGTCTGAGTGGCCAAATCTTCGATTTCGGCCCGAGAAAGGAAGGTGAAGACCTTTAGTCGGTCCACAACGTCCGCATCCTCAACATTTAGCCAAAACTGATAGAAGGCGTAGCTTGAGGTGAAATCCTCATCCAGCCAAACCGCGTTGCCCTCGGACTTACCAAACTTTTTGCCATCCGAGTTGGTGATAAGCGGACTGGCTAGGATGTGCGCCGAGGCACCCTCAACCTTATGGATTAGGTCGGTTCCGCTGGTTAGGTTGCCCCACTGATCAGAACCGCCGGTTTGCATGGTGCAGCCATAGCGGCGGTACAGTTCCAAGAAGTCCATGCCCTGAAGGATCTGGTAGCTGAACTCGGTAAAGCTAATACCCGCATCCGAGTTGAGTCTTGCGCTCACGGCATCTTTGGAGAGCATCTTGCCGACCCGGTAGTACTTGCCGATGTCGCGCAGGAAGTCGATGGCGCCCATTGGTGCTGTCCAGTCAAGGTTGTTGACTAGCAGAGCGGCGTTGGATCCTTCAAACGACAAGAACCTAGACGCCTGAGCTCCAAGCTTCTCGACCCAGTCAGCAACTATCTCCTTGGTGTTGAGAGTGCGTTCCGAGGAGGGTTTTGGGTCCCCAATCAAACCGGTAGCCCCGCCAACCAGAGCCAATGGGCGGTGGCCGGCCAACTGAAGCCTGCGCATGAGAAGCAACTGAACCAGGTTTCCCAAGTGCAGACTTGGGGCGGTGGGATCGAAGCCACAGTAATAGGTCATAACCCCATCGTTCAGGGCGGCACGCAACTCAACCTCATCCGTTGAAAGTGCAATCAGGCCGCGCCACTGCAGTTCATCCCAGATTTCTGGAAACGTTGAGTCATTGGCCTGAGAGTTCAGGTTCGCTTGGGTTGCCATCGGGCGGAGTTACCTTTCGGATTTAGGCGTCGCGCTTGGGAACCAGGCGTCGAATAGCAGTCAATTGGTCGAGAACGCGTGGAAGAGCGGTTGCTCCGGCGCCCGAACGAGCCTTGATTGAACCGGCAACGGAAAGCACCTCGCGCACATCCGGGGTCAGCGCTTCCGAGATCTTTGCCATCTCGGCGTCTGGCACCTCATGCAGTTCAAGTCCGTGCTTTTCACAGTAGGAAACAAGATTTCCGGTAATTTCATGGGCGTCTCTGAAGACCACCTTTTTCTTGACCAGCCACTCGGCCACATCGGTGGCCAACGAGAACCCGGCAGGAGCCAGCGCCTCGAGCCGTTCGACGTTGAACTTCATGGTCGCAACCATCCCAGAAAAAGCAGGGAGCAGAACGGTAAGAGTGTCAACCATGTCAAAGACCGGTTCTTTGTCTTCCTGAAGGTCACGGTTATAAGCCAGCGGAAGCCCCTTGAGCGTCGAAAGCAAGCCGGTTAGGTCACCGATCATTCGACCGGCCTTACCTCTGGCAAGTTCGGCAACATCCGGATTCTTCTTCTGCGGCATGATCGAGGATCCCGTGGAAAAAGCGTCTGCTAGGCGAACGTATCCAAATTCGGCGGTGGCCCAGATGATGATTTCCTCAGCGAAGCGAGAGAGATTGATGCCAATCATTGTTGCGATGAATCCAAATTCGGCAACTACGTCACGGCTAGAAGTAGCGTCGATCGAGTTCTGGGTTGGGCCAGCCAAGCCCAGTTCCTGAGCGACCAGATTTGGGTCGATTCCCAGGGTGTTGCCGGCCAAGGCTCCTGCGCCGTATGGCGAAAGTGAGGCACGCTTGCGCCAATCGGCGAATCGCTCCAAGTCGCGCAAGAGAGGCCAAGCGTGCGCCAAAAGGTGGTGCGAGAGCAAAACCGGCTGAGCGTGCTGAAAGTGGGTGCGGCCCGGCATGGCGACACCGAGGTGCTCTTCAGCGCGAACGGCAAGCACGTCAACTAACTCTTCAACCAGAGCCTGAATTACATCGGACTGGTCTAGCAGATAGGTGCGAATCAGGGTAGCGATTTGATCATTGCGACTGCGCCCGGCGCGCACTTTGCCGCCGAGTTCGCCACCGCTGATTTCGATTAGACCTCGCTCGAGAGCAGAGTGCACATCCTCGTCACTCGGCTTGGCCTGAAAACTACCAAGCTCAACTCGCTTGGCAAGTTCGACCAAATCCTTCTCCAGCTTTTTCAGCTCGGCCAGATTCAGGTAGCCCGCCGATTGCAAAGCCTTGATGTGAGCGAGGGTTCCATCAATGTCGTACTTGGCAAGTCGCCAATCAAATTGAATCGATCGACTCAGCCGAGCAACCGATTCGGCGGTTGAACCCTCGAATCGACCGCCCCAGAGTGAACCCGCTTCGGATGCCTTGTTGGATCCGACTGCTTCGTTAGACATTGTGCCTCTGGGCGCGCTTTGCAGAAATCTTGCTCGGCAGAGCCCACAACTCAATGAATCCCTTGGCCATGGACTGGTCGAAGGTGCCACCGGTGTCGTAGGTTGCCAAATCGAAGTCGTAGAGGCTTTCCTCAGAGCGACGACCGGTCACAACCGCGCGACCACCCTGAAGCTTCAAACGAACTTCACCGGTCACGTACTGCTGGGTGTGGTCTACAAACACATCGAGCGAACGCTTGAGGTCAGAGAACCAAAGGCCCTCGTAAACCAGGGTTGCCCACTTGTCCTCGACGCCCTTCTTGAAGCGGTTGACATCGCGCTCGAGGGTGAGGTTTTCGAGTTCCTCATGAGCGGTAATCAAAGCTATGCCCGCCGGTGATTCGTAAATCTCGCGGCTCTTAATGCCAACCAGACGGTCTTCGACGATGTCGATTCGGCCGACACCGTGTGCGCCAGCCAACTCATTCATCTTTTCGACAATCTGAATCGGGGTGTAGCTAACTCCGTCAATAGCGACCGGGATTCCAGCCTCGAACTTGATTACGACCTCGGTTGGAGCCCGGAAAACATCTGGGTCTTGGGTGTAGGTGTAAAGATCTTCAATCGGAGCATTCCAAGGGTCCTCCAAGAAACCGGTCTCAACCGCACGACCCCAAACGTTCTGGTCAACCGAGTAAGGGCTCTTCTTAGACTGGGCGATTGGCAAGTTGTGCTTGGCCGCGTATTCGATTGCCTTGTCACGGGTAAGTGCTAGGTCACGAATCGGCGCGATGGATGTGAGTTCTGGGGCTATCGCAGCAACTGAGGCTTCGAAGCGAACCTGGTCGTTTCCCATGCCGGTGCAACCGTGGGCCACCGAGTTTGCGCCGAGAGCCTTGGCGGTGAGCGCGAGGTGTCGGGCGATCACCGGGCGGGACAGTGCCGACACCAACGGGTAGCGCTTTTGGTACATCGCATTGGTTTTGAGGGCTGGCATCAGGTAATCGTTGGCGAACTCGTCCTTCGCGTCGATTACGACTGACTCAACCGCGCCACAATCTAGGGCGCGCTGGCGAATGGCTTCCATGTCTTCGCCACCCTGGCCGACGTCGATTGCCATTGCAACAACCTCTTTGCCGGTTGCCTCTTTAAGCCAACCGATTCCAACCGAGGTGTCTAAACCGCCCGAATATGCCAGTACGACGCGTTCCGCCATGATGCTCCTTAAAATTGCTGCGCCGTAAATCTCAGCGCTGGGGATACTTCAATCTTAGGCTTTGCTTTGCTCAGCCAACCAAACAAGCAGTGCCTTCTGGGCGTGCAGCCGATTTTCGGCTTCATCCCAGACCACAGACTGCGGGCCGTCGATGACCTCGGCAGAAATTTCATAGCCTCGATACGCAGGCAGGCAATGCAAAACAATCGCGGTTGGCTTAGCGAGGCTCAGCAGCGCGGCATCCACCGTGTAGCCGGCAAACTCAGCAATGCGCTGCTCTTTTTCGGCTTCCTGCCCCATCGAAATCCAGGTGTCGGTGGCAATCACATCGGCTGCCGAAACCGCATCCATCGCCGAAGTCGTAAAACTTGCCGAACCACCGGTGCTTGCGCCGAGTAGATTAGCCCGATCCAAAATCTCTTGACTAGGGGCGTACTTTGCTGGTCCGGCGAGCGCAACCTCCATTCCCGCGGTGACACATCCGAGTAGATAGGAATTGGCCATGTTGTTATTGGAGTCCCCGACGTAAGTCAACTTCAAGCCGGCCAACTTGCCGAAACGCTCCTGAATGGTAAGCAGGTCGGCCAAGATCTGACAGGGGTGATAATCATCGCTCAGCGAGTTGACCACGGGAACCTTCGAGAAGGCCGCCATTTCTTCCAGCCCGGAATGGGCGTAGGTGCGCCAGACTATCGCGGCTACCTGACGCTCTAAAACTCGCGCGGTGTCGGCGATGGACTCCTTCGCCCCCATTTGGCTGGTTGCCGAGTCGATGATGAGCGGCACTCCCCCAAGGTCGGCGACTCCCACAGCGAATGAGACGCGGGTGCGGGTTGAGGTTTTGTCAAAGATTAGGGCCACGGTCTGAGGTCCGGCAAAAGGCTGACGAGAGTACGGTGCGGCCTTGAGCTCCAGAGCGAGAGTTAGAATCTGCGACTGTTCCAGCGGGGTGACGTCATCGTCCTTCAAAAAGTGTCTAACCATGAGTCAGCGGCTCCTTTATAGCGCGGTAAAAGACCTAGTCTGGCAGAACAAGCGTTCCAACACCCTCGGGAGTAAAAATTTCCAGCAGCACGCTGTGTGGAATTCTGCCGTCAATGACCTGGGCCTTGGGTACGCCGCCCCTGACGGCCTGCAAGCAAGCCTGCATTTTCGGGATCATGCCCGATTCCAAGGAGGGCAAAAGTGCCTCGAGCTCAGACACCGTGATTTCAGAAACTCGCGAGTCGCGATTCGGCCACTCACTGTAGAGCCCTGCCACGTCGGTAAGCACAATCAGCTTCTCGGCACCCAACTCGATGGCTAGTGCGGCGGCGGCCAAATCGGCGTTCACGTTGAGCAACTGCCCGGATTGATCCGGAGCCACGGTTGAAATCACTGGAATCTGACCGGCCTCGAGCGCCCGATGAACAGCGCCTGGGTTCACAGTCTTTACCTCGCCAACGTGACCGAGGTCTATTTCGATACCGTTTTCGGTCAGCAAAGTTTTCTCGCCGACGAACAACCGTTCGTCCTCGCCGCTGAGAATCATTGGATTGCCGCCGGCTTCGGTTATCAACTGGGCTAGCTGTGCGCTGATTTGGTTTCTGAGGACGTCGCGAACCACCCCGATGGCTTCGGAGGAGGTGACGCGCAGGCCGCCGCGGAATTCGCTGGCGATGCCAAGTTCCGCCAACCGAGCAGTGATCTGGGGCCCACCACCGTGAACCACCACCGGCTTTATGCCAACGAGTTGCAGATAGGCCATGTCCTTGGCGAAGGCCGCCTGCAGCGCCTCGTCAATCATGGCGTTGCCGCCAAATTTCACAACGAGGATTTTCCCCTGGAAGGCTTGCAACCAAGGCAGAAAGTCAATCAGCGTCTGCGCTTTATCCCTAGCGATCGCATTATCGGTCTCGGCGGCAAAAAGCATCAGCTCGCGTACTCGCTGTTCTCGGTGACGTATTCGTGGGTCAGGTCGTTGGTATAAATGGTGGCTTCGGCTGAGCCGGCGTTGAGCGAAATCGTGATGTCAACAGCTCGAGGCTTTAGATCGACCAGGTTTCTTGGCTGATCGGGCTGACCCTTGCGCGAGACGCTCACCCCGTTGATAGCCACGTCGATGTCGTACGGGTCGAAAGCCGCGGAGGTGGTGCCTACCGCAGCCAAAATGCGACCCCAGTTCGGGTCGTTGCCGTAGATGGCGGCTTTGAAAAGATTATTTCTGGCAATCGAACGACCAACCTCAACCGCATCGGTTTCGTTGGCGGCATTTGTGACTCGGATGGCGATATCGTGGCTTGAGCCCTCGGCATCGGTTAGCAGTTGCATGGCCAAGTCGTGGCAGACGGCGGTTAGCGCTTCGGTAAACGCGAGTTCATCCGGGGCCAGGTTGGACGCACCCGAGGCCATGATGGCGACTGTGTCGTTGGTTGACATGCAGCCATCGGAGTCGAGTCGATCAAAGGTGATTTTGGTAGCGTGCCTAAGGGCTCGCTCAAGACTCACGCTGTCGATGGCAGCATCGGTGGTTAGTGTGACAAGCATGGTCGCGAGGCCGGGTGCAAGCATTCCGGCACCCTTGGCCATTCCGCCAATGGTCCATCCATCGTTATGGGTTCTGAAACTGGTCTTTGAGACCGAGTCGGTGGTCATGATGGCCTCGGCGGCCGCTTGACCCGCCGTGTTGCTAAGTTGCGAAACCGCCATTTCGACTCCGGATAGCAGTTTTGGGCGATCCAGCTGCTCGCCGATTAGGCCGGTTGAGCAAACCAGAACGTCGGCCGAGTTTAAGCCCAAAAGCTCGGCCACTTTTTCTGCCGTGGCATGCGTGGTCTGGAACCCCTCTGGGCCGGTGTAGCAGTTTGCCCCACCCGAGTTGGTGATCACGGCGCTAACCACACCGTCGGCAATCACCTGTTTGCTCCAGAGAACGGGGTTCGCTAGGCATCGATTTGTGGTGAAGACCGCGGCCGCGCTAAACAACGGACCCTGGTTTACCACTAGGGCAACGTCGGGTTTACCGGATAGCTTGATGCCGGCGGTGACTCCCGAGGCCAGAAAGCCACTCGCACTCGTTACGCTCAAGGTGCAACTCCGTTCACTGGTAAACCGGTATTTTCGGCTAGGCCGAGGGCGATGTTCATCGATTGAATCGCCGCACCCGCGGTGCCCTTGACCAGGTTATCGATTGCCGAAATGACCACAACTCGTTTGGCATGCAGGTCAACCGACACGCCAATCAGAGCCACGTTGCTTCCTAGCACCGACGCCGTGGTTGGAAAAGTGCCGGCCGGCGTGAGGCGAACAAAAGATTCTCCCGAATAGGCCGACCGGAGTGATTCGGTGACCGACTCGAGGTTGGCACCGGGTGCAAGACGGGCGGTATTCACGGCCAGGATTCCACGCGACATCGGAACGAGCACCGGGGTGAATGAAATGCTAACCGGCTTTTGGGTGGCCCGGTTCAAGTTTTGTTCGATTTCAGGGGTGTGACGATGGACGCCACCGACCCCGTAGGCCGATGCTGATCCAAGGACTTCGCTAGCCAGAAGGTTGGTCTTCAGAACTCGGCCGGCACCGGTTGTGCCAACCGAGAGAACCGCCACTAAGTCCTCGGATTCAATGACACCGGAGGCCAAAAGTGGAGCGAGAGCCAAGGTGATGGCGGTCACGTTGCAGCCGGGGACTGCCACGCGTTTGACTCCGACTAGGTTTATTCTCTGCTTATCGCCATCGACAAGTTGCAGTTCGGGCAACCCGTAAGCCCAGGTTCCGGCGTGAGTTCCACCGTAAAACTTTTCCCAGTCCTCGCGGCTTTCAAGTCTGTGATCGGCTCCACAGTCGAGCACGAGGGTATCCGCGTCGAGCCAAGCCGCGACCTCGGCAGACATGGCGTGCGGTAAAGCCAAGAAAACGATGTCGTGACCGGCCAGGGTTTCGGCGGTGGTGGCAACGAACTTGCGGTCGGCATACTCGATGAGATGCGGGTGCAGGGAGGCCACCGACTCCCCCGCATTTGAGTTTGCGGTCAAGGTTTTGAGTTCAAGCTGAGGGTGCTGGGCGATAAGCCGCAACAACTCACCGCCAACGTAACCGCTGGCTCCGGCAATTGCCACCGAATAAACCATGGTTCCTCCTACACTTTTAGGCGCTAGGCGCGGATTGTGGCTCCAAAGCGTTCTGCACAAAGTTCAACGGCTGCGTCTCGCGAAGCACTTGCCTCAACCTGGGTCAGGGTGCGCTCGGCGGCTCGGAATCGAAGTGCGAAGGTGAGTGACTTCTTTCCAGATTCAATATTTTCGCCTCGATAGTCATCGACCACATCGGCCCACTCCAGGAGATCGCCGGCGCCCTCGATGACCGAAGCCAAGACGTCGGAGGCTGGCACAGCCAGATCTACAACTAGGGAAAGATCCTGCGTGGCAGCTGGCATGACCGCAATGGTCGAAGCCTGCACTACCTTCGGCGCGAGCTGCCCAATCAAATCCAAGTTCAGTTCGAGCGCGGCAACCCGCCTTGGCAAATCGTTGTCGAGAGCCAGCTGAGGAGCAAGCTCACCGGCGTGGCCAATCGAAACGTTGCCATCGGGCCCTGCCACCAAAAGTTCGGCGGTTCGCCCCGGGTGGAAGCCGGCTTTTACGGCCTGTTTCAAAGTTATTTCAACGCCCACGGCGTGGGCAATCAAGCGTGCTGCTTGAATGGCATCGCGATAGGTCGCCTCAACGGCTCGTTGCCCAACCTGGTGGGGCACTCGGTCACCGGTAAAGACGGCCGCGATGAACCGTGGTTGATTCGGAACGGTGGCCTCTAAATCGGCAAGCTGCTGCTGATTTGGGCGAAGATTGCCAACTGGAAGGTCGGCGGTTTTACCAATTTTGGCGGTCGGTTCGAAGACCAAGCCCGATTCAAAAATGGCAAGGTTCACCAATCCGCGTGAGTGGTTGCGTTTTGCTGCCTCAATGAGGCCAGGTAAAATCGAAACGCGCATCTCGGCCGCTTCTTCTTGAATGGCATTTGCCAATCGCACCGTTAGCAGTTCGCTGGGATTCTCGGCAAACCATCGGTTAGCCGCCATTGAAACGAATGGATAGGTAAGCACCTCGGTGTGCCCGGTCGCAGCGAGAGCGTTAGCCACGGTGCGACGCTGACGTTGCGAGACGGTTAGCCCGCGCCCAGGAGGCGCGACCGGCAGGCGGCTAGGGATTCTGTCATAACCCGAAATACGTGCAATTTCCTCAACGAGATCGGTTTTGTGGCGCAGGTCTGGCCGCCATGTTGGCGGGATTACTTCGAATCCGCCCGAAACCGAAGCAACTAGGCAACCGACGTCGTGAAGAACATCGGTGATTTCGCTCGGCGAATAATCGACTCCGACCAATTCGCTAGCGAACTCGCTAGGAAGCCAGATCGGTAGGTTCGGTTCATAGCCTCGGTAGTCAGCGCCGAGTGAATCGGCTACACCCGAAGCGTGAACCTCAAGCAACTGCACAGCGCGAGCCGCTGCAAACTTGGCAACCGAGTGATCGACGCCACGCTCAAAACGTTTGGCGGCTTCCGAAGGCAACTTGTGTCGGCGGGCCGAACGAGCTATCGAGATCGGGTCGAAGTTTGCCGCTTCAATCAGCACATTCTTGGTGCTAGAGCTAACCTCGGTGGATTCGCCACCCATGACTCCAGCCATGCCGATTGCACCGCTGGCATCAGCAATTACTAGGTCTTCGGGGTGCAACTTTCGAACCTGACCGTCGAGGGTCTTTAGTTGCTCACCAGCGGCTGCTCGACGCACGGTGATTGCACCGTTCAACTTGTCTAGGTCGTAAGCGTGAAGTGGTTGGCCAAGTTCGAGCATCACATAGTTGGTGATGTCGACCACCAACGAAATAGATCGCATTCCAGCCAACTTGAGTCTTGAAATCATCCAAGGCGGGGTCGGGCGGGTTGCATCGACATCCTTGACGGCACTCAGCACAAATCGTGAGACCGCTTTGCGATCGCGGATTGGGGCTTGATCATCAACCGAGAAGTCGTAGCCGTGGTTCGACATCGGGTGAACGTTGCCGGTTGGGTCACGGAACTCGGCTCCCGAAGCGTGTGAGTACTCTCTGGCTATGCCTCGAATCGACAGGCAGTAGCCACGATCCGGGGTCACATTGACTTCGGCGGCTTGATCGCCGAGGCTCAAAAGTTCAATCGCGTCGCTTCCGACCTTCGGGTCAAGACCCAGCTGGCTCAGCCGAATGATCCCATCGTGGTCGTCATTTAGGGTCAGTTCGCGAGCCGAGGCCATCATTCCATCGCTGATGTGACCGTAGGTGCTTCTAGCAGCGATTTTAAAATCACCCGGCAAAACGGCACCGGGAAGGCAAACCACTACCTTGTCGTTCACTTCAAAGTTGCTGGCACCACAAACGATTCCGCGGATGTCCGGCCCACCATCGGCGGCTTTTTGACCACTCGGGGCAACCTGCACCTGGCACCAGCGAATGGTTTTGCCGTTTGACTGTGGCTCGGCCACAAACTCGAGAACGCGCCCGACAACAATCGGACCGCTCAGATCAAAACGATGGATGCCCTCTTCTTCGAGCCCAACCTTTACGAGTTCGGCCATCACCGTTTCCGGGGTCGCCCCGGTTGGCAGGTCAACGTACTCGGCTAGCCATGAAAGTGGAACCCGCATTAGATAGTCGCTCCAAATTGCTCACTGAAGCGCACATCGGCTTCAACCATGTCGTGCATATCGTTAACGTCGTTGCGGAACATGAGGGTGCGTTCAACACCCATTCCGAAAGCGAATCCCGAGTATTTTTCTGGATCTATTCCGGCTGCCTTGAGCACGTTTGGGCTAACCATGCCGCAGCCACCCCATTCGACCCAGCGAGCACCACCCTTGGCGCCCGGGTGCCAAACGTCAAGCTCGGCCGATGGTTCGGTGAAGGGGAAGAAGCTTGGGCGAAGCCGAATCTGTGCTTCAGGGCCAAACATGCTTCTGGCAAAATGCTCGAGCGTGCCACGCAAATCGGCCATGGTTAGACCACGGTCAACGGCTAGGCCTTCAACCTGGTGGAAGACCGGGGTGTGGGTGGCATCAAGCTCATCGGTGCGGAATACACGGCCCGGGCAGATTACGTAGACCGGCAGTTCACGTTCCAAGAGGGAACGAACCTGAACCGGCGAGGTGTGGGTGCGAAGCACCAGGTGAGACTCAACAGGGTCTACAAAGAAAGTGTCTTGCATGGCACGGGCTGGGTGATCGGCGTCAAAGTTGAGGGCGTCAAAGTTGAACCACTCGTTTTCGATTTCGGGGCCTTCGGCCACTTCCCAGCCCATGGCCACAAAGATGTCGCTAACTTGCTCTTGCAACAACGACAGTGGATGGCGTGCACCCAAGCGGTTGGTTAGCGCGGCAGCAGTGACGTCGACCGATTCGGCCGCCAACTTGGCAATCTGTTCGGCCGCAAAGAGTTCGCTCTCGCGGGCAGCAAACGCCGCGTTTAGGGTTCCTCTGGCCTGACCAATGATCTTGCCGGCCTCGGCTTTAAACGCGTGTTCAAGTTTGGCCATCTGCGAGTTGAGCTGGGCAATCGGCGACTGATCACCGGTTGCCGCAGCACGACTTGCTTTTAGGCTCGCCAAATCGCTAGCGACTGAGATTATTTTTAAACCGTGCTCGACGGCAGAATCAACAGCCGCCTGCGTTATGGGATTTGAGGCAGACATAGGCTTTCAGTCTAACAATTAGGAATTCTGTGCGAAGGCCGATGCGTAAAGACATATGCTCGCGGCCGTTGCGAGGTTGAGCGATTCAGCAGCACCGTAAATCGGAACTGAAACTTCGCGGTCAACCAACTTCAGGGTCTCAGGTTCAAAACCCCACGCTTCATTGCCGAAAACCCAAGCGGTTGGCTTGGCCAGCTCTTCAGGCTTCAAACTCGGGATAGCGTCGCCGTCACCATTGGCGGCGAAGACCTGAAGTCCAGCTGCCTTTAGCTTTTCGATTGCTTCCTCGGTCGAAACCTCAATTGCGAACGGCAAGTGAAATAGCGAACCGGTGGTCGAACGAACCACCTTTGGGTTGTAAGCGTCAACGCTGTTGGTGGTGAAAACTACGGCGTCGGCACCGGAAGCATCTGCGGCTCGCAAAACGGTTCCGGCATTACCCGGGTCGCGAATCTGAGACAGCACGGCAACCAGCTTTGGCTTGGCGGCAATGATGTCGTCGAGGCTCACGTGCAGTTGCTGAACCACCGCAACAACCCCCTGCGGGCTTGTCGTGTCGGTTAGCGCCTTGAGCACGGTTTCGGTGGCGAGCTTAACTTCAACTCGGGCCTTCGTTGCGCGCTCAAATAGCTCAGGGTACCGCGCCACGCAATCTTCGGTGGCGTACAGTTCTTCAATCAGCTTTGGTCGGTCAAGCGCCTCTTTTAGACCCTGTGGGCCTTCAAGCAGAAAGAGCCCGGTCGATGACCGGGCGTCTTTCTTGGCTAACTTTGCGACCCCGCGAACCTGATTGGCTTTGGGATCAGTAAGCACGTGTTACTTGACCTTCGGTGCCGAAGTGTCAGCTGGCAGTGCAGCCTTTGCGGTGGCAACCAAACTTGCGAAGGTGGCTGGCTCGTTTACGGCGAGGTCAGCCAAGATGCGACGGTCAACCTGAACGCCGGCTAGGCCGAGTCCCTGGATTAGACGGTTGTAGGTAAGGCCATTCGCACGTGATGCAGCGTTGATGCGCTGGATCCATAGGCGACGGAAGTCACCCTTGCGGGCACGACGGTCGTTGTACGCGTAGACGAACGAGTGCAGCAACTGCTGCTTGGCCATACGGTATAGACGTGAACGCTGACCGCGGTAACCCGAAGCGCGCTCAAGGATTGTGCGACGCTTTTTGTGCGAGTTGACGGCGTTTTTTACTCTTGCCATTTTTGATGCTCCTTAGTTCTAAAGTTCGAGGGCTACTTGCCGAGCTGACGTTTGATGGTCTTGAAGTCGGCAGATGAAACTACCTGGTCTTGGTTTAGACGACGGGTGCGACGGCTTGACTTGTGCTCAAGGTTGTGGCGCATGTTGATTTGTTGCTTCATCAACTTGCCGCTACCTGTGAAGCGGAAACGCTTCTTGGCGCCAGAGTGGGTCTTCTGCTTTGGCATTGCTTTCTCCTGTTTCTACTCAGCGGACGGTGCCGCTGATTCCTTGGTCTGAGATTCTGCTTCGGCTGCAGATGGGGCCTCTTTACTTCCGGCCTTATCTGCTGCTCGTTTGGCGTCGGCTTTCGCTTCTGCCTTGTTTTTTAGCGGGCCAATGACCATAACCATGTTTCGGCCATCAATTGACGGATTGGATTCAACTGAACCCCACTCGTTAACTTCTTCGGCAAGCTTGTGTAACAACTTGATACCCATCTCTGGGCGCGACTGCTCGCGACCGCGGAAAACCACGATTACCTTGACCTTGTCACCAGCCTTGAGGAACTTTTCGATCTGACCACGCTTGGTGCCGTAATCATGAGCATCGATCTTCAAACCGAAACGAACGGTTTTTAGAACGGTGTTGACCTGGTTCTTGCGAGCCTCGCGCACTTTTTGTGCAGCTTCGTACTTAAATTTTCCGAAGTCCATGAGTTTGGCAACCGGCGGCTTTGAGTTTGGGGCAACCTCGACCAAGTCGAGGTCTTGCTCCTGCGCCATGCGCAGTGCGTCTTCAATTCTGACTACGCCAATTTGCTCACCGGCGGCACCCACGAGGCGAACCTCAGGCACACGAATGCGGTCATTGATACGGGGATCGCTGATCTGTTGCTCCTCTAGACGTGACTTAATTGGCCACGCCTACAAGCGAACTTGTTGCGCACAGAAACGAAAATGTCTCCAAGCTTTACCCGGCAACCTATAGAAATCGGTGGACGCGGGTGGGATTTTAATCCACTTCTGACCGAGGATAAACCTCGGAGCCATGAAGTAGCCTAGCAGAAAGCAAACCAAAGGAGAATACCTTGTCAGATTTTAGCCAAGACGCCGAACGTGATTTGGCAGAGGTGCCCGCGGTTGAAGTAATCACCACGACAGCTATCCACCTGCTCAGCGCCGCCGCGGTGCAGTGCGGTTTGGGCGAAGACGGCTACAAGGGAGATCTCGATGAGGCCCGCAAACTCATCACAGCACTTGCCGGCCTGATCACCGCATCCGCCGCTGACCTCGGCGACCACCACGCTAGACCCCTGCGCGATGGCCTGCGTTCTTTGCAGTTGGCCTTTCGCGAAGCCTCGGCGTTTCCCGACGCACCTGGTCAGGGTCCCGGCGAAAAATACACCGGACCGGTCAACTAACTACAACTCGGCTGCACTTCGATAAACGATGGATACCGAGTCCGCGCGCTCGACCATTACGTCGCTGAGTTGCCAAGCTTGCATTAGGCGCGTTTCGAGGTCTTTCAGGTCTTGAGCCGTCAGCCCGGTCTCGAGCCAGATCACCACGGCCAGCTCTCGGCCCTTGAGTCGTGATTCTGGATCCCCGGCGGTCAATCGAAAACTTCGGACAATGGCATTCTCTTCGGTAAGCGATTGCCTGACCTGAGCTTCAACTTCTGGATCGTTGAAGGCCGCCAGCCAAGGCTTTTGATTGGCTAGCGCCCAGATGGCTGGTCTGCGAAGTGCGAACTCCGACTCTGAAGTCGGGTCGAGGATTACCCGACCGCTATGCCCGTTTTCCTGTGCCGAGGCAAGGCAGATGCGAACGATGTCACTAACCACCGGTCTGGCCTTAGGGTTCCATTGGGTCATGGCCGAAACCGAGGAGAACACCGGAATCGCCGGATTACCATCCGGATCCTGAACCGTGACAATCGATAACTCGGCGCTCTTATCAACGGTTTTTCCGTGAGCCCCTTCTTCGCTCGACCCCAAATGAGCCAGCAGCGGCACCAAGAGTCGGGCAGAACGAAGAGCGTCGACCACAAGCTCTGGTCGATTTCCATCCAGCTTGAACGCCTCGAGCGCGGCCATCAAACCGGCGTCGGCAAGGCCCTCATCCTCGGCGTGGGGGTTCGGTTCGAAGTGCCGGCCATCCCAGGGAACCCCGGCAGAGTCTCTAAACCGGTCGGGATTATCGTGATTGCCGGGCATCTAGTTAGGCTCCAGATGCCACCGCGAGTGCGGCTTCGAGCGTGAACTTGCCCGCATAAAGCGATTTGCCAAGAATGGCACCCTCGAGACCGAATGGCACCAGCGCCACAAGATCTTCGATGTCTTTAAGAGACGAGATTCCGCCAGAGGCTACGACCGGCTTTTCGGTCCTCTCGAGAACCGCCCTGAGCAGTTCGATGTTTGGCCCGCGCAAGGTTCCGTCCTTGGTCACATCGGTGACCACGTACCTGGCGCAACCAACCGCTTCTAGCCTTGCTAGCACCTCATAGAGGTCACCGCCCTCTCGGGTCCAGCCACGCGCAGCCAGCGTTGTGCCTCTAACATCCAAACCAACCGCAATAGCATCGCCGTACTTGGCAATTACCTTCTCGGTCCAGGCCGGGTCTTCCAACGCGGCGGTTCCGAGGTTCACTCTGGTGGCGCCGGCTTCGAGAGCCGCTTCCAGTGAGGCGTCGTCCCGAATACCGCCGGAAAGTTCGATTTTGACCGATTTTGAGGCTGCGACAACTTCGCGAATCACCGCACGGTTATCCCCGCGACCGAAAGCCGCATCGAGGTCAACCAGGTGAATCCATTCCGCTCCGGCTGCAATCCAGGTGAGGGCCGCCTCAACCGGGCTTCCGTAATCGGTTTCCGATCCGGCTTCGCCTTGGGTGAGACGAACCGCTTTGCCATCGGCAACGTCAACGGCGGGCAGTAGTTCAAGTTTTTTGGTCATGATATATTCTTTCTTGCTAAAAACTATTTACCCAGTTGGTTAGCAGGCGAAGACCCGCCTGGCCCGATTTTTCCGGGTGAAACTGAGTGGCACAGAGGGCGCCGTTTTCGACGGCGGCGACAAACTTTGAGCCGTATTCAGCCCAGGTGACTTTTGGAGCGCGCAGTGGCCCGCCACCTTCCATCTTCCAGTCGAGCACCCCGTAGGAATGGACGAAATAAAATCGTTCCGATTCAACGCCTTCAAAGAGCATTGATCCCGCAGCTGGCTCAACCGTGTTCCAACCGATGTGCGGAAGCATCGGAGCTTCGAGCAACTCAACCGAGCCTGGCCACTGACCAAGACCCTCGGTTTCGATGCCGTGTTCGATGCCAGTTTCGAACATGACCTGAAGCCCGACGCAGATGCCAAGCACCGGCTTCGCCGCAGCGAGCCTTTGGTCGATGATGTCGCCACCGCGCACCAGATTGAGTTGCTTCATCACGGCGTCAAAGGCACCGACGCCCGGAACCACCAATCCATCGGCGCTTAAAGCTTGGCTGCGGTCTGCCGTGAGAGTTACGTCGGCACCGGCAACCACTAGGGCCTTTGCCACCGAATGGACGTTTCCGCTGCCGTAATCAAAAACCACTACGCGTGGTTTGCTCACAGTGCACCCTTGGTCGATGGGATTCCAACGACTCGAGGGTCGGGCTCAACAGCCTTGCGAAACGCGCGGGCGAATGCCTTGAACTCGGCCTCGGCAATGTGGTGTGGGTCTCGACCGGCCAAAACCTCGAGGTGGACGGTTATGCCCGCGTTCAAAGTGATTGCCTCAAAGACGTGGCGAACCATGGAACCGGTGAAGTGGCCGCCGATTAGGTGAAACTCAAACCCGGCAGGCTCACCGGTGTGCACCAGGTACGGGCGACCAGAAACGTCTACCACCGCGCGGGCCAGCGCCTCATCAAGCGGCACGGTAGCGTCACCGTAGCGCGAGATTCCAGACTTGTTTCCTAGGGCTTCACGGATCGCTTGACCTAAAACAATTGCCGTGTCCTCAACCGTGTGGTGAACGTCAATGTGGGTGTCACCCGTTGCCTTAACGGTGAGGTCGACCAACGAGTGTTTCGCAAAGGCTGTTAGCAAGTGGTCGAAAAACGGAACACTCGTTGAAATATCTGATTTACCCGAACCATCAAGGTCGATGGATAATTCGATGCTCGATTCCGAGGTGGCTCGCTTAATCTGAGATTTGCGACTCATGAGGAAGGCCTTTCGCCAGAAGCAACTTTGGGTGTACTCCATTCTAACGAAATGGCAACGAAGTCGGGTGGTGCTAGGCGTTGAGCACCTGACGCAGCGCCTCAAGGAAGGCAGACGTTTCGCTCTCGGTTCCCGCAGACACGCGCAGTGTGCCGGGTAGCCCAACGTTTCGAACCAGCACACCCTTGGCGAGCAAGGCTTCAAAGACCTGTTGCGGGTTTTCGAGGCCGCCAAAGAGGACGAAGTTGGCATCGCTTCGATACGGGTCGAGCCCGAGGTCGATTAGCTCCAAAACCATGCGGTCCCTTTGGTATCGAATGTCATCGACGGTTGCCAGCATCAACTCGGCGTGATCTAGGGCCGCCTCGGCCGCCGCCTGTGTGAAGGCAGAAAGGTGATACGGCAGGCGCACCAGACGCAAAGCATCAATCACGGCCGGATCGGCAGCCAGGTAACCGACTCTTGCGCCGGCGAAAGCGAAGGCCTTGCTCATGGTGCGACTGACCAACAGCCTTTCACGTCCGGGCAAAAGCGCAAGTGCGCTGCGCTCCGAATCTGAGGCAAACTCGATATAGGCCTCGTCAACCACAACGATTCCGCCGGTAACCTCAGAAACCGCGTCGTAGGCGGCAATCACCGATTCGAGGTCAAGCGGGGTGCCGGTTGGGTTGTTGGGTGAACAGAGCATCACAATGTTGGGTCGCTGCTCGAGTATGGCCTCACGGATCAGGCTGGGGTTTAGTTCGTACCGTTCACCTCTGGACACATCCAGATACTCTGTCTGGGTTCCGGATGCCAGCAGCGGATACATTGAATAAGTCGGCGCGAAACCGATTGCCTTACGCCCAGGGCCACCGAAGGCCTGAAAAATGTGTTGAAGAACCTCGTTCGAACCATTGGCCGCCCAAATATTCTCGGGCTTCAAATCAAACTTGAGGTACTTTGCGAGGGCAACTCGCAACTTGGTGAATTCCCGATCCGGGTACCGGTTGATTTCTAAAACCGCGCTGGCCACCCTGCCGATGATATCGACAGCCACTTCTTCTGGGATTCGATGGGTGTTTTCGTTGACGTTTAGCGAAACCGCAACCTGCAGTTGCGGTGCACCGTAGGGAACCTTGCCGACTAGGTCGGAGCGAATAGGAAGGTCTGATAAGTTGGCCACCGTTTAAGGTTACCTTGGCCGACAGCCTATTTTTGAGGCAATACGAGACGCTGCCCGGCAACCACATCGGTGCCCTGCATTGCGTTCAGTGTCATCACCTGTCGAATCCACTCACGCGGGTCGGTATTGGGGGCAACACGTTCGGCAATCGACCAGAGACTCTGACCAGGCTCGACGGTGACAAAGGTGACCGCGACCGGTGCGTTTGAATCTGTTGCAACCGCAGACTGGTTCGAAAGTCCGATGAAGCCAAGGGCGATTGCGACTAGCAAAACGAGGGCGGGAAGAAGCTTGCGCAGCGAACCTGCGGTTTTCAAGGCAGCGCGAGGGTCGCGGCGCTTTTGAACGCGGGACACCATTAGGTAGTTGCTGGCCGAGATGCTCATGTTTGACCTTCCATCTTTCGAACGTTTGTTCGATTTAGAACAAGATTACTATTTATTTTCGTAAAAACTACAACTTTTCTTGTTTTTATTCGAAAATGTGTTTGAAAGTTACGTTGGTTTCGAATACAGTTTCGATAGTTGCGTTATTGGAAATAAAAGCAGGTGCCACCGACATATGGTTTTTTGAGACCGCAAAATAGGTTTTGGTCAATCCCCATTGAAAGGATTTGCAGATGGCAAAGAAGTCAGAGCAGCTGAGCGCGCGTCAGCGCCAAATTATGCAGTTCATCCGACACTTCACCGCTGAACGCGGCTATATGCCCAGCTATCGCGAAATCGGCGATGCGGTCGGCCTCTCTGCTGTTGCCAGCGTCTCTTATCAGCTCAAACAGCTTTCCGACAACGGCTACCTGAGCCGAGACGAGAACATCTCCAGATCTATTGATTTAAAAATTGACCTTCCGGACTCCGAGGCATCACCCTGGAACGTTGAAGAGGAAAACCAGATTCCGATTGGTGATGCTGCGCTCATTCCGCTTGTCGGGCGCATCGCCGCTGGTGGACCGATCACCGCCGAGCAAAACATTTCCGAGTACTACCCGGTTTCGAGGCAACTCACCGGCAAGGGCGATTTCTTTCTGCTGACGGTTTCGGGTGATTCGATGATCGACGCGGCTATCTGCGATGGCGACCTCGTGGTGATTCGAAAGCAACCGACCGCCGAAAACGGCGACATCGTGGCTGCGTTGCTAAACGATGAGGCGACCGTGAAAACCTTTAGGCAGCGCGATGGTCACACCTGGCTGCTGCCTCAAAACTCAGCCTATGAACCAATCGTTGGTGACCACGCCACCATTATGGGCAAGGTAGTTTCGGTGCTTCGCAAACTTTAGTTTGCTAACCCTCTTCGATTTCGAACTCACGAAGCTCGCTGGCGATTTCTGGTTTCACCATGGCATGAACGTACGTGCCAGCCTCGCGATAATCCATCTCGATAATTCGACTGTTCAGGTGCAGCCTGGAAACTAGGTCGCCTCGATCGTAGGGCAACAACACCTTGACCTCAATGTCTGGCTCTGGCAATAACTTTGCAATGCGCTCCAGCAGTTCCGGGATTCCCTCGCCCGTCCTGGCCGATACCGCCAGGGAATCTGGGTGCATGCCACGAAGTGCCAGGCGCTGGGTTTCGTCAACCAGATCAATCTTGTTAAAGACAATCAGCTCGGCCACGTCGCTGGCATCGACTTCACCGATGACCTTTCGAACGGTTGCAATCTGACTCGCCGGGTCTGGGTGGGAGGCATCGACGACGTGAACAATCAGGTCGCTATCGGCGATTTCTTCAAGAGTAGAGCGGAAGGCCTCCACCAACTGGTGAGGCAGATTACGAACGAAGCCAACGGTATCGGCAAGCGTGTAATCTCGGCCGTCCGGGGTTTGAGTCTTTCGCACGGTTGGATCCAGAGTTGCAAAGAGCGCGTTCTCAACCAAGACACCGGCCTGGGTCATGCGATTGAGCAGTGAAGACTTACCGGCGTTGGTATAACCGGCGATTGCCACCGATGGAACCTGGTTCTTTTTTCGGGTCCAGCGCTTGGTGTCACGGGCCGGCTTCATCTCCACTATCTGCTTGCGCAACTTTGCCATGCGGGTGTTGATGCGCCTGCGGTCGAGCTCAATCTTGGTTTCACCAGGGCCTCGAGATCCGATTCCCATTCCGCCACCGACTTGGCCACCGGCCTGGCGTGACATCGATTCACCCCAACCACGAAGCCGTGGCAACAGGTATTCGAGCTGAGCCAACTCGACCTGCGCCTTGCCCTCACGGCTCTTCGCGTGCTGGGCAAAAATGTCCAGGATAATCGCCGTGCGATCAACCACCTTTACCTTCACCACATCTTCGAGCGCCCGTCGCTGGCTCGGAGCCAGTTCGGTGTCGGCAATTACTGTGTCTGCCCCCGAGGCCTCAACCATCTCTCGCAGTTCCTGAGCCTTACCCTTACCTAGAAACGTTGCCGGGTCTGGTTTGGCGCGGCGTTGCAGCAATCCGTCTAGAACCTGGGATCCCGCGGTCTCGGCTAGCGCAGCTAGTTCTCGAAGGGAATTTTCAGCTTCAATCAGGCTGGATGACCAAATACCGATTAGCACGACCTTTTCGAGTCGTAGCTTGCGATATTCGACATCGGTGATGTCTTCCATCTCGGTAGAAAGCCCGGCAACGCGGCGAAGTGCCGCACGGTCTTCGCGTTCGGACTGATTGCCGTCCGTCTCACGGTATCCATCGTCTGCACCTAGCGCCTCGGCTTGCACCCCGCGTCGAAGGATTCGTTCTATTGCAGCTTCACCCCTCGAAGCTGGAGGTGAGTCTTTGTTCTCAGGATTGTTTTCGCTCACTCAAGTAACACTAGTTTGCTCTCGTGCATTATGTTTGCCCTATGCCCACGGAACATTATTTTTCGGAAACCCCAGGCAGCCAATACAAGCCAAAAGAAATCATCGTTGAGATCGAGGGTCAAGAGGTTTCGGTGCTGACCGCCGGGGGTATTTTTAGCCCCGATCGGATTGATCAGGGAACTGCGGTTTTGCTGACTCACCTAGACTCGGCTCCCCCGGCTGGAAACCTCTTAGACCTTGGCTGCGGCTGGGGGCCAATTGCGCTCTCCCTGGCAAAACACTCCCCGAAGTCAACGGTCTGGGCGGTCGACGTCAATGAACGCTCGCTCGAACTCACCAAGAAAAATGCCGAGCGATTGGGACTAACCAACATCATAACGGCGAAGCCCGAGGACGTTCCAGAGGATGTTAGTTTTCAGGGAATCTGGTCGAACCCGCCGATTCGGGTTGGCAAAGCTGTGCTACACGAGATGCTGTTGCACTGGATGCCGCGTCTGGCACCGCGCGGGGAAAGCTACCTGGTTGTGCAAAAAAACCTTGGTGCCGACTCGCTGCTGCGCTGGCTCGATGCAGAACTGCCGCGAACCGAATTTGTGATTCGCAGAATTGACACCTCGAAGACTTTCCGGGTGATTTTGGTGAAGCGAGCCGCCTAAATGGCGTCTAAGTCAACAACCGTGTCGTAAACCAACACCGCAGGGCCGCTCAAACCAACGTGCTCGCCGTCTTCGGTGGCAAACATGCGAACCCCGAGGGTTCCACCCGGCACGGTCACCTGCCACTGATTTGGGGCTCCTGGCCCCGCCCAATGACGAATCGCAAGCGCCGTCGCAACTATTCCCGTTCCGCAGGACAGGGTCTCGCCAACGCCTCGTTCATAAACGCGCATCGAGATAGAACCGACTCCGGATTTGATCATCGGCTCATTGGGTACTGCAAACTCAACGTTCGCACCATCGGCCGGTGCGGGGTCAATTAGTGGCGCCTTGGTTAGATCAAGGTCGCGAAGTTCTTCGTGGTCGGCTAAGGCGACCACCACGTGGGGGTTTCCTAGGTTGATGGCAAGCCCAGGCCTAGCGACGGCAAGTTGGTTGGCTCGCACCGTGACCTCTTCGGATTCAAGTTTCCACCGGCCCATGTCAACGGCAAACCCGGCAAGGTTTGCCTGCACGTCTTTGACGCCGGCTCGGGTTCCAACCGAAAGGGTTTCGCCACCGCCGAGTTCGACAATCTTCTTTTCAAGCAGGTACCGCGCAAAAACTCGAACGCCGTTGCCACACATTTCGGCAATCGATCCATCGGCGTTGTAATAGTCCATAAACCAAACGGCAGTTGGCTCCTCATCAAGCGACAACTGGCCCTCTGGAAGCTTGGCCGACCTAATCACCCGAATAACGCCATCGGCGCCAATTCCGAAGTGCCGATCGCAAAGTCTTGTGATGTCTCTCGCGCTGAGGTTTTGTTCGCCCTCTGGATCGAAGAAAATCACAAAATCATTCCCGGTGCCATGACCCTTGGTAACTGAAAGTAAGCGACTCATGATTAAAGCCTAGAGACTTCAAAGCCATGGGTTCGCAACAAATCATTGGTCTTGGTCAGCAATCCAGAGTCACGATAGTCGAGCCAGTTGATTCTAGGGTCCCTGCGGAACCAGGACATCTGGCGGCGGGCGTACTTCTGGGTTAGGCGCACGGTGTCGGCAATAGCCTCGTCCTCTGAGAACTCGCCGTCCAACTGGGCTAGCGCTTGGGCATAACCAATCGCCTGGCTTGCCGTTCGACCCTCTCGAATGCCAAGCGGAAGTAAGCCTTCGACCTCTTCGAGCAATCCTGCGTTCCACATCTGTAGCACCCGGCGTTCGAGTCGTTGAACTAAATCCGAGCGATCACCGTTTAGCCCTATTTCGAGAACGGGCTGCCAGGAAACTACCTCGTCGGGCAGTGCCGCGGCGAATGGTTCCCCGGTCAGCAAGACAATCTCTAGTGCGCGCACTGTTCGGCGACCATTTTGTGCGGTTATTCGGCTGGCAGCCACGGGGTCAATTTCGGCCAACCGAGCATGCATGGCAAGTGGCCCGTTTTCAGTTAGTTCAAGCTCAAGGTCAGCTCTTAAAACCGCATCCCGCGCCGGAAACTCGAAGTTATTGAGAACGGCCGCGATGTACAGCATCGAACCGCCAACCAGTATGGGAGTTATCGATTTTGACTGGAGCGCTTCAATCTTGGCTCTTGCCACGTCTTGATAGTCGGCGGCGGTCGATTCCTCGGTGATGTCTAGAACGTCGATGAGGTGATGCTCAATGCCTTGGCGTTCATCGAGTCTTAGTTTGGCCGTACCAACATCCATGCCTCGGTAGAGCTGCATCGAGTCACAATTGACAATTTCGGCCTTACCACCGGATCGATTGATTGCCTGAGCGATATCAAGCGCAAGCCCTGACTTGCCAGTGCCGGTGGGGCCAACCACCGCTATGAGGCTGGTGGCTAACGACATTAGTGACCCGGCTTGCGTAGGCCTGGAAGGCCGAGTGAAACGCTTGCCTTGGCAACCGTGGCATTGGCATCAGTTCTGGCAGGAACACCGCAACTGGCGGCTTGCGCAAGATCCCAAGCATCACCCGCGGCGCTTCGTCGCAGGTTCAGGCTTTGCCCGACCTCATGGTCAGCAAGCAGGTGGTAGGGCGCGGCCTCGGTAATCTTCACCGTGACAAAATCACCCGGTCTAGGCGCTGCTGAGCCGGCCGGTAGGTCAAAGTGGACTAACCGATTGTCTGGGGAGCGACCGCTGACCCGAAGGGTAGCCTGATCCTTCCGGCCCTCGTTTGCAATCAAAAGCTCCACGGTCTTGCCGATTTGCTTTTGATTTTCCTTCCAAGCCATGTCGTTAACTAGGGCCAGCAAGCGCTCGTATCGCTCTTGAACAACCTCTTTAGGAACTTGATCCGCGAAGTCGGCCGCCGGAGTGCCCGGGCGAGGTGAATACTGAAAGGTGTAGGCAACCGCGAACTTTGCTAGCTCAACCACGCGCATGGTTTCCAAAAAGTCCGCCTCGGTTTCGCCTGGGAATCCGACAATAATGTCGGTGCTGATGGCGGCCTCAGGCATTGCCTCCCGCACCCGATCAAGAATGCCAAGGTACTTCTCGCTTCGATAGCTGCGCTTCATCTCTTTGAGCACCTTGTCGCTGCCGGATTGCAGTGGCATGTGAAGTTGTGGCATCACGTTTGGAGTCTCGGCCATCGCAGCGATGACATCATCTGTGAACGCAGCTGGATGCGGACTCGTAAATCTAACTCGCTCTAAACCTTTGATGTCACCGCAGGCGCGCAAGAGCTTGGCGAACGCGCCACGGTCACCGAACTCAACTCCATAGGTATTCACGTTTTGGCCAAGTAAAGTCACCTCGACGACGCCCTCGGCTACTAGGGCCTCGATTTCGGCGAGAATCTCGCCTGGTCTGCGGTCTTTCTCTTTGCCCCTGAGGCTCGGAACGATGCAGAAGGTGCAGGTGTTGTTGCACCCCACAGAGATTGATACCCAAGCGGCATAAGTTGAATCGCGTTTGGTTGGAAGGCTGCTCGGGAAAACTTCGAGCGACTCGAGAATCTCGACCTGGGCCGATTCGTTGTGCCGTGCCCGTTCTAGCAGCGCAGGCAGTGAACCGATGTTGTGGGTTCCGAAAACCACATCCACCCAGGGTGCCTTCTTGATGATGGTGTCTCGGTCTTTTTGAGCTAGGCAACCACCAACCGCGATTTGAAAGTTGGGATTCTCTTCCTTGCGTTCGTAAAGCTGACCGAGGTTTCCGTAGAGTTTGTTGTCTGCGTTTTCGCGTACGGCGCAGGTATTGAACACCACGACATCGGCGGTTCCAGGCTCGCCGGCCACGTATCCGGCATCCTCAAGCAGGCCGGCCAATCGCTCGCTATCGTGAACGTTCATCTGGCAGCCATAGGTGCGCACCTCGTAGGTGCGGGTCTTGGTTTGGTTCTCAAGCAAAGAGGTCATTAGACCTATGATTTTACCTCTTGCTGCTCAACGAATCTAATAGCGAGTGAAACCACGCTGTGTTGGTATCCCTTTCTTGAAAGGAATCCGGATAGTCGACGGTACCTGGTTGCAGAATCAAGCCTTGAAACCTGCGACCAGCGCCTCAAGACCAACTCTTTGGCTTGCTCGAACTCATCATCATCGGTGATCTCGGAGAGGCTGCTTTCCGCGATTTCTGCTGGAACACCCTTGTCGATCAACTCGCGTTTGATTGCCGACTTTGAAAGTCTGCCGCGTGTTCGCCTGTTATTGACGATCACCTCGGCAAAGATGGCGTCGTCAATGAGCCCAACCTCGGTAAACCGCTCTATCAGCTCATCGACTATGGGCATCGGGTGACCCAAATCCAACATCCTTTGGCGTAGGTCCTTTGAGGACTTGAAACCCCGATTAAGCATGCCAAGCAGATCCTGGCGAACGTCCTCGGTTAGTTGTTCGATTGAAACCAAGCGAGGTGACTCATCAAAACTAATTTTTGAGGAACCAGAGTCACCCCGCTTTTGAAAAGCCATGGCTATTTAGCGTTCACTGTCTTTGGAAGCAAGATGGTTGGCTCTACCGACTTGTCATCTTCTTTTGGCAAGTCTTCAACGGCACGTGGCACGCCAATTCCGAGCTTCGTCTTGATTTTCTGTTCAATTTCGTTAGCGGTCGCTGGGTTGTCTAGCAGGAACTTGCGAGCGTTTTCCTTGCCCTGCCCAAGCTGAAGACCATCGTAGGTGTACCAGGCGCCAGACTTCTTGACGATTTCCTTTTCGACACCGAAGTCGATGAGGCTGCCCTCTCGAGAAATACCAACACCGTAGATGATGTCGAATTCTGCCTGCTTGAACGGTGCTGCCATTTTGTTCTTGACGACCTTGACTCGGGTTCGGTTTCCGACTGCCTCGGTGCCATCCTTCAATGTCTCAATGCGACGGATGTCTAGGCGAACCGAAGCGTAGAACTTAAGAGCCTTACCTCCGGCCGTGGTCTCTGGGGAACCAAAGAACACACCGATTTTTTCACGAAGCTGGTTAATGAAGATTGCGGTGGTCTTGGTGTTGCTCAGGGCACCGGTTAGCTTTCGGAGGGCCTGGGACATCAAGCGAGCCTGAAGGCCAACGTGGGTGTCACCCATCTCACCCTCGAGCTCGGCGCGTGGCACCAAAGCGGCTACCGAGTCGATGACGATGATGTCGATTGAGCCTGAGCGAATCAGCATGTCCGCAATCTCAAGAGCCTGTTCACCAGTGTCTGGCTGGCTAACCAAAAGAGCATCCGTGTCGACGCCCAACTGTTTTGCATATTCTGGGTCAAGAGCGTGCTCGGCGTCGATGAAGGCAGCGATGCCTCCGGCTTTTTGAGCGTTGGCGATCGCGTGCAGAGCAACCGTGGTCTTACCCGAGGATTCCGGCCCGTAAACCTCGACGATACGGCCACGTGGAAGACCTCCAATGCCGAGGGCGACGTCCAATGCGATTGAACCGGTTGGGATTACCTCGACCGGTGCACGCTCGTCAGAGCCGAGGCGCATTACCGAGCCTTTTCCAAACTGACGGTCGATTTGTGCAAGGGCGGTATCCAGTGCTTTTTCGCGATCCGATGGTGATGGCATTGAGTCCTCGTTCTCTAAGATTTGGTAGCAGTTGTTTTTGTGTTGCTATGACACTAGGTATTGGCTCCGACATTTCAAACCGAAAACCTTCGGTTGTTCAGTAGGTGTTGCAGAAACTGCTTGTTAGTACTCTAGCAATTTTCGAACAAGTTTTCGGATAAAAATCTATTCGGCGTGTCGTTTCTTCGGGTTTTTGTTCACACCGAGCCAGCGGTCTTTCGGAACCCCGTTAGCCAGGCAAACCGCCAGCCAGACCTCTCGTGGGTCAGCGCCCGCCGTCAACGCTTGTTTTGCGGTGCGATCCCCCAGTTCACTCAACACGAGGTCCTGCTCAATCACAGCTGCGTAGCGCGCCCCGAACTCATCAACCATTCGGACTTTAAACTCACTCAAACGCACCCTATGACATTACCTCGTGCCGGCCCAGGATAAAAAAATCCCGGTCACCCACTATGGGCGACCGGGAAGATTTGGAAGAACTAGATACGACCGCTCATCAAACTAGCGTCGTAGTGGGCAACCAACTCGGCTGGAACAGTGTCTGGAATGTGCATTCCGGACATGTTCGAGTTTGCGTTTGCGCCTTCGCTGACAGCTAGTCGATCGCTAACGCGACGCAAAATAACCGATAGCGGAACATCGAGGGCGTCTGCCACCGATGCGAGGATTTCGGAAGATGCTTCTTTTTGCCCGCGCTCAACTTCGCTCAGGTAACCCAGGGCAACGCTTGCGCGCCCAGCTACCTGACGAAGGGTGCGACCCTTTTGCAGGCGGTAGTCCCGAAGTACGTCACCTATTTCTTGACGAACCAGAATCATTGAAGCCTCCTTACCTTTAGAACTTAATCCGCAGTGATTAAGTCTCTGCTTCACACTCTATCGACTGCTACCCACAAAGATAGCCCCGATTGCTGAGTATTTGCTGTTAGAAACATAAACTTCACACAACGGCACTCAACTTTGAAGTGTAGACATGTCAACCGACAATGTTCTGCAAACCTTCCCACAGCTGCAGAACTGCCGCGTCAACCGCCTGAGCGCGAATCGAAGAGCGGTCGCCGAGAAAGTGATGCGCGAAAACCGCATCCATCGCCAAATAATCGCCCGAGGCCGAAATTGCCACGAAGACCGTGCCCACGGGGTGCCCGTCCTGCAGGTCCGGCCCGGCAACGCCCGTGGTTGCAACACCGATCACCCGGCTGGCATCAATCCCCAGCTGCTCGGCCAGTCGCAGCCTGACGCCGGAAGCCATTTGAGCGGCGACCTCGGCGCTCACCGCTCCAGCTTCGGCCAGCAAGCGCTGAGAAACCCCAAGTAGCGAGTGCTTGAGTTCGGTTTGGTAGGCCACGACCCCTCCGAGGACAACCTTTGAAGCCCCGGGTACGGCAACTAGTTCGGCGCAAAGCGCACCCCCGGTGAGCGATTCGGCAATGGCCAAGGACACGCCAAGTCGCTCGAACCCGGCAAGCAACTGCGCCGATAGGTCGGCCAAGCTAGTCTCGGCTCCGCCAGGCCGCAATCAGGTACTGAGCGCCCGAAATCATGGTCAGCACGAAAGCGACGTAGAGCAGGATTTGAATCAGCACGTACATCCAGCCACCGAAATAGTAATCGAGGGGCGAAAGTAGAAAACCGACGGCGATGCTTTGCATGACGGTCTTCAATTTGCCGCCACCAGAGGCCGAGATGATGCGTCGGCGGATGACCGCGAATCGGAAGATGGTGATGCCAATCTCGCGAATCAGAATCGCGATGGTGACCCACCAGTAAACCTCGTTCAGGATCGACAAAGCAACGAGCGCACCGCCGATCAACGCCTTATCGGCAATCGGATCGAGGATTTTGCCAAGGTTCGTGACTAAGCCGCGCTTGCGAGCGATGGCACCGTCTAGACCGTCGGTCGAAATGGTCACGACAAAGAGTGCCACCGCCCACCAGCGATTGAAATCCGCCTTTTCTGGAAAGGTGAACAGTGCGGTGAGGAAGACCGGAACCAAGAGGATTCGGACCGAGGTGATTGCGTTGGGCAAGTTCCATTGACTTACCCGCTCAGACTGCGTCACAGGTCACGCCCCGTAAGAATCCAGGCGTCTTCGCCTTCATCATCATCGTCGTCGTTGGCGCGCGGAATGAAATCTTCCAACTCGCCAGCGGCCAAAGCACCCTTATCGATCTCATCGGCGGCCTTGGAAACCGCGGGAGTCGCCTGAGAGCCAGGTTCACCGCGCAACTGAGCCAGCACGAGGGGAAGATCCTCCGGGGTCACCAAAACATCTCTGGCTTTGGATCCCTCACTCGGGCCAACGATTTGACGAGACTCAAGCAAATCCATCAGTCGACCGGCCTTTGCGAAGCCAACTCGCAACTTGCGCTGCAGCATCGAAGTTGACCCGAACTGCGAGTTGATAATCAAGTCGGCGGCCTGTAACAAAACCTCTAGGTCGTCACCGATATCGGCATCAACCATTTTCCCGGCCTGCGGGGCCGCAACGTCCGCACGATATTCCGGTTGCATCTGCGCTTTGACGTGCTCAACCACGGCGTGCATCTCGGGTTCGCTGATCCAGGCACCCTGCACTCGAATCGGCTTATTGGTGCCCATCGGCGAGAACAGGGCATCGCCCTGACCGATCAATTTCTCGGCTCCCGATTGATCGAGAATAACCCTCGAGTCGGTTAGCGAACTGACCGAGAACGCCAGTCGGCTTGGCACGTTTGCCTTGATTAGACCCGTCACTACATCGACCGAAGGTCGCTGAGTTGCCAATACGAGATGGATACCCGCCGCTCTTGCCAGCTGGGTGATTCGCACGATCGAATCCTCGACGTCGCGTGGTGCAACAATCATGAGGTCGGCGAGCTCATCGACCACAACCAACAGGTAAGGGTAAGGCTGCAGTTTGCGGTGGCTGTTTTCAGG
>CANCKM010000015.1 GCA_947378555.1 Microbacteriaceae bacterium
TTTCACCGTGAATCAGGCGAACCTCATCGGCTAGGCCAAGCATGCCGTATGCCAAGAGGTGCATGTCATACTGGTCGCTCCAAAACGATGGAATCGGTGCGAAGGGAGGCAGGTCGCTGGTTGAACCCGAGGCGAGTTGGGCTGCCAAAACCTGACCGACCCGCTTGGCGCTTTCGGTTGGAATGTTCCAGTGCTCAACTCGGCGAGCAACGTTATCAAAGATTGGGTTGGGGAAGCGAGCGACGTCGCCAACCGCGAAAACGTTGGGTAGCGCGGCGGCATCCATCGTCATCGTTTGAAGCAAGTTATTGGTCAATACGCCATCGCTTAGGTCGAGGCCGTTGCCCTCGAGCCACTCAACGTTGGGGTCGGAGCCAATGGCCTCGATGAAGACATCGCAGTCAATAGTTTCGCCCGAATCGAGTTTGACGCCAGAAACTCTGAGCTCACCGAGCAGTTCGGTCACGTTGCTCTTCATGCGAAACTCGACACCCTGCGCCTCGTGGCGGCGCTGCAACTCTTTTGCCAGTTCGAGACCCAATGGGCGAATGATCGGGTGCACACCGGGTGCCACAACTGTGACATGACAGCCAAGTTTGCGGGCGGTGGCTGCCACCTCGCAGGCTATGAAGCCGGCGCCAAGGATGACAACTTTTGCGCCCGGGGTTAGTTCGGCCCGCAACCCAATGGCGTCGTCGAGGTTTCTGATTACGTGTCGCCCAAGCAGATCGCCGTTGGCCGTCTGATAGCGCTTCGGCCGAAGCCCGGTAGCGATTATGAGCGCTTGGTATTCATGAACCAGCCCGGTGTCATCGGTGACCAGATTGTGTTCGAGGTCGGCGCTCAAAACTCGTGTGCCAAGCACCCAGTTGACGTCTTGGGTGGCGGCCCGCTGTTCAAAGGCAACTGCCTCATGTGTCACCTCGACCGCCAGCACCTCTTTCGAAAGTGGTGGGCGGTTATAGGGCGCATAGGATTCTTCGCCGATTGCCGTGATCGGCCCGAGATAACCAAAGCGGCGCAGCGCCTCGGCGGCCCGCAGACCACCCATTGAGGCACCGACGATTACAACGGGCTTTGTCATCTCAGGCTATTCGTTGATTGCTCGACAGTTATTCGGCGGTTATTCGGCGTTTATTCGACAATGCGAATTGCCTGCATTGGGCAAACGTCGATGGCCGCCTCAACATTGGCGCGCTCGCTGTCATCGGCTTCTGCGGTGTATTCGAGCTTGTCATTTTCGTTCAATCGAAAAATGTCCGGTGCTTCAAACACGCACTGGCCGTAGTGCTGGCACTTGGTCATGTCGACATCAATTTTGATCATTATTTTTCCTCCACGGTAGATGGGTAAAGGTCTTTGCTCGGGGTGCGGATTCCGCGGAACTCCCAGTCGCCACCGAGGGCTGTGGAAACCACTTCTTCGCTTTCGGTTGGTTGAGCACCGACATCCGTGCGAATCGGGGTTGGGCCTTCAACGATGTGGTTGGTCAAGCGGCCAAGCCCCTCAACCTCAACTTCGACGATGTCACCCGGTTCGACCGGGCGGCTAAAGGCGGGGGTTCCCGAAAACAGCATGTCGCCTGGCACGAGAGTGATGGTGCGAGCTATGTCGGCCACCAGGTAGTGCATGTCCCACTCCATGTTGTCGGTGTTGTCTTCTTGCTTGACGACGCCATTGACATAGGTGCGAATCATCTTGTTTTTGAAGTCCCAGTCGGTCACCATTCCAGGCCCAACCGGCGCGAGCGTGTCTGAACCCTTGACGCGCAACATTGAGCCGGCATCGGTGTCTCTGAAGTCGTGAAGGCCGTAGTCATTGCCAACCGAGTAGCCAGCGATGTATTCGCCAGCTTCGGCCGGTGAGATGTTGCGACAGGTCTTGCCGATGATGATGACGATTTCGCCCTCATAGTTGAGCCACTTGCAACCGGCCGGCCGAACCACCGCACCCTGATGGGTGTTCAGTGCCGTTATCGGCTTGTGAAAATAGGTCGGGGCGGCAGGCAACTTGGTCATGAACTCTTGGGTGCGAGAGTCGTAGTTCAGGTGCACCGCAATGATCTTGGTGGGCTCTGATGGCGCCAAGTGGGTGGCGTCCTTGATGGCGATTCGGCGACCATCCGGGGCAACCAAATCCTCACCGTCACGCAACACCTGCATCGGGTAGCCATCAAGCAAAATGCGTCGATACTCAGTCACGCGATAACACCATATCCTTAGGTTTCGGGAATCCGCCCGCCGGCTTGTCAAACCAGATGTGCACCTGACCGGTGCCAATCGAGTTCTCGTACTCACTGTAAAGCCTGCCCTTTGAGGTGTTCTCTTCCTCGCCGAGAGCCCCGGCCATTGTTAGGTAGTGAAAGAAACCGGCTTCCGGCTTGAACTTGCGGAAGGTGTCGAAATCATCGAGCACGGCTTTGTGGTTGCCCTCGGCAAACCAGGCCATAACCTTTTTGTCGTATTCGTAGGCCTCTGGGCTAAAGATGTGAATCGGGTCGCTCGCCTCATGCTTGCGCAGGTTTCGCAGGCTGTGGAAGGTGTGCGAAAGGGCGCCAGAGCCAAGCAACAAAACCTTGCGGTCGGAGTCTCGAATCGCTTCGCCAAGGGCGCGACCGGCTCGGATAAAGTCATCCGGGGTGGCTGTCTGGCAAACCGAGAGGCTTACCCATTTTTTGTCATCGATGCCACGACCCAGGTAGTGCCATAGGTTTACGGTTGCATAGAAAATCGGCAACTGCGGGTCGCTAATCGGTGTGATCCAGGTGCCGTTTTTCTCGTCGTAGTTGGCAAGCGAGTTAGCAAATTCGGGGTCACCCTTGAACGAGTAAGGAATCTGGCTCATGCCGCGAGGCAGTTCTTCGCTGGTGAATAGACCGGAGCGTTCGGCATGCGAGGTGACCACGAACTCGACGGTGGTTGCCCAGTGAGAGTCGAGAACCACAACGGTGTCGTAGTCGAGGGTTTCGAAGATTTCCTTGCGCAGTTGCTTGAGCCCGGGCACGAGTGAAATCTCTTTGCCGTCGTTGAGGTCATAACGCACCTCTGCTGGCAACATGATCGTCGGCACGTGAGCCAGGATCGCGGCTCCTACTACTTCACCCATGAACTATTCCTTCCAACCGTTTGGCGAAACCACCGTGTTTTTCACATCGGCGTAAAAATCAAATGACCAGTTGCCGCCCTCGCGACCGACGCCCGATTTCTTGGAGCCTCCGAAGGGGGCCCGAAGGTCGCGCACAAAGAAACAGTTGACCCAAATGGTTCCGGCCACCAATTCCTTGGTGATGCTGTCGGCGTGGGCGCGGTTGCCAGAAACCACAACGGCCGCCAAACCAAACTCGGTGCCGTTGGCCATGGCGATTGCCTCGGCGTCAGAACTAAAACTCTGCATGCAAAGCACCGGGCCAAAGACCTCGGCGGTGACGATTTCGCTGCCCGCGGCGGGGTTTCTAACCAGTGTCGGCTTGAAGTAGAGCCCATCTAGCTCGGCGTTTGGCTCACCACCCATGACGATGGATTGGCCCTCGGCTCGGGCCCGATCAACGAAGCCCTTGATGCGATCAAAATGCACCTTGTGAATCTGCGGCCCGATGTCGGTCTCTGGGTCGCGCGGGTCGCCCTGCTTGAGCTTCGAAGCGCGCTCGCGGAATTTCTCCTCAAAGGCATCGGCCACGTTTTCGTGAACCAATAGGCGAGTGCCACTCAGGCAAACCTGACCGGCGTTATCGTATTGCTCAACGGCAAGCTCGGCTGCTAGGTCAAGATCGGCGTCTTCAAAAACCAAGAGCGGGCTCTTGCCGCCAAGCTCAAACGAGCAAGGGGTTAGGTTATCGGCTGCCGCATGGGCAATGACCTTGGCTGTTGGCACCGAACCGGTGAACGAGATTCTTGAGATGTCGGGGTGAGCGGTTAGGTCGGCACCGACTTCGCGACCGAAGCCGAAGACAACGTTGAATACGCCGTCTGGGATTCCGGCCTGCTTGGTGAGGTCTGCAAAGAATGATGCGCTCAGCGGGGTCCATTCGGCGGGCTTCAAAACCACTGTGTCACCCGATGCAAGTGCCGGGCCAATCTTCCAGGTGGCAAGCATCAGGGGAGCGTTCCAAGGGGTGATAAGAACCGCCACTCCGGATGGGTCCCAGGAAATATTGTTACTGTGACCGCGAGTTTCAAAAGCCTCGTGGTGCAGGTTGTTCATCGCCCATTCGGCAAAGAAACGAATGTTCATGGCAACGCGAGGCATGACACCTCGGCGGTGCGAGCGCAGGAGCGAGCCGTTATCCATCGTCTCGATTTGTGAAAGTGGCTCAATGTTGGCTTCAACCAACTCGGCGAGTTTGAGCAACAAGGCCCCGCGCCCGGCTGCACCCAGGGCGGCCCAGGCTGGAAAAGCCTTTTTGGCTGCTGCCACAGCTAGATCGGCCTCGGTTTTTGAGCCGCGCGAAATCTCGCCGAGGAACGAGTTGTCTATGGGGGAGGTGTTTGTGTAGGTGAGCTCAGATGCCACCCGCTGACCACCAATGTAGTGGCGGGTATCGACCTTGACGCCGGCTACTTCAACAAAGCTCATTTGAGCGACTCCCTTGTTTCTCATCACGTTTGTGGCTGCTTCGAATGAAACTACCACTTGCGTAATCATTCGGATGCTAATGATTTAGATTAGGGCATACGCTTAGATAAGAAAAGCGGAAAAGCCGCCTTGGGATGGCTTTTTTATAACGATTTGGAGTGAAGGGGTTAGGCAATGACTCGACCACGCATAGCTCTGCTCGGGCGCTTTGCCGAGCACACGAGCGCAACCCGATCCGGTGCCATCGTGACGGCGCGACTTCTGGCCGAAGCCGTCTGGCAGGCCGGCGGGGAACCAATCACCTTTTTGCCTACCGATGACTTCGATTGGGCCACGCGGCTAGCCGGCTGCCAAGGGGTTTTGATGCCCGGTGGCGCCGATATCGACCCGCAACTCTATGGGCAAAACCCAGAATCTGACGAGCTTTACGGAATCGATGCGACTCAGGATGCGGCCGACCTCAGCCTGGTTCGCTGGGTGATTGAGCAACGCGTTCCGTTGCTTGCGATTTGCCGAGGTTTCCAAATGGTCAACGTGGCGCTCGGTGGCACCCTCGTGCAAGACATGAGCGTGAACCACAAGCATGTGCTGCATCAGATTCGGCTCGAAGCCGATGACGAGCGACTCGGTCTTTCATCCAAAGTCATCGACTGCTCTTGTTATCACCATCAGGCCGTGGATCGGCTGGGGGACGGGCTGCGTGTGATTGCGACCGCCGAACTCGGGCACCCTGAAGCGTTTGCGATTGATAATGGCGCTTGGGCCTATGGTGTGCAGTGGCACCCTGAAGACAACGCCGCAAGCGATAAGCATCAGGCCGAGATTTTTGGTCGGTTCGTTGCGGAGTCGGCAAAAGCCAAGCACATCGGGGCCTAGACTCCTTGCGGCAAGCTCGCCAGGCGCCTAGCTTTCTAGGTGCCTCGTGATTTCGCGCAGGTGATCGGCCAATTCTTTTTTGGATTGTGACGAGAGGGTTTCAACGACGTGGATTTCTTCGAGGTTGAACTCTGGAAAGAGCCGACCCATTAGCTCGCGGCCAACATCGGTCAACCGCACAATGACAAGGCGGCCGTCCTGCTCGCTTTTGCTGCGCTTAAGAAGGCCCCTGCCCTCGAGGGTGCCAAGAACTCCGGTGAGCGTGGCTTTCGAGAAGCCACCTTCGACCGCAATCTGGCGGGTTTCGATTGGTTCCCAAATCCAGGTGACCCAGAGAACCACGAAGGCCGTCCAGGAAAGGTCTTCTCTTGAAAGCACGGTGCGTTCCAGATGGTTTCTAACCGCGGTGGCTGCGCGAAACAGGTTTGAGGCAACCGCCATTGCTGCAAAATCTATGGGCGAGTCGCTGAATCTTGCTTCAACCTGTCGCTCGGTTTCGTTGAGTGTGTGTAACCCTGCCATGAATCCACCGCCTTTCTTTCAAATGACTTAACCACAGTTCGCAGACCATTTAGTCCCGAATGAGTAACATTTAGGGTTTTTCCAGCACTAAATGTCGCTTTATGGCTATTCTAAAAATGATTTGTATCCGAACAATCTTTGAATGGAGTCGACGTGAACTCGATATCGAACATCTCACTGGCAAATCTGGACCTCTTCCAGAACGGTGCGCCTTGGCAGACCTTCGAGACGCTGCGCAAAGAGAGCCCCATTCACTGGAACGAAGAAGAGAAGCCAAACTCCGGTTTCTTCTCGGTCACTCGCTATCACGACATCGTCAAGGTGCTTCGCGACCCAGACACCTTCACCTCGGAGCGTTTCACCAACCTAGAAGAAGTCGATGCTGAACAGGAAGAAGCGAGGCGTTCACTCTTAGAGACCGACGGTTCGCGCCACCGCGCGCTTCGCCGCCTGCTGCAGGGTGAGTTCACGCCCGCCTCGGTTGCCCGCTACGAGACCTTCCTGCGCGGTTTAACGGCGACGACTTTGGATAAGGCCTTCGCCAAGGGTTCCTTCGACTTTGTCGAAGAGATTGCGGCCGACTTCCCAATCAACGTGCTCGTGAAGTTGCTCGATGTTCCGGCATCAGACTCTGGCAAGTTAATCGACTGGGGAAACCGCATGGTCGGTTTCGACGACCCAGAGCACGCCGATGTTTTGATCAACGACCCGGCCAGCGAGAAGTACCGTCTGGTGCCGTTCAAGTCACCGGCTGCCCTCGAGGTATTCGCCTACGGCGATGAGCTGGCCCGCGAGCGTCGCGGCAAGGGTGGAATCGACCTGATTTCGAAGCTCGTCAACACCATGCCTTCCGATGGCATCCCGCTGAGCGAACGCGACTTCCACACCAACTTTTTGCTCCTTGTGGTTGCCGGAAACGAAACCACTCGCCACACCATCAGCCACACCATGCGCAACCTGATTCAAAACCCCGACCAACTGGCCTTCTTGCAAGAGAACCCGGACAAGATCGAATGGGCGGTCGAAGAGTTCTTGCGCTACGCGAGCCCGGTCTACCACTTCCGTCGCACCGCAACCAAGGATGTCGAGATCCAAGGTGTGCACATCAAGGCCGGCCAAAAGGTTGTTCCGTGGTTTGCATCGGGCAACCGTGACGATGCGATTTTCGAAAACCCAAACACGATGGATGTCACCCGAAACCCAAACGAACACATGACCTTTGGTCGTGGCGGGCCTCACATGTGCCTTGGCAACGCGTTGGCTCGCATCGAGTTGCGCGTGATGTTCGAGGAGCTAATCGCGAGGGTCGACAAGGTCGAAATCACCGGCGAGGTTGACTTTTTGCGCAGCAACTTCGTGCACGGCATTAAGCGATTCCCGGTGAAGGTCACCACCCGCTAAACCCGGTAGGTTACCGCCAGCTAAGCGAGCTTCAACCCCGAGACTCGGTCGATAAACGCGTCAACCAGGTCGTTGGTGCGCTCTCTTGCCGCGGCTTCCTCCGCCATGGTCTGTTGCATCATGACCTCTGGGTCCTGCCCGTCTTGAATCACCTTTTTGTCGCCGCCCCAGGCGAGCCAGTCCTTGAGCCCGGCAGCTGTCAACTCGGGGTGAAACTGCACCGCTAGGCAATGCCGATAGGTGAAGGCCTGCGAAGCGACCGGGTTTCGCGCAATCTCAACCGCGCCCGGCGGCAGTCGCCAGCGGTCATAGTGAAACTGAAACCAAGGACCATTTGAAACGATGGATTGCTCGTCGCTCATAATCGCGGTCCAGCCAATCTCGCCTTTTGGCCCGGGGGCCACCGAGCCGCCGAGCGCGCGGGCGAGCAGTTGCCCACCGAAGCAGATGCCGAGAATCGCCTTGCCGCTGGTGGCGGCCGCTCGAATCCATTCGAGCTCTGGAATCAGCCAGTTTCCGATACAGGCGTCATCCCAAGCGCCCCAGGGTGCACCGAGAGGAACTATCACGTCGAAGTTGGCTATGTCGGGAAACTCGAAGTGCACGTTTGGCTGGCCGAACTGATGTTGTTGAACCACCAGGATTTCTTCGGTTTCAAAACCGCGAGCTCGAAATCTATCTCCAACCGGCCCGGTTGGGCTTACGTGATCATGCTGAACGAACAGTACTTTCATTGGAAACCTAACTTGTCGGTAACATTTTTGTCGCTCTTGACTGATAAGACCGAGCATAGGACTATTATTTCGTTTGAGCCCTAACGATTGTTGGGGAGTGCCAACTTGTTACAAAGGAGTTGCAATGGCCACCGACCTCATAGCCCTTCGCGAGCAGTTAAAGGCTCGTGGAATCGACGTGCTGCGCCTGATTTTTCCCGATGTTCTAGGCATCACGCGCTCAAAGGACCTTCTGGTTAGCCAGCTCGATAAGGGTGCCCATAACGGCCCGGCTTTCTGTCAGGGAGTGTGGGTGACGTCCACTCGTGGTGGAGTCTTGGACGCCAACAACATCGCCAGCGATGGCCTTCAAGACCTGGTCAGTCGCCTTGATCCAACCACCATCACCGATATGCCTTGGCAGCCGGGAGTAGCCTTCGCAATAGCCGATGCCTACAACCCAGATGGCTCAACCAACCTGATGTCGCCTCGCTCGGTTTTGCGCAGCGTCATCGCCGAATACAACAAGTTGGGCCTTCAGCCAATCGTTGGCCCCGAGCTTGAGTTTTACATCGCTGAGCGCACGGCCGAGGGCGGCTACAAGCGCGCTCATGAAAAAACCGGAATGGTCTACACGACCGGGCTGCAAACCGACCCAAAGGGTCATTTTCTGCACCTGCTTCGAATGCTGGATCAAATGGACATCGGTGTCTTTGCAGGCAACGCCGAGTTCAGCCCATCCCAGTATGAAATCAACCTGTACCACTCAGATGCTTTGAACGCGGCAGACCGAACCTTCCTGTTCAAGACCGCAATCAAAGACGTAATCGCCGGGGTCGGCCAGCATGCAACCTTCTTGGGTAAGCCTTGGAGCGATGAGGGGGGAAGCGGCTTCCACCTTCACTTCTCGGTCACCGACTTGGCGGGCAACAACAAAATGCACGACGGTGGCAATGGTCTCTCTGACCTCGCCAAGCACATGATTGCCGGAGTCACGGCAAACGCCGCTGCGCTCGCCGCACTGACCAACCCAACCGTCAACGCCTACAAGCGACTGGGGCCAGACACCCTGGCTCCATACCGAGCCAACTGGGGTTATGACAACCGCAGCACAATGGTTCGCGTGCCACCAGAGCGTGGGCAAGGAACGCGCCTCGAAGTGCGAGTCGGCGATGCTGCCGCCAACCCGTATTTGCTGACAGCCGGCATTTTGGCTGCTGCGCTCGACGGCATCAAGCGAGGACTGGAGTGCCCAGAGCCGGCCGAAGGAATGTCTTACGACAACGAAGCCGCCGCAGTTTTGCCGATGACTTTTACCGAGGCTCTCGACGCGCTTGAAGCCAACAGCAACCTAAGTCAGTACATCGCCCAAGAAGTCATCAACGTGTTTCTGGTGATGAAGCGCGACGAGATTGCCAGGTACGAGGCCGAGGTCACCGAACCTACCCGCGAGGTAACGCAGTGGGAGATCGACGAGTACTTCGAGGTTTATTAGCCGCTAGTTATTTAGCGAGCGGTCTTCAATCAGGCTGCCACCGTTGAAGGTCACTCCGACCTCGCGGTAATAGCCACCGAGGATGGTCTTGACCGGCAGGATCGAGTTGAGTTCATCCCACTGGCTGTCGCCAAGCGTTAGTTCGGCGTCGCCCGCCCAAGCCTGACCAAGATCGGCGTCAACGCCACCCATGGTGATGAGCTGATCTAGGGAGTTGCCGGCGCCGGGCACGATAGACGGCATCCATCGACTGTGTAGCATTTTGTGGCCGTTGACGAACCCGTTGGTTTCGCTTGGCTCGCGCAGAGTGACGATGGCCGAGGCTAGGCGGTGGTCATAGGCCGAAAGACTGGCGCCAAGTTTGGCTCCCGCTTCCAACCTGGGTGACGCCTTGCCGTGGTTGAACAGGCGAGTGACGTGAACCGAACCGAGCTTCTTTGGGTATCCCTGAAACCAACCGCGGGCGATCGCGAAGTCTTTGGTCACCCAAATCGCTACGCAACGCGAGTAGGTCACGCCGTCCTTTTTGCAACGCACAACCACGAAGGCCTCGAGGTATTGCGAACGAATCGGGTCAAGCAGCTCTGCCCCACCTTCACTGCAGGATTGCCAGTCGGCCCAAATCATCGCTACCGCACCGGGTTGCTCATCCGCCAGTTCTAAATCGGCCGGCAGGATGGCGCGCACGTTTGCAACCTCGGTCAGGTACTCAACCGTCAACAGGGTGCCCGAGTAGTACCAGGGCATGTTCGGGATTATTGCGGATTTACCGGTCGGGGTCAGTGGTGCCAAAAATCCGTTGAGTTCAGTCATGGTTCAAAGCCTAACTAATCGTTCGTACGCGAATAAATCCAATATCGCATCATTTATAACGATTCGGGAAACATCTTGCGAACCGGCGTTGTCAACTTGACCAAGCGGGGTCGCAAGGAGAATACTTCAGGTAATCGTTTAGACCCTAACGACTTACCAAGTATTCAAGGAGGAATATTCCATGGCTGAGCACAGTTCGGAAACATCACTGCGATCTGGGCGCCTCGGCGTTATCGGAATCGTTTTCTTCGTGGTCGCGGCAGCAGCGCCGCTGGTTGGAATGACCGGCGCAGTTCCGGTAGCAATCCTTGCCGGCAATGGAGCGGCCGCCCCAGGAACCTACCTCTTGGTGGGTCTGACCCTTTTGCTCTTCAGCGTTGGATTCTCGGCAATGACCAACCGCGTCACCAACGCCGGAGCCTTCTTCGCCTACGTTGGTCGTGGCATGGGCCCGAACATGGGTATCGCGTCTGCATTTGCATCCATCGTCGGATACATCACGATTCAACTTGCGATCTATGGATTCTTCGGCGGGATAATGGCCGGCCAAATGGCAGCCCTCGGCTTGACTCTTGACTGGTACATCTGGGCATTTCTAGCCTGGGCCATTGTCACCGCGCTGTCACTCTTGAGCGTCGATGTCGGCGCCAAGGTGCTCGGAACCCTCATGGTGCTAGAGCTGGCATCGCTTGTCATAACCGGTGTCGCCATTCTGGTGCACAACTGGGGCGCGATGGATTTCAACGCAAGCTTTAACCCGGCCAACATTTTTGCTGGCGGATTTGCCGGTGGTGCCGGTATCGCAATCGCCTTCGCCTTCGCATCGTTTATCGGCTTTGAAGCCACCGCAATCTATGGCGAGGAATCCAAGGACCCGAAGCGCACGGTTCCGCGCGCAACCTACTGGGCAATTGGAATCATCACCGTTTTGTTCGCCGTGGTTTCGTTTGCAATGGTCACCGGGCTCGGTGCCGACAAAGTCGTAGATCAGGTTGCAACAATCTCAGAGGGTGGCGCTAACCCAGCCGCCGTGCTCTTCAGCTTGGCTCACGACAATGTTGGTCAGTGGATGGCAGATGTGATGTCTTGGTTGGTTGTTTCCAGCCTCTTTGCCGGCCTGTTGGCCTTCCAGAACGCCAATGCTCGCTACTTCTTCGCGCTTGGTCGCGGCGGAGTTCTGCCGAAGTCGTTCGGTAAAACCAGCTCGACCGGTGCACCTCGCAACGGTGTCATCTTGACCTCGGTTTTGGCCGCGGTTGTCATGGCTGCCTTCGCGGTTGCCAAGCTTGACCCAATCCTGAACCTTTTCTTCTGGATGAGCGCAATCACCGCGGTTGCCATCATGGCGGTTGAGATTTTGGTGAGCATCTCGGTGGTTCTTTACTTCCGCAAAAATGGCGGGGCAAACCTTTGGCAGTCAACCGTGGCGCCCGTCGTCTCGGCCGTGTTGCTAGTTGGCGGAGAGTACTTGCTCATGTCACGCTTCAACCTGCTATCTGGGTTGGCATCGACTCCAGAAGGCGCGGGAAACGCCTGGGACATGTCGCCACTCGGCTGGGCGCTGGTGCTTAGCCCATTCATAGCCCTAGCTATTGGCTACCTCGTGGCCGCGCTTCAAAAGAGCTCTAACAGCGAACTTGTGAAAGACATCGTTTCCTAGAAATACGCTGACATAGTTAAAGCATCCGGTCGAAAGATCGGGTGCTTTTTCTATTGTCGAGAGGCATAAACCTCGACCCCACCCCACCCCGCACAATCAAGGAAGTTTTCATGAGCAATCTGGTCTCGATTCCAAAAACCACACTTCTGGTTCACGAACTTTGCCTCGGTGGCAACGTCTTTGGCTGGACAGCTGATGAGGCTCAGTCTCACGGGGTGCTGTCTGCCTATGCCGAAGCCGGCGGCAACTTTATCGACACCGCCGATGTTTACAGCGAGTGGGGCGAGGGGCACGTCGGGGGCGAGAGTGAATCCGTTATCGGCAGCTGGATGCAATCCAAGGCAAATCGCGATCAGGTCGTCATCGCAACCAAGGTTGCGAAACTTTCGTCTCGGCCCGGCCTTTCGGCAGCCAACATTTTGGCCGCCGCCGATGATTCGCTTCGGCGCTTGCAAACCGATTACATCGACATCTATTACGCGCATCACGATGATTTAGAAACGCCACTCGAAGAAACTCTGGTGGCCTTTCACTCGCTCGTGAAGGCCGGCAAGGTGCGCTACATAGCCGCTTCAAACTATTCGGGTGAGCGGTTGCTTGAGGCGCTAGCGTTTAGCGAGCAGCACGGTTTGGCCAGCTACGTGGCCTTGCAAAATCACTACAATCTGGTGGCTCGCAAAGACTTCGAGGCCGACTCCGCTCCGGCTCTTCAAAAATCCGGGTTGAGCGCGATTCCATATTTTGCCCTCGGTGTTGGTTTTCTCACCGGCAAATATCGTGAAGACACGGTGGTTGAGTCAGCTAGGGCCGGTGGCGCAGCCAAACACTTCAATGACGATGGATGGGCGGTTTTAGCGGCCATGGACGAAATCGCAAGCGAACAGCAGACCAGCTTGCCGGCGGTCGCGCTGGCCTGGTTGCGGGCACAGCCAACGGTTTCGGTGCCGATTGCCAGCGCGCGAACCATCGGTCAGTTAGAGCAACTTTTGATGCAGGTGACTCTAAGCGAATCACAGGTCGCCAAGCTCAGCGAAATAACTCGCCGCCTCTAGAGCAGCCCCATCTTTGTTGCGCTTTCGGTCAGCACTTCTCTCGCGTCGGGGTGAGCGGCCCGGTTTATTAGGCTAAAGACTTGCTCTTTTTGGCTGTGACCGAAGCAATCGGCGATGCCCTGCTCGGTGACGACGTGACTGTGTTGGAAGCTGGTTACGGTCTCTGAGATTCGACTCACTATCGTCGACACTTTGGCCCTGTCATGCCAGGAGGGCAGAGCCATGAAAGATTTTCCGCCGGGGGAGTGCAGGGCTCCTACGATGAAGTCGGTTGAACCGCCGAAGCCAGAATAAATCTGTCCGCGCACGTGGCTGGCATTGGCCTGATCGAATAGGTCTACCTCGAGGGCAGCGTTGATGCTGGTCATGCGATGCTTGGTGGCAATCACGCTCGGGTCGTTCGTGGTTTCGGTGCGGAGCATGCGCACAGCCGGGTTTCGGTCGATCCAGTCGTATAGCTCTCGCGAACCAAAAACGAATGATGCCGTGATTTCTGCTTCGGTTGCCATTGCCCCAGAGCGTTGCAGCCCAACCACTCCATCGCTAAAGGTCTCTGTCCAGATCTGTAAGCCTCGGCGCCTATGCAACTGCTCGATGACCGAATCTGGAATGCCACCGATGCCCAGTTGCAAGGTTGAACCGTCGGCAACGAGGGTCGCTATGCGAGCGCCGATTTCCCGCGCAACATCACTTGCCGGGGTGTTTGGCTTTTCGGTGAGGGGCTCATCGACCGCAACTAGATAGTCAATCTCGGCAAGATCCAGCTCACCATCGCCAAAGGTGTATGGCATCTTTGGGTTGGTCTGAGCAATCACAAGGCCGCCGTTCTTGCGCGCCGCCGCGATTGCCGCTGGCAAAACGTTTATTTCGGTACCGAGGCTAACCTTGCCATTCCAAGGCATCGAGGTGTGGATGAGCACCACATCGGGCAGGTAGTGGTCCCTGAAGAGCACCGGAACCAGACTCAGTCGGCACGGAATGTAGGTCAGGTTTGGGTGCCTTCGCATGCCCGCCCCAACGAAGGCTGTTTCGTATTCAACCCCTTGACGATCTGGGATGCCGTTTTGCGCGTTCAACATGTTTAGTCGATACTCGGCCACCGACCCATCAAGGGCTTTGAGCAGGGTGAATGGCGTTGCGTAATTTCCGGAAGCGACCACCCTCGGGATGCCGAGTAGTTGGCTGAGCTTTACTTTAAGAACATCAACGCCGATTTCCTTCATAGGGCCAGTTTAGTCAAGGGCCATTTCTTAGTTATAAAATGTAATTTGACGAGATTAGCTTGGGTTTTAGCTCCCATTCGACTCTGCAACTGATTTGTTCGAGAGGCTTACTGAACCAATGAAAAATTTCAACTTCACTTTTGCGCCCAAGTTATTAATAAGTGCGCTGGCCGCTGTCGGGTTGATGATGACTTCTGTGGTGCCCGCTCAAGCGGCAGATTCGCAGGTTTACAACATTCGAGTTGTGTCGCCAGAGTTGACCTCGTCAAACTCGGTTGATCACACTTGGAACGCCGATAGCCGGGGCTGGAAGCGCTACTACACCCCAGGCCTTCACTTCTTTATGCAGTACGTGCCGGTTGGCTCAACCACAACGGTTTCTTATAAGGTGACCGATTACACCAACAACCCGGTTGTCGGCAAGGCAATCTCTTTGATTGTCAACAAGGGATACAGCGATTCAACCGCCACGCTTGAAACCAGCAGCGGAAAAAGGATTGCGCCAACAAAAAAGGCGAAAGATAGCGCCGTTCTTCCCGCCGTCACCAACAGCGAGGGAATCGCGACCTGGGTTCTAAAGCAGATATACAGTTCAAAAGATCCAGTTGAACCAAACCCGATCAGCCTCAGCCGCGCACCTGCCGAGGGCAAGCCAAAACTATCAACCCAGTTGTTCCCAATCATCAATGGCCAATCCGTAGACAACGCTGACATGCTCGAGTTGCACTTTGTAAAGAAGTTGCCACTGCAAGGCGCAAGCATCAGGTTGGTCTCACCAACTTTGAATGCTTCTAACTCTTTTGACGCAACGTACCAAGCCCTAGAGGGTGGTCAGTCGCAGAACTATAACGCCGGCTTTAAGTGGTACAAAAAGCAGCTCGATGTTGCATCCAACACCCGCCTCACCTACCAGGTGCGAAACCTAGCGGGCGATCCAATGGCCAAACAAGCCGTGAAATTGGTCGTAAACAAAAACTCGAGCAAATCAACGGCCCAACTCATGGTTTCAACGGCAGGAGTTAAGCCGGTCTGGGGCTATGGCAACGAGGCAACCATCACCGGCTTGACCGACGCAGATGGCAACGTCTCTTTCGATTTGCTCGACCTTGATCGCAGTTCTGATAGATCTGCAATTGAGGAAACCTCAGAGCCACACGGTGACCTTTTCACCCAGGTTGCGGCAACTCTGCCGATAAACGGCCTTTCAGAGCGAAGCCAAGCTTTTGACCTTCTAAACCTCTACTACGTGAAGAGCAGAGACACCGGTTTGAAGTCGGTAAATGGTGTTCCAGTGACGCGCGGCGCACCATCGGTGCAGTTGCCGATTTACACCGACGCCTGTCACGAGGTGCTAGCTAACTCACCGATGGCACACGTTGAGACCACCGGTTGCAATAGCCTGCAGCCTGGTTCTAACACCGTAACCTTCACCGTGATTGCCGAGGCCGGAAACTCTCGATCCTTCGACCTTGACGTGATTGTTGCCGAGCAACTATTCAAGCCAACCGTTGCTGCGGCTAAGGGCCGAGTTAGCGTGACCTTTACCGGTTCGGTTGGGCAATGGGTTCACATCTCCGTTGCCGGGTCAAAAACCGTTGACAAGTTCATTGTGGCCAATCCTCAGATAGTCAGCGTTCCTGCCAAAAAAGGCAAGCGACTCGTCACCGTGGTTAGCTACGGGCCGGTCGTCAAGCGAACCGTGGTCGTGAAATAACCAAGAAAGACTGACCTCCGGTTATGAAAGCGTTTACAGTAGAACTGTGAATGTAATAGTTGAAGGGCGACGAGCAGTTTTGAAGACCAATGAGCGCCCTACCTATTCGCAGATCGCTATTCATGCCGGGGTGAGCGAAGCCACGGTTTCACGCGTTCTCAACGGAGATCTAAAGGTTCACCCGGAGCGCGCATCCAGAGTGCACGCCGCAGTGGAGGCTCTAGGGTACAAAAAGAACCGGGCAGCAACGGCTTTGGCCTCTGGTCGCACCGGCCTGATTGCAGTAGTTATTGACGATGATCTTTCGGTGTTCGCCGACCCCTTTTGGGCAACGGTTTCATCGGGAATCAGCCGGGTCCTGCTTGAAAACGAGTTGCAGACCCTGCTCATGGTGGCCTCGGTTGACAAGGCCGATGGCCCGGTAGCTCACTATCTTGAGGGTGGCGAGGTTGACGGCGCAATCTTCTTCCAACTGCACAAGCACGCCTTGGTTCGACGACTTTCCAAACAGGGCTTGCCGGTTGTGATTGCCGGCTCGCCCAATAGCAACTCCGAGCTTATTTTTGCCGACACCGATAACTTTGGTGGAGCCGCTCAAGCAACTCGCCACTTGCTTTCCTTGGGTTGCCAGAACGTGGCCACCATAACCGGCGACGTTGAAGCCAGCGCGGGGTTGCAGCGACTCAACGGTTATCAGCAAGCCCATCGTGAGGTTGGCAAGATTGCCTCAAAGGCCCTCATCCTTCAGGGTGACTACACCTTCGAGAGCGGCATGAGGCTAACCGCACAGGTTCTCGAGACGAATCCCGAGATTGATGGCATTTTTGCCGCCAATGACCTAATGGCACTGGGGGCCATTCGAGCCATTGAAGAAAGCGGTCGATCTGTGCCACAGGACGTAAAAGTGGTCGGCTTTGATGACTCGGTGATGGCAACCAACTCGAAGCCCTCGCTCACCACCATTCGCCAGGATATCGTTGGGCTCGGCGCGGCGGTAGCCGAGTTGATGATTGCCTCGCTAAACGGCGAAATCGTGACGCCGCGAATCCTCAAAACCGAACTTGTGATTCGAGAGTCAGCTTAGTTTTCTCAAAATAACGAATTCATAAACATTCGCGTAATCGGTTTCAGTGAAAGCGGTTTCTCGGATACCTTTCAAGAAGGTAGTGTGTTTTGGCACTCCGAGTGTTACCGTCTTTTAGCTGATTTTCGGTCAGAGGATGGTTGCAATCCAGTCAGTATTGAGAGGAAACAACCCACTAATGAAAACTTCTAAGTTGGGCAAAGCTTTAGGCTTGCTCACCGCTCTAGTGCTTAGCACTGCGGGTCTGACTGTGATGTCAGCCGCACCTGCCAGTGCTGGCACTTTAACCGGCGCAACCTTGCGCCTGATCAACCACGTCGGGTTCGACGTCACCCAGAGCGCAACCGATCAGGGTTGGGCCCAGTACTACAACGCGGGCTTGAAGTTCCAGAAGCTCGAGGCGACTCGTGGCTCACTCACCACTCTGACCTATGAGGTTAAAGACCAAGACGGAAACGCCCTGGGTTCAACCGCCGTTGGTCTTCGGGTAGCCAAGGACTACAGCGGTTCAAACGCGAACCTTTCATGGATCGAAGCCGACCCATTGCTGTCTGGTGCTCACGCTATCGGTGCCGGAATTGCATCTACAAAAGGCCAGCAGGCAACCATTGCCGGTGTCACCGATGCTGACGGTATTGTTTCGTTCATGTTCTCGAACACTGACACCACCGGTGGAGCCTACCCAGCACCTGTAGGTTCAGCCCCTGTCGACAAGCTCTACACTCAGACCGCACCGATGGTCATGGGTATGAACGACATGGATCAGGCCTACGACCTCGTCAACATCAACTACACGAAGCTAGACCCATCGTCTGCAACTCTTCGTTTGGTTGGCTCTGACGTAAATGCTCAGAACTCCTATGACGCCACCCAGTCGGCGACCGACCAGGGTTGGGCTCAGTACTACAACGCTGGTTTGAAGTTCTTGAAAAAGCAGGTATCTGTTGGTTCGACCATCAGCATGAAGTACTTGGTCAAGGACCAGGATGGCGATGCAGTCCCTAACCACGCAGTGCAGTTGCGCCTTGCTAAGCAGTACAGCAACTCAAACGCAGGCCTTTCGGTCTCATTCGGTGCTAACGCTGCTGTCACCGGCAAGTCGGATCAGATTGTTGTCGATGGAACCACCGACGCTGACGGTTTCGTAACCTTCTCGGTGCAGAACACCGACAGCAGTGGCGGCGCAGAGCCTGTTGCTTCTGATGTTGCACCAGTTGACACCCTGTTCACCCAGACCGCACCTTTGTTGGTTGGTTTGGATGAGATGGCTCAGGCCTATGACCTTGTGAACCTGAACTACACATCGTCTCCTGTTGTTGACCCTTGTGTTGCAGAACCAGCTCTGCCTGGCTGTACTCCTCCAACTGGCCCAACCGCAGCAACCTTGCGTTTGGTTGGCATTGACGAGACCAACTCATACGATGGCACTCACTATGCTGCCGAGCAGGGTTGGGCGCAGTACTACAACGCCGGTCTAGCTTGGAAGAAGGTCCAAGCTGACCTCGATTCCACCACCATGCTTGACTACTTGGTGCTTGACCAGGATGGCAACCCAGTTGTTGGCAAGGAAGTTCAGCTTCGTGTTGCCAAGAACTACAGTGGTTCGAACGCACACGTATCGGTAACGAATGGCATCGACGCAGCGTCTGAGGCAACTGGCCAGCAGGTTATTGTATCGGGTATGACTAGCGAAACCGGTCACGTCGTCTTCGCCGTGAACGGTCTTGACACCTCAGGTGCCGGCGCACGTGTTGCACCGACGGCTGAAGCTAAGGACACTCTCTACACTCAGATCGCACCTTTGTTGGTTGGTTTGGATGAGATGGCTCAGGGCTTCGACCTTCTAAACATCAACTATGTTGCTGGCGACATTTCTAGCAGCGATGTAACAGTGTCAGCCATGACCGTAAATGGTTCTGCTGTTGCAACTGATGGCACCGCTGTGGTTCACGTTGCAGCTGGCACCACTTCGGTTGCTGTTGTAGCCACAACAACCGATGCCAATGCATCAGCTGTTGTGACTGGTGACACGGCACTGGTTGCCGGTGACAACACCGTGACCGTTGAAGTTACCGCTCAGGATGGAACCACCAAGGCAAGCTACACCGTCAAGGTTGTAGTGGACCCTGTTGTTGCACCAGCGGTCAAGGTTGCAATCAGTTCGGCCAAGGGCAAGGTAAGCGTCAAGTTCACGAACGCCAAGGGCAAGACCGTTCGTATTTACATCTCGGGAAGCAAGTCGGTGACTAAGAAGATCACTTCTAACTCACAGACTCTAACTTTCTCGGTGAAGAAGGGCAAGAAGACCGTTTCGGCTTCTGTTGCTGGCAAGAACTTCACCAAGTCGGTAACCGTAAAGTAATAAGTTTCAAGAACTAAAAAGTGTGGGGCTCGAAAGGGCCCCACACTTTTCTTTTAACCTAAGAAACGTGAATCTGCCTAGACTCAAGTCATGGACACTTTTCGGGGGAAAACACCAACCATTCAGTTTTTAGGCGCGGCGGGAACCGTGACCGGCAGTCGCTTTTTGCTATCCTGCGGTCAAATAATGGTCATGGTCGATTGCGGGCTCTTTCAAGGCATGAAAGAGCTGCGACTCAAAAACTGGGAACCACTTGCCATCGACCCATGCCAACTGGCTGCGGTGGTTCTAAGTCACGCACACCTCGACCACGCCGGGTACCTACCAAAACTGGTCAAAGACGGCTTTCGTGGCAAAATCTTTGCAACCGAATACACCGCAAAGTTGGCGGGGGTCATCCTGCGCGATTCGGCTCGAATCCAGACCGAGGATGCCAAGTATGCCGCCAAGAAGGGCTTCTCTAAACACAACCCTCCCATGCCGCTATACGAGGAAGAAGATGCCGAACGGGCCATGAGGCAGTTCAGCGACACCACGTTTGGGGTGCGCACCAAAGTGGCTGAAGAGACCTGGGTAACCTTTCATCCATCGGGGCATATTTTGGGGGCTGCCTACCTTGAAGTTGAGTTCTTCGGCAAGCGCCTCTTGTTTACCGGTGACCTCGGCCGCCAAGAACACCCGCTCTTGAGCGCCCCGGGGCACATTCCAGCCGGCAAGTTCGATGCGGTTATCACAGAGTCCACCTACGGCGACCGCGAACACGAACCCACCTCGAGCAACTTTGAGGCCATCATCAACGAAACGATCGACCGTGGTGGCTCGGTCTTGATTCCGGCCTTTGCCGTCGACCGCACCGAGGTAATCTTGGTTCGGCTGCGAGAACTGGTCGAGGCCGGTGAGATTCGACGCGTTGCGATTTACGCCGATTCACCCATGGCGCTGGCCGCGCTGAGCTACTATCGCGAGGCAATCGACACCGATTCGCCCGAGATTAGGCCCGAGGTTGCTAAAGCTTGGAAGGGGCGTGACCCGTTTGACCCGGGCACCTTGGTTGAGCTTAAAACCGTTGATCAATCCAAAACCGTCAATGACCCGCAGGAGCCATGCATAATAATTTCGGCATCGGGCATGGGCACCGGTGGTCGCGTGGTGCACCATCTGCGCGACATGCTGCCGCAGGCCAAGCACACGGTTTTGCTGGTTGGTTATCAGGCGATGGGAACCCGGGGACGAACACTCTCGGACGGTGCCGAGTTCGTCAAAATGCACGGCGAACTGGTTCCGGTGCGCGCCCAAATTGAGCAGTTCAACTCGTTCTCAGTGCACGCCGATGCAAATGAACTGATCGCCTGGCTGTCGAGCACCAGCGAGGCGCCCGGTCAAGTCTTTGTGGTTCACGGCGAGGCGGGGGCGGCAGAGATCTTCAGCGACCGAATCAAATCACAACTGGGATGGCGCAGCCACGCACCTAGGGACGGCGAAATCTGCGACCTTTAGCCGGTGGCACAGTCGCTGTGCCCGTGTCAGACTATGAGCATGAAAGCAATGAGGCTTGAACACGATCTTTTGGGCGAACTTGATGTTCCGAATACTGCCTATTGGGGGATTCACACGGCAAGAGCGGCCGAGAACTTTCCTATCTCGGGCGTGCCGATTGGTCACTACCGCAACCTGATTCGAGCACTTGCTCTGGTAAAGGAAGCAGCCACCGAAGCGAACTTTGCAGTTGGAGTGCTCGAAAAACCAATCCGCGACGCCATCGTTGCAGCCTGCCAAGAGGTAGCCACGGGCAAGTTCGACATCGAGTTCATCGTTGACGCGATCCAGGGCGGTGCTGGAACCAGCACGAACATGAATGCCAATGAGGTTATTGCCAACCGTGCCCTCGAGATTGCCGGTCACCAAAAGGGCGAATACCAGCACATACACCCGCTCAACCATGTAAACATGTCGCAATCCACCAACGACGTTTACCCGACCGCGCTGAAGGTTGCGGTCATTCTGGAAATGCGCAGCCTACTGGCCGGCATGCAGCACCTGCGAGGTGCCTACGGCGCCAAGGCCAAAGAGTTCGTAAACGTCATCAAAATGGGTCGCACTCAACTGCAAGACGCCGTGCCAATGACCCTTGGCCAGGAGTTTGCAACCTTCGCCCGCATGACCATGGAGGACGAACAGCGACTGCGTGAAACCATCTCGTTGCTAAGTGAAATCAACCTTGGTGGCACCGCAATCGGCACCCAACTGAACGCGCCAAAGGGATACGCGCAAGAGGCCTGCTCTCAGCTGAGCCGGCTAACCGGCATGGATTTTGTGGTTGCCGAGGATATGGTTGAGGCTACCCAAGACGCCGGCGTATTCATCACGGTGTCGGGAGTCTTGAAGCGGGTCGCCGTCAAGCTCTCTAAGACAGCCAACGATCTAAGGTTGCTGTCGAGTGGCCCACGGGCCGGTTTCGCCGAAATCAACCTGCCAGCCCGCCAAGCCGGTTCGTCAATCATGCCGGGAAAGGTCAACCCGGTTATTCCAGAGGTGGTCAATCAAATCGCCTTTGCCGTCATTGGCAACGATCTGACGGTGACCATGGCGGTTGAGGCTGGGCAACTGCAGTTGAATGCTTTCGAGCCGATAATCTGTCGTGCGCTCATGATGAGCTTTACCCAATTGACCGCTGGATGCTACGCCCTTGCAGACCGCTGTGTCTCGGGAATTACCGCCAACGTCGACACCCTGCGGCAGTCGGTTGAGCACTCGATTGGTTTGGTCACCGCGCTCTCGCCTCGGCTCGGTTATGAGAACGCCACCGAGGTAGCCAAGCGTGCCCTGGAGACGGGTAAATCGGTGCGCGAGGTGGTGGTTTCGATGGGTCTAATGACCGATCAGGAACTCGATGCGGTTTTGGGTGACACGGCTAAGTTGGTTCACCCCAACGATTAGCTTCGGTCTTCTTCTTGTTTTCTTCGGGCCTTCTTGTTGCGGCGCTCAACGTTTATGAAACCGAGAATCGAAATGACAACAAATAGTCCGATTCCAACTAGCAAGCCACCTAGGCCATTGATTGAAAAATCTAGCCCGTCATTTTTGGCTTCGGCAGAAGCAGAAGGAAGATTCACCCCGACACCGGCAAAAGTTTCGCATTCGATGGTTCCGGCCGAGACGTATCCGGTTGTGTTGGCCAGTGTGAAAGAGTAAGTGCCCGAGTTTGCGTGGCCGTCCATGCTCACCGAACGCCACTGAACCTGATATTGCCCCGGCTGGTCTAGATCCACCATGGTGCTCATGGTTGAACCGGCAACCGTGAGGCATCCGGTCGACAGGTCTGAGCCATCAGGCCCGGTGAGTGCGAAGGCAACACCCTTGCCGCCACCAACATCCATGATGGTTTCGTTGAAGGTCACGCTGAGCACAACGTTGTACCCTGCCTCGACCGTGGAATCGGCGGCCGGTGTGATCTTTGAGACCTCATCATGCGCCTGAGCCGGCGAAATCGCCAAGCTGCTTGAGAATAAGACAAGTGTGGCTGTTGCAATAATCAGGCTTAGACGCTTCATACTTTAAGTATCCACCATTGGAGAGGCTGCCCACTTTGACACAAACCATTCGCTGGGGTTTTTTGGCGCCGGGCGGAATCGCTCAGGTGATTGCAAATGACTTCAAACTGAACGGCCTTCATATTGAAGCCGTTGGTTCACGCAGTTTAGAAAAAGCTCAGAACTTCGCTTCTAAATGGTCGATTCCCAAGGCTTACGGCAGCTATGCCGAGTTGGTCGCCGACGCTGATGTTGACATCGTCTACATCAGCAGCGTGCACAACCTTCATCTAGAGCATGCGCTGCTTGCCATCAATGCCGGAAAATCCGTGTTGATTGAGAAGCCCTTCACCCTCAACGCCAAGCAGGCGAAGCAAATCATCGATGCCGCCACCGCAAAAGGCGTGTTCGCCATGGAGGCCATGTGGACTCGCTTCCTGCCTAACCACGTTCGCCTTTTTGAGATACTCAACGCCGGCACCATCGGTGACATCCGCGTACTGATTGCAGATCACGACCAATACCTGCCCGAGAGCATCGCCCCCCGCCTCCACCGGCCTGAGCTCGGTGGCGGTTCGATTATCGATGTCGGCGTTTACCCAATATCCCTAGCCTCGAGGATTTTTGGGTCGCCAGAACGAATCCTGGCCAGCGCTTCGCTTGACGATCAGGGGCTAGACCAATCCACTGCAATGATCTTCGATTATGAAGGCGGAGCCAAGGCTTTACTGCATTCCAGCATTGAGGTTGCCGGACCCGTTCGAGCCTCAATAATCGGAACCCGTGGCCGCATCGAAATGCACAAGAGCTTCTATGAGAACTCGGTCTTTGAAGTCTTCGATAATCACGACCGAGTTATCGAGCGCTTCGAGGCTAAAATCGTTGGTAGAGGAATGCACTATCAAGCGCTTGAAGCCGAAGAGCAGATCAGGGCTGGCAATACTGTCAGTTCGATCATGAGTTTGACTGAGACGCTTGATATAATGAAGACGATGGATGGCGTAAGAGCCCAAATCGGCGTTAGGTATCCAGGAGAGTAATTGAAGGACTTCGCTTATTTCAAGCAGGTGGCAATCGGAGCGGCCTCGGGTGCGGCAGTCTTAGCGCTTATCGTCGGCGGCTTCACCGTGAGCATGGGTGGCACGCCAACCGTTTCTCCGTCCAAGACCACTGCCGAGACCAAGAGCGCAAGCCCAACTCCGAGCGAGTCGGCAACCAACGCGCGCAGCTGTTCTGTCTTGAAAATGGCAACCGACCCAAGACTCGGCGAGCTGCACGCCGCCGTGGTTAACTCGACAACTGGCGAACTGCTCTTTGACCGACTCGCCGATCAGCAAGCTCCAACCGCTTCACTCTTGAAGGCGATGACCGCGACAGCCGCCATCCAGTCGCTTGGCCCAAACTATCGGGTCGACACCCGGGTTTACCAGGACATGGCAGACCCCGGAACCATCATCATTGTGGGTGGGGGCGATGTAACTTTGTCTCGCACCTCGGCCGGCAAGCAATCGGTTTATAAGGACGCACCAAAGCTTTCCGATCTGGCAGTTCAGGTGAACGCTGCCTTGGCTGGCACCCCGGTGACCCGAATCATTGCCGATGACAGCCTGTTCAGCGGGCCAAAGTGGCTTGACAGCTGGGAGCGAAGCGAACAAACCATTGGCTACATGTCTGAGGTTTCAGCCTTGCAGGTTGACGGCGACCGAGCCAACGCGAGCAAGGAAACTTCGCCGCGTTCAACCGACCCGACACTGAAAGCAGCCAAGTCGTTCAGAACGGCCCTTGGCGACTTAGCCGTTTCAGCCACGGTTGAGGTTGGCGCGCTAACCGAAGGCGCAAACCAAATTGCCAAGGTTTCTTCGCAACCGATCAGCAAGTGGATCACACACATGCTCGCGGTCTCTGACAACACCCAGGCAGAGGCGCTAGCTCGATTGGTAGCAATCAACGAGGGCTTTGACGGGTCGTTTGACTCGATCGACATTGGAGTAAAAACTGCACTTACCAACGCCGGTTTGAGTGCTGCCGAGGTCGCAACCATTCATCTGGAGGACGGCTCGGGGCTTTCAAACCTCAACCGGGTTTCGCCGCTAACCATGACCAAACTCATGAAGATCCTCGCCGATGCCAAGGGTGATTTGTCTAACGTCAGGAACGCCTTGCCGGTGTCTGGTGAGACCGGTTCACTGGCTGCTCGATTCACTGGCAAGAACGCCGACGCCGCGGGGCACATCCTAGCCAAAACAGGTTGGATCAACCATGGCTACACCCTCGGCGGAATCATCAACGCCAAGGATGGCACTCAACTTCTTTTTGCCATCTACGCGCTTGGAGACGTGAAGGACGATGCCAAGGTTGCGATTGATAACTTGGCAACCGCAATCTATCGTTGCGGCGACACCCTGAGTAACGAATAACCGCACCGATTCACTGCAACTTATAAACAACACAATCAAACCACCCAGATACGAAAAGAGAAATGCAATGGCGCTTTCTGAACAAGAACTGCTAGCAAAGGTCCCGACCGGCCTGTACATCAACGGCAAGTGGACCGAAGGGCACGGCGAAGCGCCAATTTCGGTTGAAGACCCATCGACCGGCAAGATCCTGTTGCAGATCTCTAATGCAAACGCGATGGATGGGCTTGCCGCGCTCACCGCTGCCGATGAGGCTCAGGCTCGTTGGGCAAAGACTCCTCCGCGCGAACGTGGAGAGATTTTGCGTCGTACCTTTGAATTGGTGCGGGCAAGATCGGAAGAGTTTGCCATGCTAATCAGCCTAGAAATGGGCAAGCCAATCGCTGAGGCGCGCGGCGAGGTCACCTACGGAAACGAGTTTTTGCGTTGGTTCAGTGAGGAAGCCGTGCGCATCACCGGTCGATTTGGATCCAACCCGGAAGGCACCGGAAACATGCTGGTGGCTCAGCGCCCGGTTGGCCCGGCCTTTGCCATAACCCCTTGGAACTTCCCGCTAGCCATGGCCACTCGCAAGATTGGACCGGCAATCGCAGCCGGTTGCACCATGGTTGTAAAGCCGGCCGAACTAACCCCGCTGACCACACTGCTTTTGGTTGCCACCCTCGAAGAGGCGGGCTTGCCAGCCGGTGTCGTCAACGTCATCACCACCAGCACCTCGGCTGCAACCTCGGGCCCAATCATTGCCGACCCTAGGTTGCGCAAAATCACCTTCACCGGTTCAACCCAGGTTGGTCGCAAGTTACTCGAGCAGTCGGCGCAGCAAATCTTGCGCACCTCAATGGAACTTGGTGGAAACGCTCCGTTCCTAGTGTTCGAAGACGCCGACCTCGACGCAGCGGTTGATGGCGCGATGCTCGCCAAACTTAGAAACATCGGTCAGGCTTGCACCGCGGCCAACCGCTTCATCGTTCAAGAGTCAGTTGCCGAGGAGTTTGGAAACCGACTTGCCGAGCGCATGTCGAAGTTGGTACTAGGGCGCGGCGTTGACCCAGCCACCACCATTGGCCCGGTCATCAATGAAAAAGCCCGCGAGAACATGCAGCGCCTGGTTGACACCACCGTTGCCGAGGGCGGCTCGGTTGTCACCGGTGGAGCATCCGGAGACGGCGATGGATACTTCTTCCAGCCGACCGTTCTTACGAACGTAAAGCCGGGTTCGACAATCCTTCAAGAAGAGATCTTTGGTCCAATTGCACCTATCGTTCGATTCAAAACCGAGGCTGAGGCCGTGTCACTCGCAAATGACACGGTTTACGGATTGGTCAGCTACGCGTTCACTCAGGATTTGAAGCGTGGAATGCGACTGGTTGAATCTCTCGATACTGGCATGACCGGTCTAAACACTGGGTTAGTCTCTAATGCGGCCGCCCCATTCGGAGGAGTTAAGCAATCCGGCATGGGTCGTGAAGGTGGCCTAGAAGGCATCAACGAATATCTAGAAACCAAATATGTAATGATTCCAACCTCTGATTATTAAGCTTCAAGGTTCTATGCAGTTAGGCTGTTTTTTATGACTTTACCCTCCGGGCGCAACTTTGTTTTGAGCCGCCAAACCAACGAGGGCACACTCTCGGCAGTAATCACATCAATCGGCGCTGGGCTTCGCAGCCTAAAGGTCGGCGAGGTTGAGATGATTCAAGATTACGCAACCGAGGCAGCGACCCCGCTGTGCGCTGGCGTTGTCATGGCACCCTGGACCAATCGACTCGATGCCGGCCGCTGGACCTATCAGGACAAAGTGCGTGAGTTCAAAATCAACATCCCCGAGCAAAATAATGCCAACCACGGCATGCTGCTCGAGGCGGATTACGAGGTTTTGGCTCAGGGCGAGGATTCGATAACCCTCGGCGCCAAGATTGCCGCAACCGAGTTTTACCCGTTTGAGGTGCAAACTTCGGTGACTTACGAGCTCTGCGACAACGGCATAACTGTGACTCACTCGGCCGAGAATTTCTCGAAAGACCCAGCTCCTTACGCCGTTGGATCTCACCCGTATTTTAAGTTCTCGGTTGCCAACACAGATGACCTCTTCTTGAAGTTGGACGCGGCAACGGTGACCCTGGTTGATGACCGACAGATTCCGATTGGCAAGTTGCCAACCGCAAACTCAAAATATGATCTCCGTGCCGGTCGCCGGGTTGCTGACCTTGACTTGGATGAGAACTTCACCGACCTCAAGTTCGACGAGGCTGGCAAGGCTCACACATACCTGCTCACCGCCGAGGGCAAGGGTTTGGACATTTGGCAGGACAGCCACTTTAAGAACGTCGTCTTGTTCACCCCGGATTTCTTCCCCTCAGCTGATGGACCGGTTTGGGCCGTAGCCATTGAGCCTTCCACCACCGCGCCGAACGCCTTCAATACTCTTGAAGATCTTCAATGGCTCAATGCTGGCCAGGTTTTCACCGCGCGTTGGGGCGTGGTTTTTACCCTCTAGGTACTGTCTTTGAAGTTCGTTGACTCAAAAACCGGCAAGGCAATTGGTTCCACCGGCCTAGGTTTCAGCGTGATCGAGGCCGCCATTGCCGATATCGCAGCCGCGCAGAATCTGCGAATGGAACTGCGAGATTCTGGGGCTGGTCAAGATTCGGCAAAATACCGAAAAAACTATCGCAACTGGTTTCTAAAGCTTGGCGTGCTCGAGTTCACCGATCCAAAAGCCATGATCGAGATAGCGCAACAGGGCTTGGAATGTCTTGGTGCCTCAGTTGTGAATGAATCGGGGCAGACCCCGCGAAGTCAGGTTGACGCCGGTTGGTTCTTGGCCGGCTCTTTGGTCAAAACCGTCGCCGTAGCCGGTTCGGCCACTCGTTCCAGTATTTCCAGTGACGGTCTTTTGCCCGAGTGGGTTTCTGCAGGCTATGCCGAACCCGGTTTGCTTGAGGCTCGGGACTTTATCAAACGGAACTCGAATTTGACTTTGGATGGGCAGCTTCTATTTGCCCTCGGCGCCGGTGCCGAGTTTGCTCCAACGCAAAACTGGCTTGACTGGGGTGGTTCTTTGGCGGCTGTTGCAAGGCCGAGGCAGCAGCTCTGGCAGCGTCTGATTGCAACTGCCAGGGTCTCGGCGGGAATCCTCTTGGTTCCGGTGCTCGCCGAAAAGTTAGCTGGGCGCGAAGCCGGCGAGCTTTCCGATTCCGAGTTGGCTGCGGTAGCCGGATTAGATCTGATTGCCGACACCAAAGCCATTGCCAGTTGGCTAGCCGACCTGTCTGCTGGCGCGCAGCGAACCGTCCTCGGCAGCTACGCCTACGCGCCGGGTGCCGAGCACATAAGAGTTAACGTGGTGCAAGATGCCCTAGCCGGCAAACTCGTGCGCGCTCGCCCGACCGAGACAATCGCACTGGCCTGGTTGGCAACACCAACCGATTCAACCGTGGTCAGCGCAAGCCAGTGCGAGCAAAATCTTGATGGCTGGGGCAGACGCAGTTTGCCCGTGAAGCTGCGCGATGCGATATTTGGTCTGTTCGGGCAACTGCGCCCACCCGTGGCTCGAGTGTTCGAGACGGTTGCTGGCCAGAAACTAGCATCCATCGAAGCATCGGTTGAATTGCAAGGCCCAAGTTACCTGTTGGCGAAGCGAAGCCAAAGGTGGCGGGCTTACCTGGCTCACTCTCAAGGTGTCCTGGTGAGCTACCAGATTTGCCCCCCGGCTAGAACAGCATCGGTTTTGAGCCACCGCATATTGTTGGCCTCCTACGCCGGAGCAAAGCGTTTTGGAATCAAGGCCTTTGGCGTGCAGGAGGCAAACCTAGCGGCTGCCAC
>CANCKM010000016.1 GCA_947378555.1 Microbacteriaceae bacterium
AGTAGACCCAGATGTTTGGCAAAAGATTTGGCCGTTCGATCCCCGAGCACTCGGTCGAGAGGAGTAAGCGAAAGCAACATGCTTCAATATTGGCTTAGGCTAGAGACAACATGACACGAATCATAGGCGGAGTCGCAGGATCAAGAAAATTGACCTCCCCCGCAAAAGCCACCCGACCAACCAGTGACCGCATCCGCGAAAGCATCTTTAACCGATTAGAAGCACGCGATCTAGTCACCGATGCCGACGTACTTGACCTGTACGCCGGCACCGGAGCGTTAGCACTCGAGGCTGCCAGTCGTGGCGCCAAGACCGCCGTCCTAGTCGAAAAAAACGGCCAGGCCGCTGCCGTCTGTGAGGCCAACTGTCGCCTGGTTTTGAAGACCCTGGATGCCGAGCGAATCTTTGTGGAGTGTCGGGTCATAATCAAACCGGTCAAGACTTTCCTCACCGGGAACGATCAAAAATTCGACTTGGTCTTCATCGACCCTCCCTACGATGTTTCAAACGAAGAGGTTGAAGAAAACCTCGTGGATCTGCTTCCGCATCTAAAAGACGAATCAGTAATCATGCTCGAGCGTTCAAGCCGAAGCGAGGCAGTCAACTTGCCCGAGGGCTTGAAGCTCGATGACGACAAAAACTACGGCGACACGATTGTTTACTGGCTGGTCAAAGCCTAAAGTCCTTATTTAGCTGGACAAAGCCTCGGTTAAAGCAAAACGCGCTTTCCGATTCGGAAAGCGCGTTTTGCTTTTTAGTCCTAAAGGTTTCTCAGCGGGCTTCCAATGTAAATCTGCTGAGGGCGACCAATCTTGGTGGCCGGGTCGACCATCATTTCGCGCCAGTGCGCAACCCAACCAGGCAAACGGCCCATTGCAAACAGGGCTGTGAACATGCGAGGTGGGAATCCCATCGCCTTGTAAATCACACCGGTGTAGAAATCCACGTTTGGGTAAAGCTTGCGCTCAACAAAGTAGTCATCGCTCAAAGCGGCTGCCTCCAACTGCTTAGCAATTTCAAGAAGCGGATCGTGAATACCCAACTCTGCAAGAACGGTGTCGGCGTGAGCCTTCACGATACGAGCTCTAGGGTCGAAGCTCTTGTAAACCCGGTGGCCAAAGCCCATCAGGCGAACGCCATCTTCCTTGTTCTTAACCCGGTTGACGAAGGTTTCAACGCTTTCACCACGCTGTTGGATTCCAGTAAGCATGTCTAGAACGGCTTCGTTGGCACCGCCGTGAAGTGGCCCAAAGAGCGCACTGATTCCAGCGGACACCGAAGCGAAAAGGTTGGCCTGGCTGGAACCAACGAGACGCACGGTCGAGGTGGAACAGTTCTGTTCGTGATCGGCGTGCAGCGTCAACAGGGTATCCAAAGCGTTAGAAATCACCGGATTTTGAACGTATGGCTCTGCCATGGTGCCAAAGTTTAGACGCAAGAAGTTGTCAACCATGCTCAGTGAGTTATCTGGGTAAAGCAAGGCTTGACCAAGACTCTTCTTGTGAGCATAGGCAGCAAGAACAGGCAACTTTGCCAAAAGTCGAATGGTCGACAGTTCGACCTGCGCCGAATCATGTGGGTTCAACGAATCCTGATAAAAAGTCGAAAGCGCCGAAACTCCGGATGCGAGCACCGACATTGGGTGCGCGTTCTGCGGGAAGGCGTCGAAGAAACTCTTTAGGTCTTCGTGCAAAAGGGTGTGGCGACGAATTCGGTTGTCAAACTCGGCAAGTTCATCGGCGGTTGGAAGCTCGCCGTATACCAAAAGGTACGAAACCTCGAGGAAACTCTTCTTGCCAGCCAACTGCTCAATCGGGTAACCGCGATAGCGCAGGATGCCAGCATCACCATCAATGTAGGTGATTTCGGATTTAGTTGAAGCGGTGTTCACGAAACCCTGGTCAAAGGCGTTGAGCCCGGTCAAAGCGTGAAGCTTCGACAGGTCAACTGCCGAGGATCCGGCGGTGGCTTGCAAAACCGGAAATTCGGCGGTCGTTTCGCCATAGCTAATCGACACTTTATCGCTGGAGGTCATCCTGCTCCTACTGCTTGTTCAACGGTCAGTTAAGCCTATGGCATTGCGAAGCCTCAGCGCACCCTCGGCAATTTTGTCATCGGTTGCGGTGATTGAGAATCGGACGTGCCGATTGGAAGATTCGCCATAGAAAATTCCGGGAACAACCACTATTCCGAGTTGCGCCATGCGGTCAACTGTCACAAAGCAGTCCTCACCGAGGGTCGCCCAAATATATAGCCCTGCTTCGCTATCGCTCACCGAAAAACCGTAATCCAAAACAGCGCTGAGCAGAACTTCCCTGCGCTCACGATAAATTTCCTTGGTAATCGCGACGTGCTCCGAGTCCGAAAGCGCAGCAATCATTGCACGTTGCACCGGATGCGGAGTCATCAATCCGGCGTGCATGCGAAGGTTCACAAGACCACCAATTAGGTCCGCTGATCCGGCTGCGAAGGCCGCTCGGTAGCCGGCTAAGTTCGATTGCTTGCTAAGTGAATAAACAGCCAAAACCCCATCGGTACTTGACCCGCAAACTCGAGGATCCAAAATGCTTGGAATCAACTCGGTGGCCCACTTACCCCAGCCGAGCTCGGCGTAGCACTCATCGCTCGCAAGCAAGGCACCTAGTTCTCTAGCACGATCAACCGCGGCTTTGAGTTGCGCGACACCGAGCACTCGACCATCCGGGTTCCCCGGTGAGTTGATCCAAACCAACTTGGTGTTGGCCGGCCATTTCGCAGGGTCGTCTTCAGAAATTATCTCCGCACCGCACAGCGCGGCCCCAACCGTGTAGGCCGTGTAGGCCACCACGGGCTGCACCACGGCGTCGCCTGGACCCAGTCCCATGAATAGCGGCAGAAAGCTTATGAGCTCTTTGGAGCCGATTGTGGGCATGACTTGATCGACAGTCAGACCAGCTACTCCCCTGCGACGTTCAAACCACTCCACAACAGCGGTTCTAAACTCAATCGAACCGGCCGTTGAGGGGTAACCGGGCGCATTAGATGAAGCATTCAAGGCTTCCTGGATTACCCACGGGGTGGGATCAACCGGAGAACCGACCGAAAGGTCAACCGCTCCGCGAGGATGCTCGGCGGCCTTTGCCGCGTATGGCTTCAGCTGCTGCCAGGGATACTCGGGAAGCCGATCAAACACGCGCTATTCGCCTTGCGGTGGCAATACCGAGACAACGATGTGATCGCCCGGAATTGGGCCAACCTTGGCCGCTCCGCCAGGAGAACCAACGGTTTCGAAGAACTCAACGTTGGCCTTGTGGTACTCAGACCACTGCGATGGCAGGTCGTCCTCGTAATAGATTGCCTCAACCGGGCAAACCGGTTCGCAGGCACCACAGTCAACACACTCGTCAGGGTGAATGTAAAGCATCCGGTCACCCTCATAAATGCAGTCAACCGGGCATTCCTCGATGCAAGCCTTGTCTTTGACGTCAACGCATGGAAGCGCGATTACGTAAGTCATTCAGAAAATCCCTTCGAGTCCGGCTTCTAGTTTAACGGTGACCGGAGGCATTGAGGTTCCAGGTGTTGCGCCTGAGCCTCGGAAAAAGCACAGTGAGAGCCACTATTCCCAACGAACCGTAAGCCCACCAGGTTCCAACCAGATTAGACGGTATCCATAGTTCATTGCCCGGTTGTTTTTGGGCAAGCGAATAAACCACCGCTATAAAGCCAAACGCCATCAGATAAAGTGCGCCTCGGCTGCTTCTGAGCAGTCTAAGCAGTAGCGCAATTGAGGTGACCATGCTTAGCGCGACGACCAGACCAACCGGAAAGTGAACCGCATCGCTCGTTGTGGACTGGTGCAACATGGTGCCCACAAAGCCAGCCCCGATTCCAAGCGGAAGCCCCCAGATTGACTTGAGGTAAGGCTTCATCATTAACCAATTCGATGGATGGGTTTTGCGCAGGCGCTCCGGTGCGTCGTAGCGGATTTCTTGACCGGCAACCAAGGCGAAGGTGTCTTTCAAAACCAAAACCTGACTGGCATGAGCCTCGAGCGCTGCACGTTTTACCAGGGCCGTTTTCTCATTGCCAATTTTGATTCCGGCGCGCTCGTTTGGCTCAGCAATCACCCAAAAATCCGGTGCCTTGCCTTTATTGCTTCGAGAATAGTGGCGAATGGCCATGGCGGTGGCCTCATAGGCGCGTTTGTGATCGGGGTGGCCATAACCACCGCGACTGTTATAGGTGATTACGGCGTCGGGTTTAAAGCTCTTGAGAACCTGCTCGATGTCATCGGCGATTACCGAGACCGAAACGGCAGCCAGTGACATTGGGTCAAGATTGCGTTTCTTGGCGGGCTTGCCACGGTTGGTGACTCGCATTCCAGAATCTAGGTACGCGCGAGTGCCAGCGAAGGCGTGCTTCACCGGGTTCTCGGTCGTGCCCAAAGCCTCGAGAGCATTCAGCAGTTCGCTGCTGCGGAAGGCGCCCATCGAAACGAGGTTGCCCTCTAGGGCCTTTAGCTCGGCCAGCTTCATCTTGCCGCGTTCACCGCGAGTGAGGGTAAAAACCATAACCTCTGAGCCGGCCGCAATTCGGTCTGCAATGACGTGGCTTGTGAAGATGCTTTCGTCATCAGGGTGCGCGTGCACCAGAAGGACTCGTTTTGGGTTAAAAATCGGTCTAGCCATACAAACACTTTAGGCGAAGCGTGCTCGGTTTCGAGTGCTCCAAACGAAAACCGTTTGGTTCGCCCCAACGAAAAGGGATCCTTGCCAAGTAAGGGTTACCTAACTTAGACTTGTGATTAACCGAAAGGCACACCCACATAAAATGCTAGCCAACTATCTAATTGGTCTTCGCGAGGGCATCGAAGCCGCTCTCATCATCAGCATCCTGATTGCTTACCTTGTAAAAGTCGATCAAAAACGTCAAATACCAAAGGTCGTCGCGGGGGTGTCACTGGCCATAATCGTCTCGATTGGGCTTGGGCTTTTGCTCGGCGTCGTGCTTCAGGGCGTCCCGGTTGGCACCGAGGAAATTATCGCGGGACTTACCTCGATTGCGGCTGTCATTTTTGTGACCTGGATGATCTTCTGGATGTCTCGCCAAAGCCGATCCATTTCGGGCAACCTTCACGCACGGCTTGACTTGGCAGTTTCGAAGGGAAGCCTGGCGTTGGCAACTGTCGCCTTCCTTTCGGTAATTCGAGAGGGAATCGAAACCTCGGTGTTCATGTGGAGTGCCGCCAATGCGACCGGCGCTGACACCAATCCAATTCTTGGTGCCGTACTCGGATTGCTGACGGCTACTGTCATAGGCGTTTTGATGTACCAGGGTGCCATCAGGCTCAACCTCGGCAAGTTCTTCAAGTACACCGGCGCGTTCCTGATTCTGGTCGCCGCCGGAATCATGGCTTACGGGGTGGCCGAATTGCAAGAGGTTGGTCTTTTGCCCTTCCTCACCCAAACCAGCTATGACGTATCAAACTTTGTGCCGAAAGACGGCGTTCTGGACACGATTTTGCGCGGAACCATCAGCTTCAATTCAGCCCCCACCGTATTGGGGACTCTAGTGTGGATTGGGTACCTGGCACCAACAGCCTGGGTCTACCTATCCGGCTATAAGAAACCGAAAGCTAAATAAAAGTAGAAGGCAAAAAAAATCGGTCGATGATTAAATCATCGACCGATTTTTTATGTTTGAAACTATTCGCTGGCGCGCTTTCTAGCAGCTGCGGCGCGTTGCCTTAGGTTCGGGTCAAGTTCTAGCTTGCGAATGCGGGTTGCCTCTGGAGTTACCTCGACACACTCGTCTTCACGAGCGAACTCTAGACACTCTTCGAGAGTCAACTTGCGTGGCGGGGTGAGAGATTGGAATTCATCGCTCGAGGAAGCTCGCATGTTTGTGAGCTTCTTTTCCTTGGTGATGTTAACTTCCATGTCTTCAGAGCGAGAGTTCTCTCCGACAACCATGCCCGCGTATACCTCTTGAGTTGGCTCAACGAAGAACGATCCACGCTCTTGCAAACCGATCATGGCGAACGGTGTTACAACACCCGAGCGGTCGGCGACCATCGAACCGTTGTTGCGAGTGTTGATCTCGCCGGCCCATGGCTCGTAGCCAGCCGAGATTGCGTTCGCAATTCCGGTGCCTTTGGTGGTGGTTAGGAATTCGGTGCGGAATCCAATTAGGCCGCGTGAAGGCACTAGGAACTCCATGCGAACCCAGCCGGTGCCGTGGTTCGACATGTTCTTCATGCGTCCCTTGCGAGAAGCCATTAGCTGGGTGACCGAACCGAGGAACTCTTCTGGAACATCGATGTACAAGTCTTCAACCGGCTCGTTTAGCTTGCCGTCGATTCGCTTGGTGACCACCTGGGGCTTGCCCACGGTCAACTCGTAACCTTCGCGACGCATTTGCTCAACCAAGATGGCTAGAGCCAGTTCGCCACGACCCTGAACTTCCCAGGCGTCAGGGCGCTCGGTAGGCAGAACCTTGATCGAGACGTTACCAATGAGCTCGCGGTCTAGGCGATCCTTCACCAAACGAGCGGTGACCTTTGCACCCTTCACACGTCCAGCCATCGGTGATGTGTTGATACCGATGGTCATCGAGATCGCTGGGTCGTCAACCTTGATTAGGGGCAACGGGCGAATGTCGTTCGGGTCTGCCAAGGTTTCACCAATGGTGATCTCTGGGATACCAGCAACGGCAACGATGTCACCCGGGCCGGCAGATTCGGTCGGGAATCGATCGAGGGCGCGGGTAATCAAAAGTTCGGTGATCTTCACGTTTTGGGTGGTGCCGTCGTGACGAACCCACGCCACGGTTTGACCCTTGCGAATGGTTCCGTTGAAAACGCGCAGCAAGGCCAAACGGCCGAGGAACGGTGAGGCGTCCAAGTTGGTGACGTGCGCCTGAAGCGGTGCTTCGTCATCGTACTTCGGAGCTGGAATGTGCTCGAGAATAGCGGCGAATAGCGGCTCAAGGTCTTCTGAGTCAGGCATGGTGCCATCGGCAGGCTTGTTGAGGCTAGCGCGACCGGCGCGACCCGAAGCATAAATAACTGGAAGTTCAAGAATCTTGTCAATGTCAAGTTCTGGAACTTCTTCTGACAAATCGCTGGCTAGACCAAGCAACAGGTCATGGGTCTCTTCAACAACTTCATCGATTCGAGCGTCAGGTCGGTCGGTCTTGTTTAGCAACAAGATAACCGGAAGGTTCGCTTCAAGAGCCTTGCGCAACACGAAGCGGGTCTGCGGCAGTGGGCCCTCGCTGGCGTCAACCAGCAAGACAACTCCGTCAACCATCGAAAGACCGCGCTCGACTTCGCCACCGAAGTCAGCGTGTCCAGGGGTGTCAATAACGTTGATGGTCACGGTCTTGCCATCGGCCGCTGGGCCAGAGTAAGCAATCGCCGTGTTCTTAGCGAGAATGGTGATTCCCTTTTCACGTTCGAGGTCACCCGAATCCATGAGGCGCTCACCTAGGTTTGCGTGCTCGCTAAAAGAGTTGGTTTGACGCAACATGGCATCCACCAAAGTGGTCTTGCCGTGGTCAACGTGGGCAACGATAGCTACGTTGCGAAGGTCTTCTCTGGAAACCAGAGCCATATAGATCATCCTTGTTTGAGCGCGCCAAACATTTCTGTGACTGGCGCTGGAATTTGGTGGGTACAGCAGAGACGTCTGCGACCCTTTACATCCCTAGTCTAACTGCCAATAGGGCTATTTGCTAGAATCTGGCGCGGCTACCGACCAGTTCCAGTATCCCCAGGTGGCACTACGCCCAAATGGTGCGGGCGTGAAACCCGAGATTCTGGTGTTGTAAGCAACGATGGATGGCACTTGATACAACGGTAAACCGAAGTGGGTGCTGAATAGGGCGGTGTCGAGCTTCTGAAAAATCTCGGCCTGTTTGAACGCATCCGACTGTGCAACAGCGGAACTGAATAAGCCCAAAGTCACCTTGTCAACCACGCCCGTCGCGTTGCTAGACAGCAGATTTGAGGATCCGGCGTCCTCAAGCCCCAGGAGAGGTGCATCTGTTATTAGCACGTCATACTCCCCCGACTTAAGGAGAGGAGCTAGGTCGCTCGTTGAAATGTTTTCGAGCTTGAAGCCCACGATGCTCGCGCGCTCATCTAGCAGGCCAAATTCGATCTGGGCTTGCGGGTTTGACGAATCAAATAGCACGCGAACGCTGTATCGGCCATCCTTTGGTTTGGTGTCCCGCACTATCTCCCGCGCCAACTCGGCCTCTTGAAACCTGAAAGCTGCCGAACCGTTTGCTTGCGTCACAGCGGTGTAATAGTTGGAGGTGCTTGGGAAAATGAACGAGTCAGCCTGACGGACCGATAGCTCAGAAGATGCGGCGGCAAGAATTTTGGATCGAGGCACCATCTTTAGGAAAGCGTCCTTGAGCGCCGTCGGTTTGAGTGTGTCACCGTTGAAGTTGTTTGGGCTGAAGAAACTTTTTTCGCCAAAGTTCAGAACGATTTGCTCGATTGCTGAGCTGGAAACTATTTTGTAATCGACTCCGTTGGACTTCATGGCGGCGAGAGCATTCGCAATATCAAGATTCTTGAAAGTTGCATTCTCGCTTGGGGAAGCGATGTCGATGTCACCGGAACTCAATGCCTCAAGTTGGGCAGCCGAGTCGAAATAGGTCTTTATTAAAGCGGTCTCAACCTTTGGCGTTGCACCCCAAGTGAAGCTCGGGTTGGCACGCAGTTGGATGCCGGTGGTCCCGAGAGATCTCTCAAACCGGTAAGCGCCCGCCGAAACTTGAGCACGATCAGGAGTGCTAGCCGAGATCTTGAAAGCACTGCGATAAGCGGAAGCTAGGTTTTGGATGTCGTCCGCAGAAGAGGTTTGGATGGCCTTCATTACGCGAGCCTTAGCTGCGGTTGAATCCAGATTCTCAGACTTGAATGCGACCTGGCCAACCAAATGCGCGGCCACTGGAACGGTTAGTGCGGTTTTCCAGTCCGCCACGGCGGAATCGTAAGTCACACGAATGGATTTTTGATCCGAGGCAACTTTTGGCAGGCCCGTGGATTGATTTAGCCCGCCGCTTGACCTCGACGAGTGAAAACCAGCCTTGGTGTTGTCGCTGGCCGCCACCCAAGAGAGCAGCAGGTCAGAGGCATCAACCGCTTGCCCATCCGACCATTTCGCGCTTGCCGCGACCGTGTATTCCACCGTGAATGGGGTCTTTGAAACGAGCTTTACGGTACCAAACGATTCATTTGCAACAAGTTGCCCGCTGGCATCGGCGACATAAAAACTGGCCGTCGTTAAGTTGGCAAGCTCGGCGTTCAGGGCATTCCCCACAGAGTCCGAAGCGAGATCGGTGTTGAGATTGCTGATCGAACCTAACTCACCTATCGAAATCGCCGTGCCTGCCACGATGGCGTTTGGGCTCGAACAACCGCTGAGCAATCCAACGAGAATAGCGTTAGCGAATAGTAGTGTGAAGGTTTTTTTCAAAGCAGCTCCCGCTTGATTTCGGAACTCCTAGGTTACCTTTACTTGCCGGCTAAACGCGCTTCGCGACGAATCTTTTGCAACGCTGGGTCTGGAATAGGCACTGCAGCAATCAAACGCTGGGTGTATGCATCCTTCGGGTGTTTCAAGATTTCATCTCTTGAGCCAACCTCGACTAAACGACCGTTCTGCATCACTGCAATTCGGTGAGAAAGAATGTCAACAACCGCTAGATCATGGCTGATGAAAAGGCAGGCAAACTTGAGCTGCTCCTGCAATCCCTGCAGCAACTCTAAGAAGCGAGCCTGAACCGAGACGTCGAGAGCTGAAGTCGGCTCATCAGCGATTAGCAAGTCTGGGGTGAGAGCGAGCGCTCGAGCGATACCGACACGCTGGCGCTGTCCGCCGGAAAGTTCGTGCGGGTAGCGGTTGCGGTAGCTGCGAGGCAGTTCAACCGAGTCGAGTAGGTCTTCAACCTTGTGGTTCAGTTCACTGCCCCGCATGAGACCTGCCAAGAAGATTGGCTCTCCAATGCTTTCACCGATTGGCAGCCTCGGGTTCAGCGAGCTTGCTGGATCTTGAAACACGATTCCCGTGTTGCGTCTGATTTTACGGAGGTCCTTCATTGAGGCCCCAGCGATTTCTTGCCCAACCACCTGGATGGATCCCGACTTGACCGGGATCAATCCGATTGCTGCACGACCAACGGTGGTCTTGCCTGAACCAGACTCCCCCACCAAACCAACAATTTCACCCGGATAAATTTCAAGGTTGAAATCCGAGACAGCCTTGAATGCCGGGATTCTTCCGCGCTTCGGGTATTCGATCACTAGGTTCTCGAGCTTTAGCACCGGAGCCTCAGAACCCTCAACCTTTTCCAGGGTGCGCACCGCGACCGAACCGAGCTTGGGAACTGCGGCGAGTAGCTGCTGTGTGTAAGGGTGCTGCGGGCGGTTGAAGATGTTGTCAACGGTGTCCTTTTCGACCGTTATTCCGTCCTTCATGACCAGGATGTGGTCGGCAAGGTCGGCCACCACTCCCATGTCGTGGGTGATCAACAAAACTGCCGAGTTCAACTTGGATCGAAGGTTGCGCATGAGGTCGAGAATCTCGGCCTGAACGGTAACGTCAAGGGCGGTAGTCGGTTCATCTGCGATGAGCAATGCAGGGTCACAGGCAAGCGACTGTGCAATCATGGCTCGTTGACGTTGCCCACCCGATAGTTGGTGCGGGTACTTGTCAAAGGTATTGCTCGGGTCAGGTAGCTCGACCATGGTGATGAGCTCTATGGCACGCGCCTTGGCTTCCTTCGGGCCCATGTCAAAGTGAGTTCGAAGCACTTCGACGATTTGAAAACCGACGGTGTAAACCGGATTCATGGCCGTCATCGGCTCTTGGAAAATATAGGCAACTTCACGACCACGGAACTTTCGCACTAGCTTCTGCGAAACGCCTAGCATCTCGGTTCCCTTGACCTTCACGCTGCCCGTGACCCTGGCGTTAGACGCCAAGAGACCCATGAGACCCATCGAGCTCGAGCTCTTGCCCGAGCCAGATTCACCTACGATTGCAAGAACTTCGCCGGCCATCACTTCGTAGTTCATGTCAATAGCGGCTGGATACCAAACGCCGTCCACCCAAAAATCTACGTTGAAACTCTCAACTTTGAGAATCGGTTGCTTGTCGTTCATCGCTATTTTCCAATCTTTGAAGTACCTGCGAGGATTGGTGCATGACCAAACCTGAAATTTTCCGACCCATTAGCAATATCCTGCTTGGAGGCTTTGTTGATCTGATGGCGCTGCTGCTCATCCTGCAGGTTTCCTTGGGAGGAAACACCGCCGACATGGTCTCCGGATTTTGCTTGGCCACCACAGCAGTCGCTGCCAGCTGGTTGCTCTTTCTGAGACCCAGGCTGGTTCTTCTGGATGACACCCTCGAGATCTTTAACCCGTTGCGAACCATCCGGGTTGCCTACGGTGAGATTACCGATTTGAACACCCGATACAACCTCACTATTCAAGTGGAGGGCAAGCGATTCGCGGTTTGGGTTGCACCCGCACCCGGCCGTTACTCCTCGAGGGGAATCGGAAAGCAGGATGTCCGTGGCTTGGGAATCGAAGCCGGAGGAAGCATCAGAGCAGCAGACTCCCCGCGCAGCGCCAGCGGTGTCGCTGCCTTCTTGCTGCGAAACCGAATCGGGGCGACCAATGGTCAGCCCACTTCGACGAGAAACGGAGCTCAGGTCACTTTCAACTACTGGGGTGCAGCAGCCGTTCTGATTCCCAGCATCGCTTTCTTGCTCGCGCAACTGTTGATTCATTAGGCATCCTTTGAAGCTTTGTCGGCCTTAACTAGGTCGCGCTTCGTGATACGACGCTTCTGACGAGGATCGAACGCGTCTCTCAAGCCATCTCCGATGAAGTTGATGCAGAGCGCGATGGCGACAATGAGGAATCCGGGCCACCAGAACAGCCAAGGACGAACGCTAAACGAAGTCTGGTACTGGCTGATCAGGCTTCCAAGAGACACATCAGGAGACACCACTCCGAACCCCAGGTAACTCAGACCGGTCTCGAGAAGAATTGCGCCAGACATCAAAAGAGTCACGGAAACGATGATTACACCGACTGCGTTCGGCAGAATGTGCTTAAAAATGATTCGACGGTTTGAAGCACCCGCCACGCGTGCAGCGTCAACAAACTCCCGCTCGCGCAGGCTCAGGAACTCTCCGCGGACCAATCTCGAGAGACCTGTCCAAGCAAACAGACCGAGGAAAACGCCAAGTAGAGTGACACCGAGGTTTCCGACCCGGTGACCGATCACAGCACCGATGATTAGCGTTGGAACGGTGATGATGAAGTCGGTTAGACGCATGAGGACCGCGTCAATCCAACCTCTAAAGAAGCCCGAAATTGCTCCAATTACGGTTCCGAGCAGCGCACCTATGCTGCCGATGATCAACATAATCTGGATCGACTGCTCGGCTCCGCGCATCACAAGTGCGAAGTAGTCGCGACCGATGTCATCTTGACCGAACGGGTGCTTTCCAAGCCCCATTCCGGTTCCATCGATAAAGGCTGGAAGCACGTCGAGAGTCGGGCAACCAACCAAGCCCTCGGCACAGTTTTCCGAGCTCATGTCAGCAATGTCGGTAATCGAGTAGGGCCACCAACCAGGAGTCGTGGCAGCGTTTCTCTCGGAACCGAACCGTAAACCGGCAGCGCTGAATACAAATAGGACGATAAACAGCAGGCCAATCACGGAAATCATCGCTGCTCGATGGCGCAGGAAGCGACGGAAAACAATCTGGTTCTGACTTAAACCGGCCGTCTCTTGAAGTTCGATTGCATTCTCTCCGGCTACTGCGGGAGCTGTTTTCTTCTTGGCCATGGCCTATTTTCCAATTCTGATGCGAGGGTCAAGAGCTGAGTAGAGAAGGTCGGCGACTAAGTTGGCCAGCACTGCCAGCGAACTGGTCACAAAGAACACACCCATCAAGAGGTTTAGATCCTGACCGCCGATTGCCTTGTTGAACAGCGTTCCCATGCCAACCCAGCCGAAAACACGCTCGGTGATGATGGCTCCACCAATCACACCGGCAAAGTCTGCGGCGATGATTGTGGTCAAGGGAATCAATGCGTTCCTGAAGGCGTGACGCATGATTACGGTGCGCTCTGTCAAACCCTTGGCTCTTGCGGTTCTGATGTAGTCCTGGTTCAGAACTTCAAGCAAGCTTCCGCGTGAGAAACGAACGTAGCCAGCAAAGGAAATGATTGTAAGGGCAACCGTTGGCAAGAAGAGGTGCAAAGCGCTGTCCAATGTCGTGAACCAATAGTTGCCCGGTTCGAGCAGGCTGTTCGCTTCACCAACCGTTGGAACCGGACGGTAGTTGATTGCATCCGTTTCCGAGTAGCTCTTCCAAGTTCGCATGAGACGGTCCACATAAATGATCCCGAAGGTCAAGAGCGCAACCAACGAGGTGGTTCTAATGGCTGCTCCACGATCAATCTTTGTCGAGAAGTACCCAGCGGTTATGCCCACTAGCAGGGAAGCCGCAAACAGCCCCCAGAGAGTCAAATCGCTGAACTGCTTGGTGAAAAGCTGTTGAACGGGCAGGTATAGGGCGAAGCCTAGAACTGACACCGACAATGAGCCGTAAAGCACCTTGCGGTTCGACAGACCAACGGAAAGATGGGTCACAACGAACGCCACCCCGAGACTCATTGCAAAAACAACCAGTGGGCCGAGTGCTGGTTGAGCAAACCAGTGGGTTTCGCTCAACAGGAATAGCACCAACGCGTTGGCGCTGAAGGCAATTCCAAATTTCAGGAACACCTGCGACCTGGAACCGCCGAGAACGCTTGACCAGAAAACGCCGGCAAAAACGCTAAGACCCAACAACCAGGGCCAAGAAAGTACCGGATCAGCAAGGAAGTCGTTGAATCCGATTGCTAGGTATTCCTTGAGCAGCACGGCAACCCAGAAGATCGGAAGCGAGAAAAAGAGGAAGGAAAGAAAGGTCATTGCGTAGTCAAACTTGCTGTACTGCCGAAGGGCAGTGACGATTCCCACAGTGATACCCAGAACGATTGCCAGGATAGTCGCGCCAAGAACCAGGCGGATTGAGATGGGAATGGCGTGGCCGATAGCATCGGCAACGGACTCGTGGCTTCGGGTTAGTCCTAGATTGAAGTCACCAACGAACCCGCCAAGAACGCCCTTCAGCCAGTTGAAATAGCGAAGCGGTGGTGGAACGTTTAGTTGCAAATCTCTAATCAGCACCAAGATCTGTTGCTTGACCTTTGGATCAGAACTGACCCTGAGCTCCTCAAGCGGGTCAGAGGCGATAGCCGCGAGGTTGTAAATCAAAAAACTGGACCCTAGGAGGATCACGAACAGCACGGATATTCTCCGCGATATGTAGCCGAGCAAGGGATCCTCTTCCTTGAGAACGAGTTTTAAGTTGATGCAATTCTAAGTGAAACAAGACTGTGGCATCCGACATTTCGCCGGATGCCACAGTCTTTTTGAATCTGTTTACTGCCAAACCCTATTTCAAAAAATGGGGTTTAGAAGTGCCACTGCCAGAAGTTCCAAACTAGGTTTGGGCTTAGTGGAGCTGGCTTGACACCCTTCAGTGCCGAGGTGTAGCCGGTCACTGCTGGGTGCTGGAAGATCGGAAGAGTCACAGCATCGCTGATTAGCTTCTTCTCTACGATCAGGTACTGAGCGGTGATCTGGGCATCTGACAACTTGGTTTCCAAGGTGTGGGTGGCGTTGTCAACCGAGTCGCTAGCGAAGCCGATGTGGTTGTTAGAGCCGTCACTCTGGAAGTTGGCGTTTGAACCAGTCTGGCTCACTGCGGTTGGGCACCAGGCGAAGAAGGCAGCATCGTAATCGTTGTTGTCTAGCTCGCCACCCCAGCCGTCAGCACCGTACATGGTGTCGGTTACGTTGAAGCCAGCCTTGGCTTCAGCAGCAACAACAAGCTCGAACTCAGCGGCACGACGAGTGTTGGCTCGTGAACCCCAGAGCATGTCGATGTCGACAACCTGGTTGCTGGCGCTTGCTGATGGGTAGTAGTTCTTTACTAGCTCTAGGGCTGCGGCGGTGCGTGCAGCCTGTGTGCCAGCGGTGAACTTGCTTACGCCGCTCTTTGCAACGATGGTGTTGTAGCCGGTCTGTCCTGGAAGCAGGAATGACGAGTTGACTAGAACAGCCTTCGAGTTGATTGGCTTAACCAACTTGTCAAGGATTTCTTGACGTGGGTATGCCAACAAGAAAGCGGTGCGAAGCGCACGTGCCTTGGCGTTCTTGGTTGCGTTGTTGCTCGCGGCAAACGGACCGGTGTAGTCGTCCGAAGTGCCTGGGCCTGCGCCCTGACGAAGGTCAACGTGCTCGAAGCAGGCGCTGGTTCCACCGGCAACGGTAACGCCGCTCATGGCCTTTAGCTGTGCAACAGAAGATGCGTCAGCCTGACCCTGGAATACGTTGATTTCGCCGTTCTTCAGAGCCTGAGCTGCTGCTGTTGGGTCATCGATGTACTTGAACACGATGGTCTTTAGACCCGAGGTCTTTGGACCCGAGTTGTACTTAGGGTTTAGAACCAAAGTGGTGCTCTGGCCTGAGACAGCACTCTTGACAATGTATGCACCGTTTGAAACCAACAACAGTGGGTTGGTCGATGAGCTGATTGTCGCGATGTTGTAGTCGTTGCTCCAGATGTTTGCAATCTTCTTCAATGACGCACTGTTCTTGGTCTTGAAGTCTGTCAAGAACTTGGCCTTTGCAGTGTTGTTGGCCGAAACCGACTGCAGGGTCTTCTTGCCAGCAGCCATCAGCTCAAGGGCGTGTACTGGTGCAACACCAGGGCCCATGATCTGCCAGTCAGGCTGGAAGGCATCGTAGCGAACGGTGACGGTCATCTTGTCGGCGCTCAAGGTTGGAAGACCTACGACGTGGCTGTCGTAAGGGCCACCGTAGCCACCTGAGTTGAACAGTGGGGCTACTTCAGTGTTGCTTGGGTCGCCTAGACCGGCAGCCTTTGAGTATGCTCCGCTTGAAAGCACGTGGCTTAGAAGAAGGTCAACACCGGTGATTGGGGTACCGTCTGACCAAACTTTGCCAGCGTTCAGGGTGTAGGCAACGCGGAAGTCAGAAGCGGTGTTCTTGACAATCTTGTATGAACCCAAAACCTTGTTCTGAACGAGGTTGCGCTGGTCGTTGTAGTAGTTGAAGCCCATACCAGTCACATACGCAATGTCAGCGTTGATGGTGAGGTTGGTGTCTGGGGTTCCAGGGTTAAGTGAAGTCATGGCGTTCGATGACACCACAACAACGGTTGAGCGCACAGCAGCATCAGCTGGGTTGACTACGAGTGTCGAAACACCGGTTACAGTCAAAGCACCGACGGCAGCCACTGCAATCGCGCGAGCGATTCGTGTTGCTTTCATACTTTTTCTCCTTGATCGGGTCGGCACCGATTCTGGATGTCAGAAGGAGATCTAACAGTCGCCAAGCATCGATGCCGTGGGTAGAAATACTTTACGTCTTTTTTTTGAAAAATAAATGCCTTTATTACTTTTGTTACAGATTCTTTGCGCGAACTTATTTCGCTCGAAACATTGACTTTTGCTCGAAGGGTATTGATAGGTTGAACTTGAAGCCCCCAAGAGCGCTTCAACACTGCCGTTCGGCAATTTTCTAGAAGGCGATGGATAAGTGTCTAAGCGCAAAATCTGGCTCGAAATAGGCATCGTGTTTTCGCTGAGTCTAGGCGCTTCAGCCGTCTATTCGATCATCTCGCTGATAGCTTCCCTAACCTCAAAAGCGGGTCTTTCCGGCACCACCCAAAACCTTAATCCTTCATTGGCGCGCCAAGAGTGGCTTGACTTCAGCTATCAGTTTTTGGGTGTTGCGTTCGGGCTTGCACCGATTGCTCTAGCGCTTTACCTGCTCTCGAGTGATTCAAGCTCCCCCTTCAACAAAATCGGTCTGCGATTCATAAGATTTGGTCAATCTGTGAATCGCGGTTTGTTGCTGGCACTCATAATCGGTGTTCCCGGTTTGGGTTTATACGTTCTGGCACGCGCTCTGGGTTGGTCGGCCAAATTGGTTCCATCTCAATTTGATGGCTACTGGTGGGTAATTCCGATGCTGCTGTTCGCGGCCCTTCGCGCCGCCCTGCTTGAGGAGGTCCTTGTCATCGGTTACCTGTTTGACCGGCTTCAGTTGCTCGGCTTTGGTTCAAAGACGGTACTGGTTGGATCGGCCTTGCTCAGGGGTACTTATCACCTTTATCAGGGCTTCGGTGGGTTCATCGGAAACACGGTCATGGGCCTAGTGTTCGGTCTCGCCTACCAGCGCTGGGGCAAAGTGATGCCCCTGGTTATCGCGCACTTTGCGCTCGATGCGGTGGCATTCGTGGGCTTCGCTCAGCTGTCGAAGTTCATCCATCTGCCCTAGACATAACGATGGATACTGATAGGTTTAAGCAACTGTCGGAAACGTCAGTGCTTTTGTTTTTGGTAGGGAAAGTCGGTGCAATTCCGACGCTGACCCGCAACCGTAAATCGAGTAATCAAGCCGTGGTTTGAAAGCAAGACAAGTCGGAATGCCTGCTCAAGACAATTGACTCCTTTAAACAAACCGTCGAGGTCTACGGTCGGAGTCGAGTGCTCGCGCACTTGTCTTCGCACTCAGATCGCTTAATGCGAGAGGTCCACAAAATGCGGACAAAATCTGAGTTGCGCTTTATTGCCACAGCAATAGCAGTCGCAACATTTCTAACAACCGGGGCCGCACAGGCCAGCCCGGCAACCAGCCTGCCAAACCCATCCATCGTTTTGGCTCATCGTGCCACGGCAAACTTTCTCACCGCGAAGTTTGTGAACGGTGCCTACCTTGAGGGTTTCACTCCGGGGAAGCCCGATTTTGGCTTCACCCTTGAGGCGCTGCTGCAGCGCTTTGCCGCAGGTCAGAGCGCAAAACAGTTGGCAACAGCTGAGAAGTACAGCCTGATCAGGTCCGATATCACTGGAACTCCGAAGAGTAAAACCGGATACCTGTATTCGAGCGAAGGAACCCTGATTCCGGGGCTAGCGGCCAAGTTCATTTTCACCAGCGAAGCCCTCGGCGTGAAAAACTCGGTGCTACGAAACAGCATCAGTCGTTCTCTTGAGGCCAGCGTTGCAACCTCGGGGTTGGTGGCAAACGCGAACCCCGGAGCCTTCGACTACGGCTGGGTGACCCTCGCGATGGCGGCAATCGGAAGCGATGCAAAAGGCAAGGCAGTTGGTCAAAAGCTGTTGAGCTTTCAACACGCCGATGGTGGATTCGGCCCAGATAGCAATGGCGCGGCTCAAGTGAGCGGCACTGATTCAACGGGTATCGCACTTCAGGCACTGTCAACGGTTCGGTCAACCCGCAGCGTTTCGTTCAACTCCCGGGTAAAAGCGGCTATCTCACGCGCCGCCGGGTTCCTGAAAGCCAGCGCAACGGGAACTCCGAAGAGCCACTGGGATGCCTGGGGCGACTACGACAGCAACGGCAGCTCATACGCAATCATGGGCTTGCAGTCGGTTGGTCAAAACGTGAGCGTCTACCGTCGCTGGTTAGCAACCAAGGTAGCCAAAGACGGCGGTTTGGTTGTGTCCTGGACAGAACAGGCCTCAAAGGAGTGCCTAGCCGGTGGCGGATCCGCCGCGGAGTGCCTGCTCTCGGGTGACAGCTATGCCACGGCGCAGGGCTACTTGGCTCTCGTCGGTTCAAGCTACGCGCAGCTGATTAAGTAGTCACGGAAAAGTGATGCAACTTTCGCTTCGGGCAGTTCTGGTCGGCTTGGTGTGCCTTGTGGCCGCCGGTGGTCTGCTGACGGTGCTGCCCGAATCGAAGGACCCGGTTGCGACGCCCGGCCCAAGCCACGAAGCCAAGGCCTGCGAAGCGGGACGCGGCGTGACGGTGGTGGTCGATTTTGGAACATCCATCGACAAACCGGCACGGGTCAGTTGCGCTAGGGATTTTGGCGGCACGGGTTGGCAGGCGCTGGCGGCGGCAGGCATCGAAGTTGAGGGAACCGCGCAGTTTCCAGTCGGTTTCGTGTGCCGACTTGCCGGCTGGCCTGAAGCAAAAAGGCAGAACTGCCACGACACCCCAACTTATCAAGAGGGCCATTGGGCATATTTTTACTCCAACCCTGGGAAGACGCAGGATTCGGCTCGCAACGCCGCCGAATGGCAAATCAGCGGCGCCGGAGCTGCGATGAGGAAGCCCGCCTGCGGCAGCTTCGAGGGATGGCGGTTCTTGCTGGCCGGCGAATCGACCCAAACCGCAAAGCCCCGAGCAAAGCCAACGCCAACGGTTTGCCCGGCAAAATGACCAACCCGTTTTCGGCAAGCAAGTTGCACCCCGCGGTTTGGTGGATGGTGGGTTTTAGCTTTGCCATTCTGGCCGGTTCCAGCGGCAACCTAATCGTTTTAGGCGCAATCTTGTTGGCTTGCGTTTTTGTTATTTTGTCCTGTCGAGAAACTGCACCCTGGTCACAATCGCTGCGTTTTTACCTGATACTCGGGGCTCTCGTGGTAAGCCTCAGATTGGTGTTCAGAATAGTTTTTAACCTTGAGTCGGGCGGCTCTGAACCTTGGTTAAGATTGCCAAAACTAGGCCTCAACCTCGGGGTTCTCGGTGAGTTTCAATTTTTTGGTGCCGTCGATAAAGCCTCTATTTTGGCGGCGTTGACCGACGGCTTGCGGCTAGCTGCCATTATCTTGAGCGTTGGAATGGCCAACACCTTGGCAAATCCAAGAAAACTACTTAAATCCACCCCGGGTGCGCTATTCGAGGTCGCTACCGCGATTTCGGTTGCCATCAACCTAGCCCCCCAATTGATTGAGAGCCTGCAACGGGTGCGAAAGGCGAGAATGCTTCGGGGTCGCAGCGATGGCCTACGGGCGCTGTCAGGCATCGTCATTCCGGTGCTCGAAGACACCATCGATCGCTCAATGTCGCTGGCCGCGAGCATGGACGCTCGTGGGTTTGGGAGAACCGCCGACCAGTCAGCACTGAGAACCACCTGGCTTCGCGCCATTTCTTTGGTTTCGGTCTGTTGCTTTGCAATCGGCTGCTACCTCATGCTGGCCACCAAGCCAGATCTACTCAGCCTTGGAGTGGTGGCTATCGGTTTGGTTTGCCTGGTTTGGGCCGTAAAGGCAAACTCTGCAAAACACCTCAGAACCCGCTATCGACCACAACCTTTGTGCCCCGCCGACTATGTCGGTCTGTTGCTAAGTGCCTTGGTAACGACGGCTGCCCTGCTCGGTTGGGGGGTCTGATGATAACTTTTAGCGACTTCAGCTTTCAATACTCCAAGACCGATTCACCCGTCTTGCGCAGGCTCAACCTCAACTACTCCCCCGGCGAATTCTCGCTGATATGTGGCCCGACCGGTTCTGGCAAATCAACCTTCTTGAAGACCATCAATGGCTTAGCCCCCCACTTCACCGGAGGCACCGCCCGCGGTCGCATTCTGCTTGCCGGGCAAGACGTGAGCGGCAGTTTGCCCCATCAACTGGCCGAACTGGTTGGCTATGTTAATCAGCAACCCGAAGGTTCGTTCGTGGCCGACACGGTTGAAGACGAACTGGCCTACGGGCTAGAGCAACTGGGAATAGCGCCGGCAAAGATGCATGAGGCCATAGTCGCGATTGCCGACTCACTCGGATTAGCCGACCTGCTAACCAAACCACTCGGATACTTGTCTGGCGGGCAACAGCAACGCGTTGCCATTGGAGCCGCGATTGCCGCCGGCCAGCGGATTCTGGTTCTCGATGAACCAACCTCGGCCCTCGATTCCGAAGCGGCTGAGGAGCTACTTCGGCTTTTGACGCAACTTGCGCATGAGTCGAGAATCACCGTGTTGATTGCGGAACACCGGATTGAGCGACTAATCGGTTTAGTGGATTCGGTAACCATGGTGCATCCCGACGGCAGCGTCACCAAGAGTGAACCGGCAAAGGCTTTTAACGATTACCGAATGGTTCCCCCCTTGGTTGAGCTTGCCCAGCGACTCGACTGGAAGCCTCTGCCACTCGACATTGAGGCGGCCGAATCCTTTTGGAATTCGTCACGGGTTGCAACCAACCCAAGAATCCCATTTAGGCGCGATTTGACGTCCACAGTTTTGCAAGTCAGTGATTTGGGAGTGAACTTCGGTGGAGAGAGCGCCCTTCATCCATCGTCATTTTCGGTCGCCGAGTGCGAGGTGCTGGCCATTGTTGGCAAGAATGGTTCTGGAAAATCGAGTTTGCTCTGGGCCATTCAGGGCTCGGGAATGCGAACCAGTGGCAAGTCGCTGATAAACGGGGTTGATCCGGCTCAGCTTGCCGCCGCCGATCGCTTCGAGCAGGTTTGTTTGGTGCCGCAAAATGCCGCCGACTTATTGTTTCTGAACAGTTTGGCCGAGGAGTTGGAAGAATCCGATCGCTTTGCAAAGGTTTCTGCGGCAACAACCGCCGGACTGTTTGCTCGGCTTGCCGGGCGACTCGACCCGATTCGGCATCCGAGGGATCTGTCGGCCGGGCAACAGTTGGCTCTGGTACTTGCACTGCAGTTGGTTAAGGGTGCGCGGGTGCTCTTGCTCGATGAGCCAACCAGGGGCCTCGACTACGAGGCGAAGCGGCAGTTAGCAACTCAGATTGCGACCCTTAAGAGCTCTGGCAAGGCGGTTCTTGTGGCAACCCACGATCTCGAGTTCGTTTCACTGGTTGCCGACTCCGTACTCGAACTCGTCGAGGGTCGGGTGATAAGTCACCTTCCAGTTGCCGAGGCTCTGGCCTCAGGCACAGCACTAGCGACTCAAATTTCCAGCTTGGTTCGGCAACCCGGCGTGATCTCGATCAATGACGTCTTGGGGGTCGACCATGCTTAGGACAAATCGAGTCTCCAAAATCCTCTCGGGGGCCAGCATTTTGTTGGCTGGTTCGGCAGCGCTACTAATGTTTATTTGGCCGCTGCTCATTCAGAGCCAAAACCAGAACGAGGCCAACCTGGCTCAAACGGTTTTTATCCTGCTGATGCCGATGCTGGTGATTCTGATCCTGATCGAGGTGGCAACCGGAGGGATCGGATCCAAGCAGCTTGCGATACTGGGTGTTCTCACCGCCTTAAACGCGGTCATCAGGCTTCTGGGGGCAGGCACCGCTGGAATCGAGACCGTGTTCTTCCTGCTGATTCTGGGTGCGTACGTATTTGGCTCGGGATTTGGTTTTCTGCTCGGCAGCACATCTTTGCTGGTTTCGGCGCTGCTTACCGGAGGTTTCGGCCCCTGGCTGCCCTTTCAGATGATGGCGGCGGGACTGATTGGACTGCTCGCCGGACTGCTTCCAACCCTTAGAAGGCGAATCGCTCAGATTTGGCTGCTCGCGGTCTTTGCGGTTTTTGCCAGCTACCTTTACGGGTCCTTAATGACCCTTTGGAACTGGCCGCTTTTGGCCGGTGTGGGAACCAGCCTGTCTTATTCACCAGGGTCTGCCCTGAGTGATAATCTCGGAAATTTCTTGCGGTACGAACTCTTTACCGGCGGTTTTGTTTGGGATACCGGAAGAGCAATCACTACGGTCGCCCTGTTGATTTTTGCTGGCCCAGCGGTGTTGGCGACCCTTCGCAGGGCCGCCAACAAAGCCGGATTTGAAAATTCGAACTAGTGACTACAAAACGGCAGCGTAAATCAAGAGCAATGCAAGAGAAGGAATAAGCAAGCTGAAGTTTGCCTTCCAGGTGTACTTGAGTTCTTTGCGAGCCTGGTGCATTGTGATTGCGACCATCATGGTCAGCGACAATCCAGCCGCCGCGGCTAGAGCCCAGTTTGCAGCCCAGCCGAAACCAAGAAATTCAACGGCGGCCGGGGCGAGAATGATTCCCAATGCACCAAGCAGTTCAAGCAACGCGACAACGCGAACCAGTGAGGCCGGAATCTTGGTGACCCAGCCCATGCCGGCTTCGACAAGCTTTTCGATTGGAGAGGTCAACTTGAATGATCCAGCCTTGTAAAAGTGGAAGGCAACGAATCCGGCGAGTAGCCAGGCTGCAACTTCGAGAACAATCTTTAGGGTTTCGTTCATGGTGGGTTCCTTTTCTGATTAATCAAAACTTTGAGTGGGTCTTGCATTCGCGATTGCCCGCGTTTACAGTTGTAAGTAAAGCACGTCTTGACAAAATAAGTCAAGCCCACCTTTACTACTTTTCACAAAGGAGCCGGAATGGAAGTCAAGGCACTCTGCGAACGCCAAGCCGACGGTTGGTCAGTTGCCGTTCCCGCACTAGACAATTTCCAAACCACGGCGAAACGCTTAGACAAAGCGGCCGATTTGATTCGAGCCCTGGCGTCCAAAAAAACCGGTGACCCGATTTGCGACATAATCGTGACCATCGAAGCGGTAATGCCGGGAATCATTTGCGATTTAGAGGCAGCTCAGGCAAAAATGCAAGACGCCGTTCAGCTGCAAGAGCAGGCCTCGGCCGAGATTCGTGACGTTGTGCGACGCATGAGAATCGAGGGGTTGACGATGCGGGATATCGCCGTAATCCTTGGTGTCACACCCCAGCGCATTGCCCAGCTAACCGCCTCAGAGTCGAACTAAACCTTCCAGACCGGCAGTCGCCAGCCGAACACCATCGCGCAGATCCGCACCAGCACGATCGCCGAGGCACTTAGACCAACGGCCAGGAACTCACCCCAGTGAAGCCACTGGCCAAAAACCACAATCCAGCCACCAACCAATGCGATTGCCGCGTAGGGCTGATGGTCGCTGAAGGCCTTGGGGATTTCATTCACCACAATATCGCGAATCACTCCACCGAAGACCGCAGTGATCGTCCCCATGATTACAGCTACCAGTGGCGGCATGTTGGCGTTTAGCGCAACCTGGGTGCCGCCAGCGGTAAAGATACCGAGACCAACGGCATCGGGCCACTGCATGGCTCGCTCGGTGAGCGCCAGGTGTCGATTGCGCAGAAATACCAACGCCAGCAAACAGAGACCGATGATCACCCAAACCCACTGCTCGTTCTGAACCCAAAAAAACGGTCGGCGATCGAGCAGGATGTCTCTGAGCGTGCCACCACCAAAGGCTGCAAGGGATGCCACCATGGCCATGCCAATGAGGTCAAGTTTCTTTCTGGCTGCCTCAAGCAACCCGCTCAGCGCAAAGGCCAAGATGCCAATCGATTCAAAGATTGCGCTGCCGTTTTGCACGAACCAAAGAGAAATTGAAGCCATGCGTCAATCCTCGCAGAAATAGTCGCGTTCGTGCGCCTCCAACAGGTCAACTTCAACGTCTCGGAAACCTGATTAAACAACAAAACCCCCTATTTCTAGGAGGCCGTGTTGTTATGGGATGTCGCTAAGAAACCTAAGTTTCTAAGTGGAGATGGGGGGAATTGAACCCCCGTCCAGAACTTAGAATCTGACTCTTCTACGGGTGTAGCTTCAATACAGTTCTACTTGGCCCCGGTATTAGCTTGAAGCAACATAACCGACGGGCCCAGTCCTAGTTAAAGTCCCTTGTTGCCCTAAGGCATAACAACAAAGCAAGATTTCTAAATGACGCCAGAATCCACACCGAAATCACATGTGGTCTGACGGACTTCAGGCTAGCTTATGCAGCTAGGGCGAAGTCGGCGCGATTTGATTTAGCACCTATAGTTTGCAGGGAGCGTTTACGAGATAGCCCTACATCCTCGACCCGCTTCTTTCAGGTTCAGTAAACCCTGTCGAAACCGATCATCCCCATATTTAGTTATCAAAACTCCGATTTCTCGAAGCCTTTCAAGTGTAAGTCTTTCGACCGACATTTAGTACAACAGCTTTGGCATCAGCAAACTTCCCAGCCCCGCCAACCGCTTCAGCGACTTACCAGTCTTTGCCCTTGGTGGAGATGGCACGAGCAACCTCGCGCTTATCCTGAGCCTCTTTCAAGGTCTGACGCTTGTCATACTCTTTCTTACCGCGAGCCAAAGCCAGTTCAACCTTGGCGCGGCCATCTTTGAAGTACAGCGAAAGCGGAATCAAAGTGAACCCCGACTCACGCACCTTGCCGCTGAGTTTGTAAATCTCGACCCGGTTCAAAAGCAGTTTGCGCTTGCGCCTGGTCGAGTGGTTGGTCCAGGTTCCCTGGCTGTACTCGGGAATGTGCACGTTTTCTAGCCAGACCTCGCCGTTTTCGATAGACGCAAATCCATCGATCAGGGATGCTCGGCCGGCTCGAAGTGATTTGACCTCGGTTCCGGTGAGCACAAGGCCAGCCTCGTAAACGTCATCGATGTGATAGTCGTGACGGGCTTTGCGGTTGCTGGCAACCACCTTTTGGCCACGTTCTCTTGGCACGATTCACTCCTGATGCTTAGGCTTCCCATTTTTGGGTAGCCCACTAGTTTAGCAAGGCTCGCTAGATTTTGAGATATCTTCTAATCGCTAAGCCAGAGGCGATGGAGGCCAGCACGATTCCGGCGACAATCAGGATTGGAACGACAAGCAATCCATCCGCCAAGCCAACGAAACTCGTGAATGGCAGAGCGGTCGTCAAATAACCCTGAACGAAGAACTGCACGATGAGCAAAACGGTTGCGCCGGCTAGAACGCTACCTATGGTTGCCGCCACGACACCCTCAAGAATGAAGGGAAGTTGGATGTAGAAGTTGCTGGCCCCAACCAGGCGCATGATTGCCAGTTCCCGCCGCCTCGAAAACGCCGAGAGGCGAATCGTGGTTGAAATCAGAAGCGCGGCGGAAATGAGCATCAGAACCGCGATACCGATGGCTGCGAGGCTTGCCGCATTGAGAATGGCAAAGATTTGATCAAGGTAGCTTCTTTGGTCGCGCACCTCTTCGACCCCGCTCAAACCACTGAAACTCTCGGTGATGATTGTGGAATCCTGCGGATTGTTGAGCTTGATCCAATAGGTTTCGTTGAGCTGCTCGGCGGTCACAAACTTGGCCACCGAGTTTCCCTTGAACTGTTCCTGAAACTTGTCGTAGGCCTGCTTGTGGTTCTCAAAGTAAAAAGTTGCCACGTAAGGCTTGAGCGTGGTTGAGCTGAGCCGCTCGGCAACTCTGGCCTTGACCTCTGCACCGGCCTCCCCCTGGGGGCAAATAGTTGGAGGTGAGACCGAACTGCAAAGATAGACCGCAACCTGAGCTTTGTCGTACCAGTAGGTTTTCATTTGCCCGATTTGCAACTGCAAGAGCGATGCTGTGCCGACAAAGGTCAGTGAAACAAAGGTGACCAAAACCACCGAAATGACCATGGATACATTTCGTCGCAACCCTTGGGCGATTTCTGAAAATACGAAACCGAACCTCATTTGGAATCCCCCACGGCTCTATTTTGCTCGTTAGCAGCCTGCTGGTAGGAGCCGCCAACCTGGTCTCTAACGATTCGACCATCGCTGATCTCGACAACTCGCTTTTGCAACCGGTCAACGATTTTACGATCGTGGGTTGCCATAACAACCGTGGTGCCAGCCAGGTTGATGCGCTCGATTAGCGCCATGATGCCATCGCTGGTTGCCTCGTCTAGGTTGCCGGTTGGCTCATCGGCCAGTAGCACGGCCGGCTTATTGACTATGGCGCGGGCCAGCGCTACTCGTTGCTGTTCACCGCCAGAAAGTTGGGTCGGCAAACGGTCCATCTTTTCGGCCAGTCCAACCAGGCGCAAGACATCCGGCACGGCAGTTTCAATGAACCCCTGAGATTTGCCAATCACTTCGAGACTGAAAGCCACATTCTCAAACGCGGTTTTGTTTGGCAGCAGCCTAAAGTCTTGAAAAACTACACCGAGTTTGCGGCGAAAATAAGGCACGCGTCGGCTCGAAATGGAAACCAGGTTTTCACCCAAAACGTGCACCGATCCGCTGGTCGGCACGTCTTCGCGCAACATGAGGCGCATCAAACTTGATTTTCCCGAACCCGAGGTTCCGACCAAAAATACGAATTCGCCCTTTTCGATTTCCAAAGAGACGTTATCGAGTGCTGGGTTTGCGGTTCCCTTATATTTTTTGGTGACGCTGGCGATACTTATCATGATGATTCAAGACTAGAACCGCCAAGGGGCATAACCGTGCAGGTTAGGCCTGTGTCTGACTTTGCTTGCGCCAACGGATCCCAGCGTTAATAAAACCGTCGAGGTCACCATCAAAAACCGCCGATGGATTATTCACCTCGTACTCGGTCCTGAGGTCTTTGACCATCTGATATGGCGCCAAAACGTAGGATCGCATTTGCTCACCCCAACTGGCCTTGACGTCGCCCGCGATTTGCTTCTTTTTAGCGTCTTCTTCGCGCCGTCTAACCTCAAGCAGGCGGCTTTGCAAGACTCGCATCGCGGCGGCCTTGTTTTGAATCTGACTCTTTTCGTTCTGGCAGCTAACCACGGTTCCGGTTGGCAAGTGGGTGATGCGAACGGCCGAGTCGGTGGTGTTGACAGACTGCCCGCCGGGGCCGGATGACCTAAAGACGTCAATGCGAATATCGGCATCTGGGATGTCGATTACTTCGGTTTGTTCAACCAACGGAACCACTTCAACAGCGGCAAATGAGGTTTGGCGTTTGCCGGCCGAGTTAAACGGGCTCATTCGCACCAGGCGGTGGGTTCCGGCCTCAACCGAAAGGTTTCCAAAAGCGTAAGGGGCGTCAACTTCAAAGGTGGCCGACTTGATGCCAGCGCCCTCGGCATAGGAAATATCTAAAACTGCCACCGGATACTTATGGTGCTCGGCGTATCTCAAATACATTCGCATCAGCATTTCGGCAAAGTCGGTTGCGTCGTCGCCGCCGGCTCCGCTTCGAATCGTGACAACGGCCGATCGAGAGTCGTATTCGCCATTCAGCAGGGTTTGGATTTCGAGTGCCGAAACCAGGTCACGCAGCTGAGCCAGCTCATTTTTAGCCTCGGCCTGCACCCCAGAATCGCCTTCGGCGTTTGCCATTTCGACCAAAACCTCTAGGTCGTCTAGGCGTGAATCAATGCTTGCCAATCGCTCGAGCATCGCCTCTTTGTGGGAAAGCTGGCTGGTCAGCGATTGGGCTCTGGCTGGGTGATCCCACAGGTTGGGGTCAGCCACTTGCACCTTCAGTGCATCGATTTCTACCTGGAGTCGCGCAAGATCAACCACCTGTTTGATGTTGGTGAGCGTCGTGCGCAGATCGCGAATCTCTTGGGATAGGTCAAGTTCAGCCATTTGCCTCCTAGTCTAAGTCAGTCAATCCGTTTGGGCTTGGGCTTGGGGGCTTCAGCGCATAATTGAACCGTGACCAAAGACTCCTTTCAACTTCGCGCCCTCGTCATGCCCGTTTTTGTGCCAGCGGTGCTTTTTACGACCGGAGAAATGGCCATTTTCCCGATTTTGCCGGCAAGCGCTCAGCTTTTCGGCGCTGACCTGCCCATGGCTGGCTTCATCGCCGGGCTAGGGCTGCTTGGCCAGCTTTGCTTCGACATTCCGGCCGCCGCCCTCGTCAAACGTTTCGGCGAGCGCAATTCCATGATTGGTGCCGCTCTGACCGCGGCTCTAGGCATAGTGATTGCCGCTTTTGCAACCTCACTATGGATACTTGGTCTCGGCATCTTCATTGCCGGCGCGATGGCTGCGATTTTTGGGTTGGCTCGTCATGGCTACATGGCCGAGACCGTTCCGCTTCCGATTCGAGCCCGCAGCCTTTCCATGCTCGGTGGCATGTTCCG
>CANCKM010000017.1 GCA_947378555.1 Microbacteriaceae bacterium
TGGTCGTCTTTCGAAGTCTCTGCTCTTGGGTGTGACCGTGCTGGACGAGTTCTCGATCGTGGACGACGCCGTGATCGCGTCACTGCGCGGAATGGGGTTTGATGTGGACGTGTTCGTCCTCGCCTCACTCGCTTCGGCTGGTTAGCGATGCGGTGATGATGTCGAGGCCTCGACGCATTTCGTAGAGCCATGCGGTTAGCAACGGGATAAGCATTTCGGGGGCACCGAGCGCGGTGTCGCGATCTTCCTGGTGTATGAAGTCGGTGATGCCTTCGGTGCCGTCCTCGGTCACGCAGATGACTGTTTCGGCGATGTTGTAGGCGCGGAACGTGCCGCCGGTTGTGAGCGCTGCTGCCTCGTAGATGACTGCCATTATGAGTTCAACCCTTTCTTGATTTTGGAGGGCTTCTTCTTGCCTGCGGTTGAGGCTTGGAAGTTCGTGAAGTGGTCTTCGATGGTCGGCGGTTGCGGGCCTTTGGTCTTCGGTGTGACTGGTATGAACGGCGCCCGCGTTGGTGCTTTGAGCCCTGGCAGGTGGTCGGGGCTGATGCGCACGCGTCGTCCAGGTGTGGTCGGGAACAGTACTCTGATGAACCATTTCATACTCTCTTCCTAACGGTGGACGGTGTCGGGGGTTGTCTACCTTTGTGGACAACCCCCGACCGCTTTACGAGCCGATTTCGGGTGCGGTGAGGCGTGCGACGACGCTCTCGATTTCGAGGCGGCTGTGCGTCTCCTCGAGCCATCCTCGAACGGCGCGGGCGATACCGTCAGCGGTTAGATCGAGTGCTGGACGGCGTTTGACGATGGGTGCGATCGCAGCCACAGGTGTTTCGTCCTCACCCTCGTAGATGACGATCTCACCTGTGACGGTGAGGTACGCGGTGAAGTTGCCGGCGTTGGTTTCGAAGGTGACTTTCATTTGTTTTTCCACCCTTCGCCGTCGAGTTCCGTCCTGACTTCGTCGCGTTCCTGCGCTCGTTTGGCGAGGCGTGCTTCGACGGCTTTGCGGGCCTTGTCGATGCGTTCGACTTTCGCTTCGATGTGTGCGGCAGCGCCGCAGTCGTAGCCCTCTCCAGGGGTGTACGTCCAGATGCCGGCCTCGACCAGCAGGGCAGCGGTTTCGAGGACGCTCTCCGTGTTCGCGGCGCCGACGATTGCATGACGGGTGAGTTCGGATTCGGTGACGATGGAAGTCTCGAATGAGATAGCCCAGCCTGTGGCGGCCAACATCAAGCCGAGACAGGACAAAACTTTGTCCTCGGGGATCGCAGCCATTCTCCTGTCATTGCCGATGTTGTGTTGTACTGCCCACCATCCGGGGGTGGGTTGATGCGCGGTGTCTTTTGACATGGCGATACTGCTTTCTGTCGCGGGGTCGTGAGCGACAGAGTGTGTATCGGCGTGATTATCTACTGAGGTTTCATGTTGTTGAGGTTAGATGATCCAACAGAACTGAACCATATGAGACATACCGAACCACAACGAGAACCTTCGTTTCGAGTGAAAGTGCGGTTCGAATACAGGGGGTTGTCAGGGGGTAGAAAACGGTGAGTTGATGCCGTTGAGAGATACTTCGACGATACTGGCGCGCAGCGCCAGTATCGTCGGGTCTCATAAGGCAAAACTGCCGGTGGATTTATAGGTAGTAGTGGTTTCTGTGTTGTCAGGGTTTATTTTGTAGAGAGCCACGTGCTTACTTCAGACAGGGTTGAGATCGAAGTTGCTCGCCGCCTTCAAGTGGTCCTGTCCTAGGCGCGGCGTTTGACCGGTGTGAATGAAATGACGGGGGCTGGCGGTCGCCGCCTTGCCTCTCCCTCCTCCATGTCGCGACGCATTGAAATGAGACTCGCCACTCGGTAGTAGTGGGCCATCGCCTCTGATTTGTGGCCTAAGAGACCCATAGCCGTCTCAAGAGGCACACCCTGATGAGCCAACATGTGGCCCGTTATGTGCCTTGCAAGATGCCCTCTGATGCCTGGTCCAACGTATTTTTTCCATGCTGGATTATCCTGCCGGCGCGTCCACAGTTTCCCTCCAGGTTCCAGAAAGAGCAGGTTCTTGAACTTCTCGTCAGGATTCCAATCAGGACGTGATGCCCATTCTTCACGCATGGCTAAACGCACCTCCATGGCTTCGAGAAATAGACCGATGAGTGGAATGGCACGAGGCTCGCCGTTCTTTGTGGTGTCTTTGATGTACCAGCCGCCGTCCGCCTTGCGGTAGTCGAGTTGTTGATGGATGTATATACAAGGCCCTGCATCGGCATTCAGGTCAATGTCGTCCACCTCGAGCCCAAGTCGTTCCGAAATCCTGATGCCAAGCAACGAAGGCATCCATAGTGACCATTTCGGGTCTTCCTTGTTTGGGTTATCCATGAAGAGTTCCTGCAGGTGTTGTGCCGCTGTTTCAACCTGCCGTTGCGTCTCTGGACGCGTTGGCACAGGCTTCCTAATCAGCGTTTCGGTCAAGGCCACACGTGTTCTGTGCTTCGCATGCGCGGTAGTTATGAGAAGTCGAAGCGTTTTATAGACGTTGGCTTTTGCCGACGCTCCAAGGTAGGGCTGATCGGTGACAACCCCGTTCTTAACTTTGCGCAGCGCGCCGATTGGTCTCCACCACTTATCAAGGAGAAGGTTTGCCGACAACTCGTTCAGGTGATAGTGCCCTAGGTAAGGAAGAATATAGGTCTTGATGTGCCCTCGGTAGATGTCCTTCGAACTCTCCTGGAGATCTTCGTCCATCCATCGAGTTAGCCATTCTTCAGTCCAGTCGGAGACCAGCGGCCCCAAATAGTTCTTGTCGTCTGGGTCGCGGGTTCCTTTGATGTCTTCGCCGTCCGGACCGAGCCACCGCCTGAGTTGTTTCTCTTGCGACGCTGGAACTGCTCCCGGTAGGTCTGGAACTGTGTTTTCGCGGCGCAGTTTGTCAATCAACGCGGCGATCGCCTCTACCTCTGAATCACCCCTGGCTGTCTTCACGAAGTGTCCCATGCCTGGAACTCTCTGGGATTTGGGAATCGTATAGGTTGCCTCGTACTTATCGCCACGTGTGGTGATGCCGATGCCGCCCTTTGAGCGGCGCTTCTTTACTGCCATGACTGCCCCCTGTGCCGGGATATAGATGGCCCCCGTCGCACGATATCATGCTACGAGTAAACAACTCGCAGCGCCCAACCTTTGGCCCAAGATGCCATGACACTCACACTTTGACCTTGTTCCCTGTGTATAAGTGGTCGGCAACTGTTCGTAAGTCTGTCATTTCTGTGGAGAGGACTGTGGACGGCTGAGTTTGGCCCACGAAATGTATGACACGCGTGGGAGACTTGTATGGCTGGCAGAACAGTGCACCTTTGTTTAGCCCAGTCAATAGCAAAACCCCCGGTGTCCGCCGAGGGTTTTGTTGGACACTCAGGTGAGCGTCGAATCGGAAAGATACTCCGATGAGGTAGTTCTCTAAGAGTAAACCACAAGTCGGCGCCGAAAGGCAACTGTTTGTGGTCTGGTTCGCCGTTCATGGTCGTGCACACCGAGATGAACGGAGGTGCCATCATGTTCAACAAGCATGGCATCGACCTGCTGTTGCTGGTCGCCAAAATTGCAATACTTGCAATCGAAGCGTTCCTCATCGGTAGGTAACCAAGACGGGGCCCCGGAGCAGTGAACGCTGTTTCGGGGTTTCCTTCTATCCGAGTGGATCTAGGTGGGGCCAATCTGACTCTCTTGTGGGTTAGTGCTCAACTACGCTTATCTTCTTACGCTTATGTGCCCATAAATGCACGAAAACCCGCGTAAACACGCGGGTTTTCGGGTGGAGCGGAGACGAGAGGATTTGAACCTCCGAGGGACTTTAAGATCCCTACCTCATTAGCAGTGAGGCGCACTCGACCGGGCTATGCGACGTCTCCTGGAACCTGTTCAGTTTAGCCGAAATTCAACGGCCACCATAACCCTTAGTTGCTACAGGTGGTTGTGGCTCCGTTGGTTCCGCGAATATCGCTTGGAAGCGGCGTTGCGGTGACGGTTGGCTTAGCTGTTGCAGAGGTGCTCGAGCTTGGCTTGGGCTGTGGCTTCACGGTCGGCTTACTCGTCGGCGTGGTGGTTGGGGTGGTGGTTGGGGTTTCAACTACCGTTGCACCAGAGCCGGTGTTTGCCTTCTCAATGATGATTGGCTCATCGTTGACCAACTTGCTAAAGATGAGGTTTGCGCTTTCATAGATCGGCTCGACTCGGCCGGAGTATGGAGCTGGCAAACCACCGCGTGAAGGAATCTGCAGAAAGGTCATCTTTGCTAGGTCAACATTTTTAAGCGCACCGGCTAGGGCAACCAGAACAGATGGGTCGTTTAGGCTATCGCTCATCTTCATGTTGCGAGCCGCAGCATTTGCCATGTTGAGCAGCAGCAGCGGGTTGGTTAGAACACCCTGACTCTTAATCTTGCGGAACAACGAGGTCATGAACACCTGCTGGTTGCTGATGCGCGATAGGTCGGAGCCATCACCGACACCGTGTCTGGTTCTCAAGAACTGTAAAGCGGATCGACCCTGAAGAGTGTGCGTTCCAGCTGAGAGGTAGGTTTTGGTGTAGGTGTCGTTGATTGGGCTGGCAACACAAACCTCCACCCCACCAATGGCGTTTGACATCTCGATGACGCCCTTGAAGTCAATCATCGCGAGGTAGGGAATCTTTACACCGGTTAGCAGTTGCACGGTTAGCAGGGTGCAACCTGGGCCCCCGTTAGCGATGGTCGCGTTGATTTGCCCGAGGCTCTGCGGCAGGTATCCTGGGCCGCCGGTTGTGCTTGGGCAAGCAGGCCAAGGCACGAGCAAGTCGCGCGGAAAGCTCATTGCAACCGCATTTTTGCGGTCGGCTGAAACGTGAAGCAGAATGATGACGTCCGCGAGGGTTGAGGAAACGTGACCGAAGCCGCCGCCCTGACCGGTTCTAGTATCTGAGCCAACCAAAAGCATGTTGATTGGACCCTTTAGGTCAGCAGCCGTGACGCCCACCTGGGCGTTGCCCTGTGAGTCAACTATGTGAATGCCGTTATTTGCAAGCTGACTCTTGATCTGTAACAGTGAGATTCCAGTGACTGCAAGAGAAGCGGCGACACCAACGGCGAGCGCTTTGAAGGCCAAGCCCCAGAAGGCTGTGATCTTGGATTGGGCCTTCAGTCTTGCGTGACGCGCGAAAGCGCGCGCTTCTTTGGTGGCTTTGCGGCGCGAAGTTGGGTTTTTTGGTTCAGTAGTCAAGCGTGAGATCCTCATGTTGATTGAGATTCAAGTTTAAGCCTGAATCGACGGCTCTGCCCAGTCCTCAGACAATTGGCAGTTTTGCTGCAGTGGCCATTAAATGTGGATGGTCACCATACCAAGAGCCAGAGGCAGGCTGTTGGTATGGTGACCGCTGCAGATGCCCGCTCAGTGCATCTGCCGTCCCCCCACGTTTAGTCTCTTAGGATTACCGTGACTCGACGTATTTCGGCTCCAAGCTTTAGCGAGTGCATCTTGCGAAGTGGCAAGCGACGTAACTTGGTGTCGTACTTCATCGAGAAAGTACATCCGGCGCGAGCCCTATTCTTTGACAGGGCTGGGTCGACATCCAGGATGCTCTTTCCCATAGTAACTCCGATACATTCGATGATTCGGTAGCCCTTGTGGGCCAACATGAATGTACGGAGTCGAGCCTTGATTTTGCGTGTCAAGGCTGGTGATCCCGGTCCGAATCCACCTACTGTGATGCTCGCGTAGCGACGCACAACCACTGCGGTGAATGGCACTGCCACAACTTGACCGGCTGCCGTCACGCTGTAGAGGACAGCGTTGTTGCCGCTGAAGCCAGGTAGCGGTGTGAACACTGCCGATAGCCCGCTGAGCCTCCAGATTCCCTTTTTAGCAATCTTGAGAACTGTGGTGCAGACATGTGTCACAGGGTTCTCTAGACACACACTGGCACCACTAGGAGGTGTGATTAGCGGAGCCAAAACCACTGGCTTTACACCAACCGTGTATCCGGTCACTGGCAGTTCGTGTAGCAGAACCGAAATAGTGATCGCGGCTTGCCCAGCTTGGCTGTATTCGTCGGTGTGACGATACTGGACGGTGCTGTCACCAACGTATCCGAGGACTGGAGAGAACAGCACGCTGTTTCCAGTGAGCACGAAGGTTCCCTCGCCGGCCTTGACGACCGTTGACTTACACAGGCTGTCCGATGGATCCACGAGACAGGCGATGTTGGTGCCTGCTGGTGTGGTCGTCACGGTAACCGGAGTGTTAATCAGGGTGCTACCAGTCACTGCAGCCGGAGCTGGTGGATCTGGTATCACCACGGTGGCCGATATCATGGCCTCGTCGCTTTGACCATAGGCATCGGTCACGCGATATGTCACGGTAAGGGTGCCCTTGAAGGAATCGAGTGCGGTGAAGGTGACCGTGCCGTCTTCATTTAGAACGAATACGCCTTGATCAACGATTGTCACGGTTGACTTACATACCGAGTCGGCCGGGTCAATGATGCACTCTGTCACCGAACCACTTGAAGTTGGCTCCAACAGAAGTGGCGCCGTTCCCTGAGTGGTTCCACTGTCGCCAGTGACACTTGGTCCTTCTGGTGCACTGACGGTGGCCGAAACGATAGCTTCGTCACTCTGTGCGTAGTCATCGCTGACTCGATAGCTGACCTGAGCAACCCCGGTGTATCCGAGTACCGCCGTGAAAGTCACCGAACCGTCGGTGTGCAAGGCAAAGGTTCCAACACCCACTATCGTCACGCTTGCCTTACACACCGAATCGGCCGGATCAACCAAGCACCAGGCTGCTGCTCTGGCACTGCTTGGTGTTTGCGTCACCGGAGTGACGCCAACAGTTGAAGCACTGCTTGGGTCTACAGTTGGAGCCTCAGGAGGCAAAACCGTGACGCTGACAGGAACCTCGGCCGAAACCATTCCCTCGTCAAACACTCGGTATTGCACCGGAGTCGTACCCAAGTAGCCAAGTACTGCGGTGAAGGTCACTGATCCGTCTCCATTGAGGACGAAGGTGCCCTGGCCTTCAATGGTCACGGTTGACTTGCAGACCGAGTCGGCTGGATCAACCAAGCAGGGCTCTCCAAATCCAGATGGATAGGTCGGCGTCAACGTCTTTGGCGCGGTGCCAATGGTTGTTCCGCTGGCTCCATCGCTAATGATGACGATGCTCAACTCTTGAGTGTCGGTCAAAGCGTTTACGTCGAGCACCTGAACCGTGAAGTTGAAGGTACCAACCGCACTCGAGGTTCCGTGAACTTCACCGGTCAACGGGTTGATGGTTAGACCAGTAGGAAGGCTTCCCGCCGTGATTGACCAAGCTGTTCCGCTAGAGACGATTGGCCCCGATCCAGGAGTTGCCTGGACAACAAAGCTGTACGGGAATCCGACGCTGCCGCCAGGCATCGATGTGGTCGTGATGGTTGGCGGTGTCGCTGCAATGACAGCCACTGACAACTCTTGAGTGTCGGTAAGCCCATTCGAGTTCACAACCTGAACCGTGAACACGTACGTTGCGTTGAAGGTTGGTGTTCCACTAAGAACACCGGTGGCGGCGTTCAACATCAGACCATCAGGCAAGGCACCAGCGGTGACTGTCCAAACGGTTCCCGTTGTTGGAATCGTGCTTCCAAAACCACCGGTTGCTGCCATCGTCTGGGTGTATGAAGTTCCAACTTGACCACCTGGCAAAGACGTTGTCGTGATTGTTGGCGCACCAGCGATGCTGATCGACAATGCCTTGCTACCGGTAAAGCCACACTCGTCGGTCACTGTCGCCGTGAATCCAAATAGCCCGGATGCGGATGCGGTTCCGCTAATGACACCGGTGGCGGCATCCAGAGTTAAACCATCGGGAAGAGCACCGGCGGTGATCGTCCAAACGGTTCCGGTGGTCGGAATCATTCCAGTTCCCGGAGTGGCCATCAAAGTAGCCGAGTAGCTGCTTGACAAAACTCCAGAGGCGAAGCTTGAAGTGCTAACGGTTGGCGGTGTCGCTGCAAGAACGTTGATTGAAAGTTCTTGAGTGTCACTGAGTCCGTTGTTAGTCGTCAAGGTCACGGTGAAGGTAAAGAGACCCGTGCTTAGCGTTTCACCGGTGATTGCTCCGGTCTTGGCGTCGAGAGTCAGTCCGGCTGGAAGTGCACCGGTGGTGACTGCCCAACCGCTGCCCGCGCTCGAGAGGTTTCCCGAGCCCAAATCGGCCGTGAGCATTGCGCTGTAAGCAGCACAGGCTTGGGCGTCAGACAAACTCGTCGTGAGGATCGATGGTGCTACCTTGTTGGTGAACAATGGCATTTCGAAGGCTGGGAAGCCATCGGTGTGCTTGATGTTTACACCAGACGCAATCCATGAGAATGGCTGAGCCATCGAAGGCGAGCCAACGGTTTCGTCCATGGCGCCTGCGCGAGGCGTCATCATGAAGTGAAGCTCGTACTTGCCCTCGCAAAGCGTGGTGTCAATCGATCCGGCTGTGTGCCATTCGATTCGGTGTGACAAGAACCCGCTGACTCCACAAGCGGTGTTTACCGAGTTATCGGCCAAGAGGCTCTTGAACTCCACATCGGTGATCTGCCAAACGTCGGCGTGGAAAATGTCTGCGGTCACGACCGGATAGAAGTTCAACGGCGAAGTTCCGTCAGGCCCAGCACCAATCGTTCCGGTGTTTCCGGTCAACTTAACGTCTACTAGGTCACCAACACCGGCTGGAGTGGATGCAGGTGGAGTGATTGCAACTGCATCAATCTTGTTGGCATTGGCCTTGATGCTGTCAATCACATCGGTGATGACATCGCTGTAGGTACAAACTGCAACGCTGGAATCCGACACCGTGACGGTTATGTTGCTGTCGGTGGTGGTTGCGGTCGTTGGCGCCTGGGCCAAGAAGTAAGAGTAGCCCGTTGCGCCAGCAGCTACCGCTCCACTCGTCTGGCTTGAAGGCTGGCCCGATCCCATGGTCACCGGCCCGGTTGTAGCAAGACCGACACCGAGGTTGGTGAACCCGGTAGCCGAAGACACCGAGTAGCCAATCAAACCGCTGTTGTAGCCGGGTGCGGTGCCGTCGAGTAGGAACGAAGCGCCATGCAGAGGCGTCACCGTTACTCCAGCTGTCGTACAGTCTGGAACTAAGGCGTTTGCTGGGGCGGAGGTTGAGACCAGGGCTCCAATAGACATTAGAACGGCGGTAAATCCGCCGATAATTTTCTTTCGATAAAGCCGATTCACTTTGGATCCCCCATCGCTTGAATTCGATTGCGCAATAGACTCGCGCATCCCCAATAAGACTTTTCTACTTGGTTCAAGAAATGAAGCGCAAAGATTTTGCGGTTTCTTTCAATAACTGAGAGAGTTCGGAAAGATTCTCGAGAAGAAAGCGAGAGAGGCCTCGTTAACCAAAAATCCCCCGAGCCGAAGACTGGGAGATTCAGTTAAAAATGGCGGAAGCCGCGGGATTCGAACCCGCGAAGCATTGCTGCTCACTGGTTTTCAAGACCAGCTCCATCGGCCACTCGGACAGGCTTCCGAGACCGAGTTTAGGATGGCATCCACCCTTTTGACTAGACCTAGTTGCGGGTGAACAGGATTCCTTCAAAGCTTGCCAAAACCTCGGCAACCCCGTCTTCCTCAACGGCGGCAGTGGTTGCGCTGGCAGCCAACTTAACATCCTCGGGCGCTTGCCCCATGGCAAAAGCCAAGCCGCCGCCGGCAATCGCCCATTCAAACATTGGAATATCGTTTCGGCCGTCGCCAAGAACCACAACCTGATGTGGCAGCACGCCGCGTTGTTCGCGAATCTTCTCTAGAGCGCTAGCTTTGGTAACACCGCTCGGGGCGATATCTAACCAAGCCGTGTAGCCAATCGCATAGCTCACCGAGTGCAGACCAACTTTGGTAACGAGCTGGAGAAAATCATCAACCTCATGCTCGGGTGACAAAACCACGACGCGGCTAACCGGGTGGTGCATTAACTCATCCAAAGGCGTTTCAATATTTTGCTCGCCGAGCGCATAGGTCGGGAACGGCTTGTGAAAGCGGTAGGTGCCGTCAACGTCTTCAACCGCAAAGTGGGCGTCAGGCAAGCTCGCGATTAGCTGAGTAAGCACCTCGGATGGGTCAAACGTGATGATCTCGATTGGGCGATAACCCTGGGCGTCTTGCGGGTCAACTTCAACGGTGACCGCTCCGTTAGAGCACACGGCGTGACCATTGATGAACCCGACGTCTTTGATGACCGGAATCGCGTTGGCCGCCGAACGACCGGTGGCAATAACAACCTCATGCCCGAGCGCGCTGACACGTTGCACCTCTTTGACCACGGCGGGCGAAAGGTATCCATCGTCGTGCACAAGGGTGCCGTCGATATCAATCGCAATCAACCAGCGATCATCGCCGGTCACCGTGAAGTCAGAAATTAGGCGCCCGCCTTTGGTGTTTTGCTTGGCTTCGGCTCGATTCGCTCTTGGCCACCCAGGTAGGGGCGCAGGGCTTTGGGAATAAGAACGCTGCCGTCGATTTGTTGGTGATTTTCTAGGATAGCCACGAGCCAACGAGTAGTCGCAAGGGTTCCGTTGAGCGTTGCAACGTTTGCGGTCTTGCCGTCTTCGCGTCGGTAACGAACGTTCAGGCGGCGAGCCTGATAGGTGGTGCAGTTAGAGGTAGAGGTGAGTTCGCGGTAGCTGGCCTGCGACGGAACCCAAGCCTCGGCGTCAAACTTGCGCGCGGCCGAAGAACCAAGGTCGCCGGCGGCGGTGTCAATCACACGGTATGGCAACTCGCACTTTTGAAGCATCTCTTCTTGCCAGGCCAACAACTTGGCGTGCTCGGCTTCGGCTTGCTCTGGCTCGATGTAGCTAAACATCTCGAGCTTGTTGAACTGGTGCACGCGCAAAATGCCGCGGGTGTCCTTGCCGTGGCTTCCGGCTTCGCGCCGATAGCAGGTTGACCAGCCGGCATAGCGGGCCGGGCCTTCACTGAGGTCTACGATTTCGTTGCTGTGGTAGCCGGCTAGGGCAACCTCGCTGGTGCCGGTTAGATACAGGTCATCGGCGGGCAGGTAATAGATTTCGTCGGCGTGCTCGCCCAAGAATCCGGTGCCCGCCATAACTTCTGGGCGCACCAGGGTAGGTGTGATCAAAGCCGTGAAGCCGGCCGCGGCAGCTTGATCGAGGGCAAGGCTCATGAGCGCCAACTCAAGTCGGGCACCCCAACCTTTTAGAAAGTAAAAACGTGAGCCGGAAATTTTGGCTCCGCGCTCAATGTCGATGATGTCTAGGCTCTCGCCGATTGCAACGTGGTCGCGAATCTCAAAGTCAAAGGCACGCTTTTCGCCGACCTCGCGCAAAACCACGAAGTCGTCCTCGCCGCCAACCGGAACACCATCTAGAACAACGTTTTCGATTTTCCACATCACGGTGTCGAGCACAAGCTGCGACTCGGCGGCGGCGGCATCGGCTGCTTTCACCTTGGCGGCTAGATCCTGCGCCTGAGCCACCAGTGCGGCTTTTTCATCTTTGGGGGCGGCCGCAACCAACTTGCCGAAAGCGTTTTGTTCGGCACGCAAAACCTCAAATTGCTGGAGCGAACTGCGCCTTGCCTCATCGGCCGCAACGGCTTGGTCAACCAATGATTCATCGGCGCCACGGGCGCGTTGCGATGCCTTCACGACATCTGGGTTTTCTCTAAGCAGGGTAAGGTCAATCACTGTTCTAGGCTACCGCGCCTGACGGAATGTCGCTGTCTTAAGCCGGCTGCATGTGCGCAGTTATCCATAGTGCAATCCCTTGGAGTTCGATTTGGTCGTTGGCCACCGAGAGAATGAGATCAAAAGCCTCATCTTGGCTGCTCAACAGAGTGAATCCGTTCATCAAGAGAAAGGCGTTCAGGGCAAACCAGGCCGCGCGCTTATTGCCATCGAACAAGGCATGGTTTTTTATGAGGGAGTGTGTCATGGCCGCGGCCTTCATTTCGAGACCGACATATGCGTCGGCACCAAAAATTGATGTCTTGGCCCGCGACAGAGCCGCTTCTAGTAGACCGGCATCTCGAACTTTGAAGCCAACTCGCTCGAGGTTCTCGATGAAAACCTCGAGATCGAGATAAGACATCAGGCGTCAGCTAGACGCGCCAGCAACTCGGCATCTCGCTCGAGCACCAGATCAAAAGCTTCTTGCACTATTCCCTGTTGCTTATTGCGCTCAACGTACGCCTCAACCGCCGCAACCAAAGCCTGTTGTTTTGAGAGCCCCTGCGCGGCGGCAACCGCCTCGAGGTCAAGATCGAGTTTCGCTTGAAAACGCACTGTCATAGCCATGGGGAAATGATACCAATCTGGTATCAGAAATACCAGTGCCACTCGGATAGGCTATTGGCATGCGCAAGGGTGGGGTGACTGAGGCGGCTGCTGAGAAAAGCAAGCGGCCAAGAGCGGCCGTTGTTTATCACCCTGCCAAAATCGACCTCAAGCGCTTAAAAGCCGCCGTCAACCTAGTGCTCGAACCCTTTGACTGGCAATCCACCCTTTGGCTACCGACCAGCGCTCAAGAAACCGGGGGACCCCAAGCTAAAAGAGCCCTGGTCATGGGCGCTACCCATCTGGTTGTTGCCGGTGGCGATGGCACCCTGCGCCAAGTGGTGCAAGCCGTGCACGATAAACCGGTATCCATCGGAATATTGCCGGTTGGAACCGGAAACATCTTGGCCCGAAACTTAGGGCTGCCACTGAACTCGGTGAACACAGCCCTGCGGCGAGCGCTACTTGGCGAACTGCGCCCAATCGACCTGGGTAAGGCCGTAATGCTTTTTTCCGACGGAAAACGCCTGACCCAGATTTTTACCGCACTCTCGGGAGTTGGCTTCGACGCCACAATCATGATTAATACCAACCCAAAACTCAAACGCCGTTTCGGTTGGATAGCCTATTTTGATGCCGGATTCAAAACCCTGCCGGCGGCATTCGAACACCTGCAACTGACGGTGGATGATCGTGCGCCACGCAAACTCAAGGTGCACAGCGTCTTGATTGGCAACTGCGGATTCTTGCCAGCCAATATAAAAGTCATGCCAGAGGCCAGGCTTGATGACGGCCTGCTCGATGTTGCCGCGGTTGGGCCACGCCGATTCCACAACTGGATCGCCCTGCTTTCGAGAGTTACCATCGACACTAGATTCATGCACCGATTGCCGGGTGGCACCGAGTTGATGCGGGTCACCAGGAACGTCAAAACGTTAGAGAACCTAACTGGCAAACACATTGAACTGGTGACCGAAAGACCGGTCAACATTCAACTGGACGGCGACCCCTTTGGGAAAATAACAAAGGTGACCTTTGACGTGCTGCCGAACGCAATGAAGTTGCGCTGCTAACAAACCAGCCTTGAACCTACTCGCCAGTTACTTGCCGGCGCGCAGCTGCTTGAGCCAGACTGCCGAATCGGCAAACTCGGCGTTCGAGTTATTACCAAGCGGTTTGGTCTGTTGCTTATCGGCCCGTGGGTAAGAACCCAAGAACGTGACCTTGGGGCTAAAGCGGTGCAGCCCAGCCAGCGCCTCGCCAACCGAATCGTCTAACACGTGACCCTCAGCATCAACGTTGAAGCGATAGCGACCGAGTCGATCACCAATTGGGCGAGACTCGATGCGGGTCAGGTTCACACCGCGAGTTGCAAACTGCTCAAGCATTTCGAGCAGGGTGCCCGGGCGCTCGGTCGGCAACTCGATGATCACCGAGGTCTTATCGGCACCCGTCGGCGCCGGCATTTTTCCAGGCAAGCCGACCTGAATAAAGCGTGTCTGGGCGTTCTTGTTGTCACCGATGTTCTTGGCGAGGGTGATTAGGTCATAGTGGTTGACGATGGTTGGTGCGGCTATCGCAGCATCGGCGAAATCACTCGAGAGCAAACTCGCAGCGGCAGCAGCGGTTGAGGTGGCAGGCAAATGCACATGCTGTGGCAGGTGCTCGGCCAGCCAAGCCCGCACCTGCGGGTAGGCAACCGGATGGGTCGCAATGGTTTTGACATCGGCCAACTTGGTGCCGCGTCTTGCAACCAAGCTGAAGTTCACCGGCACCAAATACTCGCCGTAAATGCGAATCGCCTGAGCGGCCGCAAGGGCATCCAAAGTTGCTGAAACTCCACCCTCAACCGAGTTTTCAACCGGAATGATGGCTCGATAGGCAACCCCGCTGAGCACGTCGTCAATCGCGTCGGTGACCTGGCCGACCGGGTTCCAAATAGCGCCCTGTGCCTCGGCTACCTGCGCCAAAGCAAGCTCGGTAAAAGTGCCGACCGGCCCCAAAAAGGAATAAACCGGTTTGCCTTTTCTTGAACTGTTTTGCGGTTGTGATGACATAGATAAAGGTTAACTGCCAAAATGCTTATATGACTGCACGCGCCGGCCAAAAAGCCCAGCCCTCCGACCTCGTCGACACCACCAAACTGATCGATGCATATTTCGAAATGCAGCCCGACGTTACGGTGGCTGAGCAAAAGGTAGCCTTCGGAACCTCTGGCCACCGCGGCACCTCGCTCAACGGTTCTTTCAACGAGGTGCACATCGCGGCCATCACTCAGGCGATTGTCGAATACCGTCGCAAAGCAAACATCCACGGCCCAATCTACGTCGGCAAAGACACTCACGCGCTTAGCGGCCCAGCCGAAATAACCGCACTCGAGGTGCTCGCCGGCAACGACGTCATTGCGCTGATTGATGCGAACGATGGATACACTCCGACGCCAGCAGTTTCGGTCGCCATCATCAACCACAACGCGGGCAAAGCCCCCGGTGACCACTCGGTTGCCGACGGTTTAGTCATTACCCCGAGCCACAACCCACCGGGCGATGGCGGCTTCAAGTACAACCCGCCTCACGGTGGGCCAGCCGATTCGGATGCCACCAACTGGATTGCCGCTCGCGCCAACGAAATCATCCTCGCCGGTTCTGGCGCCGTGCGCCGCGCCACCCCAAACGCAGTCAAGTTTCATTTCAAAGAGAACTACGTTTCGCAACTCGGCGAAGTGCTCAACTTGGAAGCCATTCGCGATGCTAACTTGCGAATCGGAGCCGACCCGATGGGCGGTGCCTCGGTGGATTACTGGGGTGCGATTGCCGAGCACTACAACCTGAACCTCACCGTTGTGAACCCAAAGGTAGATTTTCAGTTTGGCTTCATGAGCCTTGACTGGGATGAAAAAATCCGCATGGATTGCTCTTCACCATTTGCCATGGCCTCGCTGATCGCCAACCGTGCAGCGTTCGACATTTCAACCGGAAACGATGCTGATGCCGACCGTCACGGAATCGTCACCCGCGATCACGGCCTGATGAACCCGAACCATTTCTTGGCCGTCTCCATCGATTACCTTTACCGAAACCGTGAGGGTTGGTCGCCAACCGCAGCGGTTGGAAAAACCATGGTTTCCTCATCCATCATCGACCGAGTGGTTAGCTCACTTGGCCGACGACTCATTGAGGTGCCGGTCGGTTTCAAGTGGTTTGTGCCAGGTCTTATCGATGGATCAGTCGGTTTCGGTGGCGAAGAATCCGCCGGAGCCTCGTTCTTACGTCTAGATGGCACCGCTTGGTCAACCGATAAAGACGGTCTCATTTTGGCTCTTCTGGCAAGCGAGATTCAGTCGGTCACCGGCAAATCACCTAGCGAGCACTACGAGACCCTGACCAACAAGTTTGGCACCCCGGCCTACGAGCGCATCGATGCGCCGGCAACCATCGAACAAAAAGCCAAGCTAGGAAAGCTTTCAGCCGAGGCCGTTTCGGCAAGCACCCTGGCCGGCGAAAAAATCACTGGCATTTTGACGCACGCTCCCGGCAACGGTGCGGCGCTCGGTGGCCTAAAGGTACAGACCGAGAGCGCTTGGTTTGCAGCCAGACCATCGGGCACCGAGAACGTCTACAAGATCTATGGTGAATCATTCCTGGGTGAAGAACACCTGAAGCAGGTGCAGGTTGAGGCCAAGGCCTTGGTTGACGGAGTGCTCGGCTAGAGCGGTCCTGACCGCCAAATACCTAGCCGGCTAATACCTAGTCGAGTAGGGCAAGCCCCAGTAATCTTCGAGCACGGTTTGACCCTGAAGGTGCATGTCGGTTGCAAGTTCAATACCGACGTAGCGCAGATGCCAGGGTTCGTATTGGTAGCCGGTTTTCGGAGTTTGGCCTAACGGATACCGCAGGATGAACCCGAACTTCCAGGCGTGCGAGCGTATCCATCGACCCGCCTTGGTTTTGCCGAAACATTCGCGAATCACGCAGCCCTGGCCAACCGCCGAAACGTCGGCGGCTAGACCGGTTTGATGCTCGCTGTAGCCTGGGCGCGCGGCCAAACGCTCACCCAGTTTGAGGCCGAGCAGGGCGACGTCTTTGTCATGCACCGCCACCTGCGAGCGAAATGAGCGGTACCCGCTGTTCAGGGTTAGGGTTCCGGATTTGGTTGTCTTCATTTGCAACGCGAGTTGAACCAAAGCCTCGGCTGCGACCTTTTCGAGTTTTTGCGAGCCGGCGATGCCAGATCCGTTGATGAACTTTGGCGACTTCAGGTGCTTTGGCGCATAGGAGATTGGGTTCAGTGGGCGACCCTTATTGACAACAACCCAAATCGAGTCGGCCTCGGTAATCGATGGCTGCGCCGCTGCAACGCTAGCTGCCACGGCGCCGGAGGCTGGCAAACTGCCCAGAGAAATAACGGCAAAGGCTAGAAATATAGTTACCGTGGGAAATAAACTAAGGGGAGCGACTCTTGCTAACTTCAGCAAGGTTTTGATATTTTTAGTAGCGGCTGAAACATAGCCCAAGTCTAACTTCACAAGAAACGAGGCAGTGCCTTGGCACGTGCAGACAGAAAGGCCGCAGCAGCGGCATCGGCAGTATCGGGAATCATGACCCAGCGTCAGATTCTCTTCGTTCTCTTTGGCCTAATGGCTGGCATGTTCTTGTCGGCACTTGACCAGAGCGTTGTCGGCAGCGCGATGCGCACCATCGCCGATGACCTAAAGGGCCTCTCGGCGCAGGCTTGGGTGACCACGGCCTACCTAATCACCTCGACCATCGCCACCCCGATTTACGGCAAGCTCGGTGACATCTTCGGTCGTCGTCGACTGTTCATCGCCGCAATCACAGTGTTCATCATCGGTTCGATCGCCTGTGGATTTGCGATGGATATGTACCAGCTCGCCGCCTTCCGCGCGATTCAGGGAATCGGTGCCGGTGGTTTGTTCTCACTAGCCCTGACAATCCTCGCCGACATCGTGCCACCGCGTGATCGCGCTAAGTTCCAGGGAATGTTCCTCGCCGTGTTCGGAACCTCAAGCGTTCTTGGCCCACTAATCGGTGGACTATTCGCCGGCCAAGACACCATCTTGTGGACAGACGGTTGGCGTTGGGTGTTCCTCATGAACATCCCAATCGGCATCGGCGCACTTCTTCTAGTGCTCAGCTTCCTACACGTTCCTCACACCCCAAACCGTCAGCGAATTGACTGGTGGGGTGCCGTCACAATCATCGCGGCCGTCGTTCCAATGCTTTTGGTTGCAGAAAATGGTCGCGACTGGGGCTGGGATTCCGCGCTATCCATCGCCATGTACGCCACCAGCATCATCGGTATCGTGACCTTCATCATTTCCGAGCGCGCCGCCGGCGACTCAGCTCTTCTGCCACTGAAGCTCTTCAAATCAAGACTGTTCTCACTAACCACCATCTTGGGTGTCATCGTGGGTCTTGGAATGTTCGGTGGAATGATGACCCTGCCGTTGATTCTGCAGATTGTCTACGGAGCAACCGCAACCGAAGCCGGGCTCTTGATGATTCCGATGGTGCTTGGTCTGATGACAGCATCCATCGTCTCTGGTCAAATCACCTCAAAAACCGGCAAGTACAAGATCTTCATGGTGCTGGGAACCGCTCTTATGGCGCTTTCGTACCTGTACCTGTCGACCATGAAGTACGACTGGCAGATCTGGCAGGTTTCGGTTGGAATGGTCATGCTTGGTCTTGGTCTCGGCCAGATGATGCAGACCCTGACCATCGCATCGCAGAACGCCGTGACCGCGGCCGACATCGGTGTTGCCACCTCGGCAGCAACCTTCTTTAGGCAGATGGGTGGCACCCTTGGTGTTGCCATTTTCCTTTCGATTCTGTTCAACGGTCTGAGCGATAAAGCCGATCAGATCAAGGCCGGAATCACCGCCGCCATCACCGCTAACCCCGCTCTGCTGACCGAGTTGACCAAGCTGGGCGGGCCAGCAGCTTTGGGTGGTCTGGTTTCGAGCGACTCGTCGTTCCTCAAGAACCTCGACCCGGCGCTAGCCACACCAATCAAGCAGGCCTTCGCCGAATCTGCCGTTCTGGTATTCCAGTCGGCTGGAATCGTTGTGGCGGTTGCCTTCGTGCTTTCGTTGTTCATCAAAGAGGTTGCCCTGCGCACCAAGTCTGGTGTGCAAGAAAAGGCAGAAGCGGCAGCAGCAGCACTCGGCTAAACGGATCGTTCAGCACTAAAAGCCAAACCCTCGTCATAACTTGGCGGGGGTTTCGCTTTATGCTGTTAAGTACACGGGAGTTCGGTTACACCGGGCTGAGAGGAAGACTCCGTAGTCTTCGACCGTCGAACCTGATCTGGGTAATGCCAGCGCAGGGAGACAACCCCGTGCCCTCATTTAACGAAAGGGCACATTAAGTGCGATTCACCAACAAATTCATTCCAAAGGTAGCGGCTATCCTCGTTGGCGCCACCGTAATGGCAACCACCGTTTCCGGTTGCAGCCAGGCGACCCCCGACACCCTGACCGTTGTCAGCCACGACTCATTCGTCTTTGACAAAACCATGATTGCGGCCTTCAAGAAGGAAAGCGGAATCACCGTAAAGGTGCTAAAAGCCGGCGATGCCGGAGCCATGACCAACAAGCTGGTACTGACCAAGAATCAACCGATTGGCGACGCGGTCTTTGGCATCGACAACACCTTTGCCGGCGTGGCCATCGAAAACGGAATCCTAGAAAATGACAAACTAACCGCGATTGACTTCGGCGACGTTTGCTTCAACTTCGACAAGAAGTGGTTTGCCGACCACTCGGTGACCCCACCGAGCAACTGGCAAGACCTCGTCAAGCCCGAATACCGCGACCTAACCGTGGTCGAAAACCCGAGCACCTCGTCGACCGGCTTGGCCTTCTTGGCAAGCACCGTTGGCAAGTTCGGCGAAACCGGTTATCTCGACTTTTGGAAGCAACTCAAAGCCAACGGCCTCAAGGTGACGGCTGGCTGGGAAGACGCCTACTACACCGAGTTCTCAGGGTCTGCCGATAGCACCGGCAGCCGACCAATCGTGCTCAGCTATTCTTCTTCGCCAGCCGATGAGGTTCGCGCAGACGGCAAGTCACAGACCGTTGCATTGCTTGATGACGCCTTCCGTCAGACCGAATACGCCGCAGTGCTAAAAAACGGAAAGAACCCGGTGGGCGCCAAGTTGTTCATCGACTTCTTGCTCTCACCGACCTTTCAGTCAACGGTGGCAGCCAACATGTATGTCTACCCGGTCAACAAAACCGTTGCACTGCCGGACAGCTGGGCACTTTGGGGCAAGCCGGCAACTTCAAGCCTCGGTGACAACCTAGACATCAACGGCAAGCGCAGCGAATGGCTTGCTAACTGGTCGGCCATCTTTGGCTAACACCTTGGAAAAATCGGGCAGGTTGCTGCTGTGGGGCGCTCCGCTGGTTTTTGTAGCGGTGCTTTTTTACCTTCCACTTTTTAGCATTCTAAAAATCGGGCTCGCCGACAATTGGCTAGCCACCTTGGCAACCGCGAAAGCGGCAAACCTAATCGGCTTCACCATCGGCTTGGCTCTGGTTGCCACGGCGGCCTGTCTACTGCTCGGCATCGCCGGCGCCTACCTCTTGTATCGCAAAGACTTCATCGGTGTCAGGCTCGTGCGCGCGGTGATAACCGTGCCGTTTGTTTTGCCGGTAATCGTTGTTGCAATCAGCTTCGCGGGTCTAAGAAACCTGCCCGGCATTCTGCTGGCCATGGTGTTCATCAACTTTTCGATCACCACTCGAGCCGTTGGCAGCCAGTGGCTTTCACTCGATAACGCCGCCGAAGAAGCGGCCGCCCTCGATGGTGCCGGTCGGTTTCGCACCTTTTGGAGCATCGCACTGCCACAGCTGCGATCCTCGATTATTTCTGCCGCCTGCCTAACCTTTCTCTACTGCGTTTCAAGTTTCGGCATCGTTCTGGTCTTGGGTGGTGGTCTGGTGCACTCAATCGAAACCGAGATTTACACTTCGGCCCTGTCTTTCCTAGACCTAAAAACCGCCTCGGCTCTCTCGCTCGTGCAGCTGGCAATAACCTTGCTTGCCTTCGTTCTGAGCGGTGCGTTGTCGAAGCAGAGCCTCGGGCTCTCGGTAATTGAAACCGAAAAACAACAGCCTCGATTAGACCGCCGCGATTGGCCCGTCATCGCCTTTGGCCTTGCCACCCTGGCACCGTTGGTTAGCGCCCCAATCAGCTTCGTTTTCACTCAGGCCTTCAGCCGAGCCGGGGCTTTTAGCCTCGCCAACTTCGGCGATCTTGCCGGTCGCGGTTCACGTGACCTGCTCGACATCACCGTGCTCGAGGCCACCGAAAACAGCCTGCGCAATGCCCTCATCTCGACCCTGTTAGCAACTGCCCTTGGCCTCCTGGTTTCGGTCTTGCTTCACCGCACCAAAAATCGGGCATTCCAAGCGACGATGGATTTTGTCTTTCTGCTGCCGATTGGCGTATCGATGGTGATTATCGGGCTCGGCTATCTTTTGACTTTCAGCACCGAACCATTAGCCCTTCGCAGCAGCTGGCTGGTGGTTCCGATCGCCCAAACCCTGGCCGCCCTGCCGCTGGTGATTCGCCTGGTCTTCCCCGCCCTGCATGCTCTTGACCCCGGGCTTGCCGAGGCCGCAGCCACCGACGGAGCCGGGCCGACTCGCATTTGGTGGTCGATTGAGTTGCCGATGATTCGAACAGCCGTGCAGACGGCAATCGGTTTTGCCGCGGTGGCATCCATCGGAGAATTTGGCGCAGCCAGTTTCTTGGCATACGGCGACCAAGCGACCTTGCCAACCGTGCTTTACCGACTCATTTCAAGACCGGGAACCCAAAACTACGGGATGGCAATGGCGGTTAGTGCCAGCTTGATTGCGTTGACCTTTGCCACTGTGCTGGCAATCAGTTGGCGGTCGCTGCGCTCAACCGGTCTTCGGTCAAATCAGCTAGGTCAATGAAATCCACCGCAACCTGATTGGCGGCAAAGCGCTCACGCATCACCGCAATCGACTCTGGGTTCTGATCCATCAAGATGAAACGTCGGCCAAGTAGGTCGGCAACCGCTCCGGTGGTTCCAGAACCTCCAAAGAAGTCGACAACTAGGTCGCCGGGATTAGAGCTTGCCTGAATGATGCGCCTCAGAATGCCAATCGGCTTTTGGGTTGGGTACCCGGTCTTTTCTTTTCCGGTCGGTGAAACTATGGTGTGCCACCAAACATCGGTCGGCAACTTGCCACGAGCCACCTTCTCTGGGGTCACAAGGCCGGGTGCCATATACGGCTCGCGATCAACGGCATCCGAGTTGAAAAAATAAGTCTTCGGGTTTTTGACGTAAACCAAGATGGTGTCGTGCTTTGCCGGCCAGCGATTCTTGGCCTTTCCGCCGTAGTCGTAGGCCCAAATCAACTCGTTCAAAAAGCAATCACGCCCAAAAAGCGCATCGAGCAAAACCTTGGCATAGTGAGCCTCGCGGTAATCGAGGTGCAAATAGAGGGTGCCGGTATCGGTGAGCAATCGCCAGGCTTCTTCAAGCCGCGGCTCAAGAAAAGCCCAGTAATCGGCAAACTCGTCATCGTAAGACAAAACCGTTTCGCGCACCGTCGCATAGCGCTCACCCTTAAACCCAATGCGGTTTCCGGTTTCCGAACGCTTGGTGCTGATCGCGCCACGGGTCTGCTTGCGACCGGTATTGAACGGCGGGTCGATATAAATCAACTGCACAGTCGACTCGGATACTCGTTTCAGCACCTCGAGGTTATCGCCAAAGACAACTAGGTTTGGCGTGGCGGCTTCGGGCATGGCTCAAGTTTAATGTCTGCGCTCAACTTCGGTTGCATAATGGTTTTATGGACCCGGTCGTAAAACTAAATGAAGCTGCCCACCGCTATGAGATTTGGCTGGGGGACGCCAAGGTTGGCCATGCCGATTACAGCGAAATGCTTGGTGAACTGCAGTTTGTGCACACCGAGGTTGACCCGGCTCAGCAGGGCAAGAACCTAGCCGCGATTCTGACTCGCGAGGCCCTGGCCGACATCCGAGCCAAGGGAAAGCACAAGGTTTGGCCGGTTTGTTCTTACACCGTGCGCTACATGGAGCGCCACCCAGAAACCCACGACTTGCTGCCGAGGCCCTTGGCCGAGGCTTCGGCTGCCTGCCGAGTTCCAAACGTTGCTAAAGCGAGTGAAAAGCTCGGCCTAACTAAACCGGCGAGCTAACCAGGTCGTTAGGTCTTCTAGGACCTCTTCCTTATTGGTCTCGTTATAGACCTCGTGACGCGCTCCGTGATAGGCAAGCAGCTCAAGGTCATCAATTCCGGCTCGCTGGAAAAGCTTGAAGAGTCGGCTGTTGGCTTTTTCGCCACCGATGCTATCTTCGGCACCAACCTGAAGCAGCACTGGAAGTTCATTTGGCAGTTTCCGACTAGGGATTCCCATTAGGGCTAGTGAGTTGCCGATGCCGAAAACCTGCATGGCTGACTCTGGAAAGTTCAATGGGTCGGCATTGAAGCGAACGCCGACGGTGTGATCGCGACTCAACCACTCTTTGCCGCTGGCATCGGGCAACTTATCCCAAGCCCGGTTGTCTCCGCCTGAGGCAAGTAGACCGGGGATTAGCACGGCTGAACCGCTGAGGATTAGGCCAGCGTAGGCCTCGGAGTGCTTGTTAATCACGCGCTGGGCAATCATTGAGCCCCAGCTGTGCCCGAGCAAAACGATTGGCAGTTCGGAGTGCTCGGATCGAATCAGGTCGGTCAACTGCTTGACCTCAGCAAAGGTGGCCTTCATGCCGCCGGGGCCTAGGTTTCCCATGGTCTTTATGCTGCCGGTGGCAAGTTGTTGCTTACCAGTTTGCCCGTGCCCGCGATGGTCATCGGCATAGACGGTGTAGCCCGCACGGTTTAGAGCTGCGGCGACGTGGTCGTATCTTCTGGCATGCTCACCGAGACCGTGGGCCAACTGAATGGCGGCCTTTGGCTCGGCAACCGGCCATTCATAGAAGGTGATTTCAATGCCCGAAGCATCAACAAAGCTGCGCTGGATAGGAAGAACTGTCATGCGCCCAGAATACTGCCTGTCGCGCTCTTGCTAAGCCTCGCGAGTTATCTGCACCGAAACCAAAAGTTCCGAGTTGAAGGGGCCGGCATAAACCCCACGCAACGGTGGAACATCATCGTAGTCTCGGCCGCGACCAACGGTTATGTGTCGGTCACCAATGTAGATGTTGTTGGTTGGGTCAAACGCAAACCAATCGCCGACAAACCATTCCACCCAGGCATGCGATTCGCCGATCACGGTGTCATCCATCGCCGGTTCAATATCGGGGTGCAGGTAACCGCTCACGTACCTGGCTGGAATGCCAACCGAGCGCAGGGCGCCGATGGCCAAGTGGGCGAAATCTTGACAGACCCCGATGCGCTTAGACCAGGCTTCGCTGGCGATTGAGTTGACGCCGGTCACCCCGTGCTCGTACTTCATGCTTTCGAAAACATAGTTGCAGATTGCTAGCGCGGTTTGCTGCGGGGTGTTGGCCGCTGCCGTCTTTTTGGCGAATCTGGCGAGTTCGGCCGGGGGTGCGGTGCGACGAGTTTGAGCCGCTGCATCAGTCAAAGGCAGGTCTCGCGCGACGGCGTTGGTAATTTCTTGCCAGTCGAGGTTGGTCTTTGATTCGCCGCCCAGACGCAGCTCGACCACCGTTGTCGAGGTGAGCTTCATTTCGGTGTGCGGTTCGAGCACCTCGAACATTACGGTTCGCGTTCCAAAATAATCAAAGTATTCGTGGCTCGTGCCACGCGGTTCAATCTCGAGCTTGGAGGTAAAAACCAACTGGCTTTCGTCTCTGACGGCAAACATGCGAGCTTCGTTGTAGGAGGCAGAGACCTCGGCTTGATACTTGAATCCGGTGGTGTGCACCACCTTGTAGCGCCTCAAGAAACCTCACCGACCCAGGTTGGCAAAACGTTGGCTGGGAAGTATCTGGCTCCGATGAGTTCGGATACCTCGCCGATGCCCTCTTCAAGGGTGTGCATTTCGTTGTTGATATTTGCCAGGATGTCTGGTGCCGATCGGTACTCGAGGTTGGTTCGAATCTGGCCGAGCAGTCGCAAGGCGGCATCCGAAACGCCAACTCGGTCGGTGGTTGGCGCAAGGTCGGTTAGGCACTTTTCGGCCCGGTTTAGCGCAAAAAGCACCGAGCGGGGAAAGATGCGATCTAGCAGCAGAAACTCGGCGGCATTGGTTGCCGATGGCACCCCGCGATAGGTTCGAAGGTATGCCTCGTAGGCACCGCAACTTCTAAGGATCGTGGTCCAGGACGGGCCGCTGGCCTCGGTCAGCTCGCTGGTTGAGAGCAGTCGAGCGGTCATGTCAACTCGCTCAAGGCTTCGCCCAAGGGTGAAGAAAGTCCAGGCTTCGTCACGACTGGTCGAGCTTTCCACAATGCCCACGGCGAGCGCGGTGCGTTCTCGAACCCAGGCAAAGAAATCATGGGCCTTCTCGGTTGCCACTTTTCTTGGCATCCGCGAGCGCGTGGTGTTTAGGCACTCCCACAGTTCGGTTGACACAATCTCGCGGACCCGTCTGGCATTTTCGCGCGCAGCGGTTAGCGAAGAAGCGATTGAGCTGGTGTCATTGCGGTCGACACTGAGGGTATTGAGCAGATCCTGTCTGGTGATTGGGCGATCGAAGGTCGCGGTTGAACCAATCACCTCAAGCAGTGAGCGACAGGCTTGGTCTTCTTCGACCCAGGGATCCTCGAGCAAAAGTTGCAGGTGAACATCCAATAGGCGAGAGGTCCCGTCGGCGCGCTCGACATAGCGACCAATCCAAAACAGCGATTCAGCAATGCGACTCAACATCAGATTTCTCCTTCTGGGCTCATTGGCTCCACTTTTAATTCGCTTTGCTGCTGTTGTCTTTGTTGACCGGTATAGCCGGGCATGATTTGTGGGCCTTGGGTTTGGAACCCTGAGTTACTCGAACTTTGACCGGCCACGATTGCCGAAACGGCCGAGTTGGTTGGCATGTATTCGCGCACCCTGAGTCGATCGCCACCAACCACCCAGGTGTCTTTCGAGCCACCGCCCTGTGAGCTGTTGACAACGAGTTCGCCCTCTGGAAGCGCAACTCGGGTTAGACCTCCGGGCAAAACCCAAACCGATTTGCCATCATTCACGGCAAAGGGGCGAAGGTCGGCGTGACGCGGTCTTAGGCCATCCTCAACCAGGGTTGGAATCGTCGATAGCTGAACAACCGGTTGGGCAATCCAACCGCGTGGGTCTTTGAGAAGCTTTTTGCGCAGATCTTCGAGTTCCTTCTTTGAAGCACTCGGGCCAATGACCAGACCCTTGCCGCCACTGCCATCCACCGGCTTCACAACCAGCTCGCTAAGTCGGTCGAGCACTTCCTCTAGGCTGCCCTTTTCTTCTAGCCGCCAGGTTTTGACGTTTTCGATTATCGGATCTTCACCAAGGTAATAGCGCGTCAGATCTGGCAGATAGGTGTAAACCAACTTGTCATCGGCCACTCCGTTTCCGACCGCGTTCGCGATTGCAACGTTTCCCAACCTCGCCGCATTGATAAGCCCGGGTGGGCCCAGGACCGAATCTGCCCTAAAGGCCAGCGGGTCAAGGAACTCGTCGTCCACGCGTCGATAAATAACATCGACCCGTCTTGGGCCCGCCGTGGTTCTCATGTAAACCTTGCCACCGGTGCAGAACAGGTCGCGACCCTCAACTAACTCGAGACCCATTAGACGAGCCAACAGGGTGTGCTCGAAATAGGCGGAGTTATAAACACCCGGGGTGAGAACTACAACGACCGGATCGGTGACGCCTGCGGGAGCAGCGGCGCGAAGTGCTGCTAGCAAACGGTTTGGGTACTCGCCAACCGGCTCGATGCGCATCTGTTGAAAAAGCTCTGGCAGGGTTTGGGCCATCACTCTGCGGTTAGAAATCACATAGCTGACACCGCTTGGCACTCGCACGTTGTCCTCAAGCACCCGCCAGGTTCCGGCCTCATCTCGCACCAGGTCAATGCCCGATACCTGAATGCGCACACCGTTGGCCGGGTCGATTCCATGAGCCGAGCGGTGAAAGTGCGCCGATGAGGCGATCAGTTTTGCCGGCACCACGCCGTCGCGAATGGCGTTCTGGGGGCCATAAATATCGGCCAAGAATGCTTCGAGCACCTTCACTCGCTGCTGCACGCCCTCGTCAAGCACCTGCCATTCGGCTTGTTCGATTACCCGAGGAACCGCATCCAAAGGAAAAGGTCGTTCTTCGCCAGCAAAGTCAAAGGTGACCCCCTGGGCTAAATAAGAACTTGCCAGGGCATCCGTGCGCCCACGAAGCTCTGACTTTGTCATGGCCTCGAGCGCTTCGTATATCTGCCGATAACCCTCGCGCACTCGATTTGGAGCGGCAAACATTTCGTCGAACGCAACCTTGCTACCCCGACGCGGTTTTGCCGGCATCGGGTATTTGCCGAAGAGATCTCCCATAAAAAATAAAACTAATGTGGCCATGTTGCGCACTTGTTTCTAGTTCAAGTCGCTGAGGCTACTTTTTGGCGCATCAGTGAACATTCAGGCACTGTTCAGGAAACTCCCAAGGAAACGGGCCATGCTTAGACCATGACCACCAACGCCCCGTTCTCACCACCGCGTACCCGCGTTCGCTTAGGCGAACGGAAGGCCCTGCGCATGGCGCGAGGGCGCGATGCGGTTCAGTCACTGGCGTGGTTGAGCGTAATAGCAGTGGTCGCTATGTTTTTGGCAGACGGCGCAATCGCGACCATCACCGATATTCCAACGGCACTTGGTGCAACAAGTCGGCTAACCGCCCTGGTTGGAACCGACCTCTTGCTCATTCAGATGTTGTTAGTGGCGAGAGTGCCATGGATCGACCGTCGATTTGGTCTAGACAAGGCAACCTCGGCTCACAAAGCACTTGGCAAGCCAATCCTGTACATCATTTTGGCGCACTTCTTGGCCTCACTGATTCAGTTCTCGTTGCTCGATGGCAAAAACCTGTGGGCAGAGTTTGTCAGCCTTAGCCTTAGCACCAACGACCTTTTGCTCTCGGCCATCGGCCTAGCGCTGATGATCCTGGTGGTAATCACCTCGATCAACTTCGCCAGACGCAAACTCAGCTATGAAGCCTGGTACCTCGTGCACCTCTTGGCATACGGTTCGGTCTTGGCCGCTGTTCCTCACCAGTTCAGCACCGGCTCAGACATTGCCGGCAAGCCACTGCAGACCCTGTTCTGGGTTTCCCTCTACATCTTTGTTGCCGGAAACATCATCTGGTTTCGATTCCTGGCACCGATTGCCGCGATGTTCTACTTCGACTTTCGAGTCAAAGCCTGCATCGCCGAATCTTCAGACTCAACCTCGCTTTACATCACGGGCAAGCGTCTGCAAAAACTCGGTGCCGAAGCCGGGCAGTTCTACATCGTTCGCGTGCTAACCGGCAAGCAATGGTGGAGGGCCCACCCCTTCTCGCTCTCAGCGGCACCAAACTCCAGGTTCATTCGCTTCACCATCGGTGTTCGTGGCGATGACACGGCAATGATGCAACACATCAAGCCTGGTACTCGAGTCATTCTTGAGGGCCCTTACGGTGCCTTCACAGAAGAGCTAAGAACCAAGGAAAAGGTAACCCTGATTGCCGCCGGCATCGGTGCCCCACCGATTCGCGCACTTGCCGAATCCATGGCCGCCAGACCGGGCGACATCAGCATCATCTATCGCGTTCGAAACGAAGGCGATGCCCCATTGGTAAGTGAGCTTCGTGAGCTTGCCAAAACTAGAGGGTTCAACCTAACCCTGCTAGAAGGAAGCCGAGGCGCCGCCCACTCGTGGATGCCAGCTCACGCCGAAAACCTTCCCGATCACGCCAGACTCTCACTAATTGCACCCTGGATCTCTGAGTCAGACGTCTACATCTGTGGCCCAGCAGCCTGGACCCACACGGTGACCAAAAGCCTGCTTCGTGCAGGCACCCCACAGAACCAAATTCACGCAGAGGAGTTTGCCTGGTGAGAGTCTCAAGCAAAGTATTCGTTTCATCCATCGGCCTTGGAATCATGGCCATCAGCTACGCAGC
>CANCKM010000018.1 GCA_947378555.1 Microbacteriaceae bacterium
AGGTCAACATGTTGATCAAGCGACTGCCGCGCTTGAAATCCGCGGTCGATCCGGTGGCTGCGTTTGGTGGCACGTTCCACATCAACGAGAACTTCTCGCAGCTGCAGACCGCCTTTGAACAGGCTTCGCGCGGTGAGATTCCCAATCCCCTGCCCTGCGAGATTTATTGTCATTCGCTCACCGATTCGAGCATCCTCGGTGCCGAGTTGCGTGACTCGGGCGCGCAAACCCTCACCGTTTTTGCCTTGCACACCCCGCACTCGCTCTTGAAGGGGCGCGACAATCACCAGATGCGGCTGGCCCTGCAGAACGCGGCGATTGACTCAATCAACTCGGTGCTTGCCGAAGACATTCGCGGGCTCCTTTTGACCGACGCAAATGGCGACCCCTGCATCGAAACCAAGACCACTCATGATCTGGAGGAGGCGCTTGGCTTGCCGGGTGGCAACATTTTTCACGCGCCGCTGAGTTGGCCGTTCGTCTCGAATGCCGAGCCGCTTTCTAGCCCCGAACTGCGTTGGGGTGTGGCCTCCGGCGAACCGAACATTTTCTTCTGCGGGTCGACCGCTCGTCGCGGTGGTGCGGTGAGTGGCATCGCCGGGCACAACGCGGCCATGGCCGTTCTCGAGGCAGAGGGCGCTTCAGGCCTATAGAGTTGGCAAACCCTGCCTGATGCTGCCCTTACCTGAGGTTCCGGTTGGAATGTTGTACATCTCGTGAACCTCAACTGGGCCCTCGAGTTTGCCCTCAACCCCGGCCAAGATGTCGCGAACCGTTGGTTCCTCCATGTGGTCGATCCAGGCCTGCTTGGTGGTCCAAGCCTCAATCTGAATCAACCGGCCATCGGATCCCTCGTTCATTGTGTAAAAATCACAGCCCGGCTCTTCATGAACCAAAGGTGTGATGCGACGCATTAGCTCGCGCACTTCGTCCCTGAACTCAGGCTTTGGTGTGAATATCGCCACCACTGTGCAGATCGAATCAACGCCCGTTGCTTTGTCCATGTTGTCTAGTCCTTCTGCTTGAATACCGAATCGAATGAAGCCGCCGGGGTCTCCCAGAGCAGCGAACGCACAAACTTGAGAGACTCCTCGGCCCCGTGAAGGCGATCCATGCCGGCGTCTTCCCACTCAATCGAAATCGGGCCCTGATAGCCAATCGTATTCAAAGCACGGAACGAAGACTCCCAATCAACCTGACCACGACCGGTCGAAACAAAGGTCCAGCCGCGTCGCGGGTCATCCCAACCCAGGTGCGAGCCAAGCCTTCCGACCCGGCCATCCTGCTTCCTTATAAACGTGTCTTTGCAATCGACGTGATAAATGCGGTCGGCGAAATCGAGAATGAAGTTCACCGGGTCAATGTCTTGCCAGTGCATGTGGCTCGGGTCCCAGTTCAAACCAAACGCCTTGCGGTTATCGATCGCCTGCAGCGTCTTCACGGTCGTGTAATAGTCATAAGCGATTTCCGATGGATGCACTTCAAGCGCGAACTTCACACCCTCGGAATCGTAGACGTCCATGATCGGATTCCATCGTTTGGCGAAGTCGTCGTAGCCGGCCTCGATGACCTCTTTTGAAACCGGAGGAAACATCGCCACGTACTGCCAGATTGAAGACCCGGTGAATCCAACCACGGTGTCAACGCCGAGTTTGCGCGCTGCTATTGCCGTGACCTTTAGTTCTTCGGCGGCTCGCTGCCTAACGCCCTCTGGCTCACCGTCACCCCATACCCTCGCCCCGACGATGTCTTTGTGTCGAAAATCGATGGGGTTGTCGCAGACGGCCTGACCCTTTAGATGGTTCGAAATTGCGTAAAGCTTGAGGTTGTATTTATCAAGAATCGCGAGTCGTTCCTGAACGTATCCATCGTCTTCGGCGGCCCGCCAAACATCTAGGTGTTCGGCGCTGCAGGCAATCTCAAGACCGTCGTAGCCCCATTTGCTTGCCAACTTTGCAGTTTCTTCAAGCGTGAGGTCTGCCCATTGACCGGTGAAGAGCGTTACTGGTCGAATCATTTCGAATCCTTTTATTAGCTTGCCAACAACTTTGTCAGGTACAGGTTTTGCAAGTCCCGAACTTCGACCCATTTCTTTTCAGCAGCCGAAATGACGACGGCCTCAATCAAAGCCGCGGCCCTCATGCCAGCTTGCAAGTCGGGAACGCCATCTGGTTGATTGCCTTGAAAGCCATCATAGGCATCCGCGATGAACGAGTTGAAAGCATCCTGGTATCCCTGCGGGTGCCCTGAAGGAACGATCGAGAGACGCTTCGCATCCTCGTGCATCAGGGTTTCCTGGCCGTGCATGATGATCTGGTTCGAGTTTCTGCCACCGACAAAGAGCGAATCTGGTTGCTCTTGGTTGAAGGTGTAAGACGCCTTTGAGCCATCGAGTTCGATCAGCAGTTGATTCTTGCGGCCGTGAGACACCTGACTCACCGTCAAAGAACCACTCACACCGGCTTCAGTTTCAAACAGAATCGTTGCGATGTCTTCGGTTTGCACTTGCTCGCCGCCGCGAGATTCATACGCTTTGGATGTGTGTGCAATCAACCGCGCGATTCGGTCGCCTGAAACGAACTCCATCAGGTCACACCAGTGGGTGCCGACATCGGCGAAGGCTCTTGAAACGCCTCCGCTTGATTGGCTGACCCGCCAGTTATTGGCTGCCGGTTCGGCCAACCAATCCTGCAGGTAGTTTCCATGGATCAGATGCAGTGAGCCGCCTTCGTTGTTTTGAAGCCTTGCCCGCAGTTCTCGAACGATTGGGTAGTAGCGGTAGGCAAAGGGCACGGCGAATCCCGAGCCACTCTTGGTCACTGCCTCGAATATGGAAACGGTTTCTTCGGTGCTAACCGAGATCGGCTTCTCGCAAACGATTTGCTTATTTGCTTTAGCGGCTGCGATTGCAATCTCGGCGTGCAGTTCATTTGGTGTGCAAATGTGAACCACGTCAACCTCGGGTGATGCCACAAGCTCTTGCCAAGTATTGAAAACCCTGGCGATGCCAAGATCTTCGGCGGCCTGGCTCGCGGATTCGGGTGAAGAGCTAGCTATGGCATAAAGTTCATGCCTAGCGTTTCGAATGGCACGAGAATGAACTTTTGCCATGAAGCCGGATCCTACGATCCCAGCTTTTAGACGGGTCTGCATGAGGCTACTTCTTTCTCGATAACGCTACGGCGAGAATGATGATTGATCCGCGAACAACCTGCTGCTGGCTCACATCGAGACCGGCAAGAATCAGTCCGTTGTTGATAAGCCCAATGAACAAGGCTCCGAAAAGTGAACCAACAACCTGCCCGCGACCACCGAAGAGGCTGGTGCCACCGAGGATCACGGCTGCGATTACCGAGAGCTCGTCTCCGGTGCCCCACTGGAATCGACCCGACTGCAACCGACCGGCGTAAAGCATTCCGGCGAAAGCGGCCGTCATGCCAGACATCAAAAGCACGGTGAACTTCACCTTTGCCGTGTTGACACCGGTGTAGCCGGCAGCGACCAGGTTGCCACCGGTTGCTCGCACGTGACGACCGAACTTGGTCTTGTTCATGACTACTGCACCGATGGTGACTGCCAGCACAACCCAGATCAGAAGACCCGGGATTGGGCCAAACTCGCCGCCACCAAAGATGGTGATGAAGGTCTCATCGGCGATTGGCACCGGTGCCGAGGCAGTTATCCATCGCGCCACACCGACGACCAAGCCGAGCATTCCGAGGGTCACCAAGAACGATGGAACCTTGAGCCAGGCCACGAGGCCACCGCTGATAGCGCCGGAAACGGCACCAACTGCGAGGCCAGCCAAAATGCCCGGGATCAGGCCGAGGCTGTTGATGGTCATTGCGCTAACCACGGCTGCGAGGCCGGCGACCGAACCGATGCTGAGGTCAATCTCGGCGGCGGCAATAACGTAGGTCATCGCAACGGCCATGATCGATATGGTTGCCGTCTGCCTGAAGATGTTCATCAGGTTGTTCGGGGAACTGAAGCCCGAGTCACCCAGGGTCAAGGCGAACAGCGCGAAGACCGCGATGAAACCGATGTAGATGATGTTTTGACGCCATTCAAATCGCTTCAGCATATTGCGGGCTGAAGTCAGAGTGGTGTTGGTGTTCATGCTGCTCCTTGAATTGCTAGTTGTAAAAATTCTTCGTTTGGTATTTCATCGCGGTTCAGGCTCTTTGAGACCCGACCGTCTTTCAACACCAAGATGCGGTCTGAAACCGATAGCAACTCTGGCAACTCTGAGGAAATCAGAATCACCGACTTGCCACTGTCGGCAATCTCTCGAACCAGTTCGAGAATCTCGCTCTTGGTTCCAATGTCGACTCCGGCGGTTGGTTCGTCCATCATCAAGATCTCGGGGTTGGTTCCCAGCCACTTGCCGATTACGACCTTTTGCTGGTTGCCACCCGAAAGCGACCCGACCCTGATGCCCGGGTAGGCCGCCTTGATGTTGAACTGGCCGATAATTTCTTGGCTCTTGGCAAGGATCTTTTTGTTGGAGAGCAGACCTCCGGCGCGCAGTTCATCCAAAAGCGGAAGGGTTAGGTTTTCGGTCACGGCATGATCTAGAACCAGGCCTTGAGCTCTTCTGTCTTCTGGAATCAGTGCGATGCCGTTTTTGATGGCCTGCTTTGGTGACGAAATCTGCAGTTGCTTGCCGTTTATCTTTATGGTTCCGCCGGTTGGCTTATCGACCCCGAATAGGGCGTTGACGAGTTCTGTTCTGCCAGAGCCCATGAGGCCGGCTAACCCGAGAATCTCGCCGCGGTGCACCTTCAACGAAACATTTTGAAGTTTTGGTCCAGCTGAAAGGTCTGTGACTTCGAGCACTACCTCATCGGTTATTTTGTCCGAGCGATCCTTGTGTTCAAGGTGCGCGGCCGCTTTTCTGCCAACGATTGCTTCAACGATTTGCTCGGGCGTGACCGACTTCAACGATTCGGTCATCACTCTTGCACCATCGCGAAGCACCGTGATGCGATCGGCGATGCGATAAATCTCGTCCATGCGGTGTGAGATGTAAACGATGGCAATGCCCTTGGCTTTTAGCCGTTCGATCAAAGCGAATAAGCCTTCGGCTTCGTGCTTTGCAAGCGAGGCCGTTGGTTCGTCCATGATCAGAACCTTGGCGTCCTGGGCCAAAGCCTTGGCGATTTCGGTCAGCTGCCAAAGTGCGGTCGGCAGTGATTCAACCTTGCGGGTCGGGTCGATTTGCACTTCCATCTCTCGAAAAATCTCGAGAGCCTGTTCAACCGCCTTGGAGTCGTTGATCAGACCCCACTTTGTCGGCTCGTTGGTTAGGAAGACGTTTTCGGCCACCGTTAGCGTTGGAATAAGCGAGAACTCTTGAAACACCATTCCGATGCCGGCTTTTCTGGCGGCGAAGGTGTCGGCGATTTCGACCGGAGCACCGGAGACCAAAATGGCTCCGGCGTCCTTCTGATAGATTCCCTGCAGAATCTTCATGAGTGTCGATTTACCGGCACCGTTTTCGCCCGCTAGAGCGTGAACTTCACCGACGCTGACACTGAAGTCAACGTTTTTTAGCACCGGGTTAGCACCGAAGGACTTCTCGATGCCCCGCATCTCAATGGCTGGTGCAGCGTTGGTTGGCATTAGGCAGAAACCTGTCCAGTCTCGCGGTTTAGCTGAGGCACCTTGGTCCACTGGCCCGATTTGGCTGAGCGAAGGATCGCGTCGTCGATGAGTGCAACCTGGTATCCATCGGCGAAATCTGGACGAACTTCTTCTTCGCCGGCGATTGCCTTGAATAGGTCGTGCGCTTCGATGATTTTGGTCTCGCCATAGCCGATTCCCAAGGCCGGGATAGGCCAAAGGCTTTCGCCATTCGGGTGGTTTGGGCCGGTGTAAACGGTGCGGAATCCGCGGCGGTCATTGCCATCGGACTTGAAGCAAACCTGAAGTTCGTCACGGTTTTCGTAGTTGAAGGCGATTGAGCCCTCGGTGCCGTGGATCTCAAGGGTGATGAAGTTGTTTCGGCCCCAGGCGTTGCGGGTGGCTTCAACTGAGCCGATTGCCCCGTTGGCAAACTTGAGCATCGAAAGCACTTCGTCTTCGACGTCGACTGCACCCTTTGGCACATCTGCACCGGCTTTTGAATTGCCAAGTGAGTCTGCGCCCGACTGCTGAAGTGGTCGTTCGGTGATGATGTGGTTTGTGAGGGCTGAAACCTCGGTCACCTCACCGGCAAGGTAGCGGGCCATGTCGAGCACGTGAGTGAGAATGTCACCGACTGCGCCTGAACCAGCAATGGACTTCTGGAATCTCCAAGACAGTGGTGAGGCTGGGTCAGCCGACCAGTCTTGCAAGTAGGTGGCTCTGAAGTTGATGATCTGGCCAATGGAACCCTCTTCGATGTATCGCTTAGCGAGAGCAACGGCTGGGGTGCGGCGGTAGTTGAAGGCGACCATGTTTACACGGTTTGAATCGCGGGCTGCCTCATACATGGCGGCGGCTTCTTCAACGGTGCGAGCCAGTGGCTTTTCGCAGATGACGTGCTTGCCGGCTTTTAGGGCGGCGATTGCAATCTCGGCGTGAGAGTTGTTTGGGGTGGCGATGTCAACCAGATCAATGTCTGGGTTGTCGATGATGGTTTTCCAGTCACTGGTTGAGTTCTCGAAACCGAAACGGAGAGCAGCGTCTTGCGCCATCTTGTCGGTGAACTCGGCGACCGTGTGCTTGACCGGCATGATCTCGGTTGGCCAAAAGAACATGGGAACGGCCGAGTAAGCGAGCGAGTGGGCTTTACCCATGAATCCGCCACCGATAAGGCCAACATTTATCTGCTTCATTTATTTTCCTTGCCTAAACTGGTTATAGCCCAGATGGATGGGTGGTACAGAGGGCTGGGATTTACTCCCAGCCCTCTGCTTCTTTAATTACTTTTTGAACGCTTTTGAAACCGTGGCTGGAGCGTCTGAGTTGTAGACGGTCTTCCAGGCTTCAAGTACGTTGTCGTGTGAAACAGGAAGTGCGCCAAGAGCTACGAAGTTTGGCAATCCGGTCTTACCGATTACCGCAGCTGCTGCAAGACGAGCTTCTGCGATTCCCTGGTCGTATGGGCGTTGTGCACCCAAGCCGACGATCAGTTGGTTCTTTGCCAGCTGGATTGCAACGTTGGTACCTAGGTCCTGAGTTGCGATCTTTAGGTCAAGGCGACCAGCTTCACGAGCTGCTGCCATGATTCCCTCGGCAGGAACGTCCCAGACGCCCCAGATACCGTTTAGGTCAGCGTGCTTGGTGAGCATTGCGGTTGCTGCTGCTTGGGCGTCGCCGGCAAAGTCTGGCCCGCCGATACCCTTTTCTTCAACAATCTCAATGTTTGGGTACTGAGCGATTGCTTTCTTGAAGCCGTCGTAGCGCTGCTTGGTGACAAAGAAGTCTGCATCGTGGAAGATAAGGCCGATCGTGCCCTTACCGTTCAAGGCTTTTGCCATCAGGTGAGCTGAGGCTTCACCGTTTCCAGCGTTGTCTGCAGAAACTACGGCTACGTAGTCCTTGCCGCCAACCATTCCGGCTGGAACGTTGTCCATGAATACCAACTTGATGCCAGCGGCTGCTGCCTTCTTGAAGGCGGCCGAGGTAGCAACTGGGTCGGTTGGAATTGAAACGATGATGTCTGGCTTCAGGGCCATAACGGTCTCAATGTCTGAAACCTGCTTCTCTGGCTTGAAGTCGGCGTCGGTCACTGCAACAACCTCAACACCCAGGCGTGCAAATTCGGCCTTGAGTCCTACGATCTGAGCAGCTGACCAGTCGTTACCTGCGTAGTGCATGACGATTGCTGCCTTGTAGTGGCCAGCCTTGACCTTTGCAACTTCTGCATCGGTCAGCGTGGTTGAGTCAAAGCCTGACGGGGTTTCACCGTTTGGGCCGAGGCTCAATACTTTGCCACTTAGTTCGGCAAGGGCTGAGTCAACTTGAGCCGAGATAGCACTGTCAACGCCGGTGTCGTTCTGACCAGTGGCACTATTCATGCTGCATCCGGTCAGTGCTAGCACAACAGCTGCACTCGCCCCAATGTTGGTTATGAGTTTCTTCATTCTGAATCTCCTTGATTGGTTAACATATTTTTTTGATGGATGGGTGGACACTCTAGTTAGCGAAAAGACGCTCTAGATACCTCTTACTGATTTCAGCGGCAGCCTTTGGATCGCCCTTGTAGGCGTCCAGTTCTACCAACAGCCAACTGTCGTAGCTGGCCCTTTGCATTGCCGCCAAGATGGCAACAAAGTCGATGTCTCCTTCGCCGAGTGGCGTGAACTCACCGGTCTTGGCAGAGAAGTCTTTGAAGTGAACGTGCTTTAGCCGGTCACCGTAGCGATCGATGGCTGCGACCGGGTCGATGCCCGATGCCACCAGGTGAGCGGTGTCTGGGCAGAAACCGATTGAACAGCTGTCCATGATCTGGTGAAAGCCGTCTAGGGTTTCCGAGATGGTTCCAAGGTGTGGGTGAAAGCTACTTTCAAGACCGTTGGCTCGGGCGATATCGGCTGCCATGTCTAGGCCGCGTCCAACCTTCTTGAAGTCATCCGATTTTGCGCCGTCTGGCCTCTTGGCTCCGCCACCGATTACTAGGCGACTGGCACCGAACTTCTTGGCGAGCAAAGCCGCCTGTTCGATCTTGTAAAGCTCGTCATCGAGAATCTCGTCGTAGATGAAGTTTGCGCCGGTGTAAACCGAGACCAACTGCAACCCGGATTCAGTTAGGGCCGAGAGCAGTTCTTCAGGCTTGCTATCGAACTCGGCAAGATTGCCATCAAAAACCTCGATGCCGTCATAGCCAACTTCGGCAATGTCGCGAATCGCAGCCTTGGTGTCTCCGTTGGTTAGGTAAAAAAGGTCCTTGATGCTGGTGACGCCGCCTGGATGGCCGACTACACCGCCCCAGGTAATTGTTGAATAACCAAACTTCACGTTCTTGCCTCTCTAAACGAATAACTGTGATGTCTCAATAATGGCGGTTCGAAGTGGACTTATGTCGAAATTCGACATCTTGTTATAGTTTCGTGACAATCTTTTCTTGAAAGTCGAAAGAAATTTTTGTCTATGCTGATTGGGTGGTTGAAATCAATAAAGCGAACATAGGCTTCAGTTCGGGGCGCTTGCTGCAACTTTTTCGCGATGGCCAGCCGCATACCAAGGCTGAATTGGCAGACCAGACCGGTCTGGCTCGCTCAACAATCTCGCTGCGCCTCGACCCACTAATCGCTCTCGGGCTCATAAGCCCAGCCACAAGTGCCACCTCGACCGGTGGGCGACCTTCGGCACGCCTCCTGCTCAACGAAAGTGCCTTCGTGGTCGCCGGGGTTGACTTCGGTGCTACCCACGCGGTTGCTGCCATTGCTGATCTCAGCGGCAAAATTTTGGTTTCGATAGACACCAAACGGCAAATATCCGATGGCCCCGAGGTCTGTCTGCGATGGATGATTGCAGAACTCAGACATCTTCTAGGCGGTCTAGGTTTGGCCGAAGATCGCCTGCTCGCGATCGGCATCGGCGTTCCCGGGCCAGTTGAGCACTCCAGCGGCAAGCCGGCAAACCCACCAATCATGCCCGGTTGGGATGCCTTCGACATCCCGGAAAGGGTCAACCAAGAGCTCAAGGCTCGGGTTCTAGTTGATAACGACGTGAACGTCATGGCTCTTGGTGAGCGTCACGCAACCTACCCCGACGTTAATCACCTTATTTTTCTAAAAGCCGCAACCGGCATTGGCTCTGGCATCATCTCGGACGGCCACCTTCAGCGAGGCTCGCAGGGAACAGCGGGTGACATCGGCCACGTTCGCGTATCCCGAGGTGACAACGTTGCTTGTCACTGTGGCAACTATGGATGTCTCGAGGCAGTCGCTGGTGCACCGGCAATCATCAAGAACGTCAATGCCGCTGGTTTGCCGGTTCGCAACATCTCAGACTTAATCGACGCCGCCAAGCGGGGCAAGGTTGAAGCGATTCAAGCCGTGCGCCAAGCCGGTCGCGATGTCGGTGAGGTGCTGAGCACCTGCGTCAGCCTCATCAACCCAGAGATCATCGTGATTGGTGGTTCACTAGCCTCGGCCGGCGAGCACCTGATTGCTGGTGTTCGAGAAGTGGTTTACGGCAGGTCAATGCCGCTCGCCAGCGAAAACCTATCCATCGTTCAAAGCAAGGCCGGCAAAGAAGTTGGCATCATCGGCGCAAACGTAATGGCGATCGACTACGTGCTCGACGCCAACACAATCGATCAGCTGGTTTCTCAATAACAAACCCGGTTCTCGGCCACGCACGGCGTCAGTGGCAAAGATCCCTGGCCATTTTGTAAACGATATCCTCGACATCGCGGTCAATGTCATACGACATTCCTGGCTCATCAGGATCCAAAGGCTCAAGCGTCGCCAACTGGCTATCGAGCATCTCGGCCTTGAAGAAGTGGCCCTTTCGCGCCCCGATTCTTTGCAGCAGCAGATTCCTTGATCCGGTGAGGTGCACGAAAACCGTCTCGGGAGCAGCGGCCAGAATACGATCTCGATAGTCCCGCTTCAAGGCGCTGCAAGCAACCACGGTGCCCCCGATTAGTGCATCTGCCACCAAATCCAACCAGGGCCATCTATCCGCGTCATCCAAAGGAATTCCCGATGCCAGTTTGCTGGTTCGTGGGTCAACGGCGAAGGTCAAACAGGCCTAAAAATGAACAAGGTAACGATTGAAAACCAACTGCCCGATTATTTTGGCAACCGATTGTCTTTTTTCACAGTAATGTGCGAATCTATCGCTTGCCGACAACAACCTTTGCCCGTAGCACGACTAACTTTTTCTAGTCGCAGCCAGGTGAACGCGATCGTCCGCCAAAAATCTAGATCAAGGACATAGACTCTGGATTGGGGGTCCACTGATGAAATCCAACTTGCTCGATAGCGCAGCTGATTCCGATGGGCGAAGGCCCGAGAGCCAAGAAACACCTCGTGACTTAGCGATCGACCGCCTAAGAGGTTCCCTCGTAATCCTCATGGTCATGGGCGACTACCTGACCGGCATTGATTTTGTACCCGCCTTCCTAAAGCACGCGCCCGACATCGGCTTCACCGTTGCCGACGTTGTTGCCCCCGCATTCGTCTTCATAATCGGTTTGAACTTTGGGCCATCACTTTCACGCCGGCTTCGAGCGAATGGAATCTTTGCCTATCGCTACTTCGTGATGCGATACCTTTCGCTTATTGGAATGGGGGCCATCATCTCCGCTGGGGCTACCGCGGTGGGTCAACCGACAGACTGGGGAGTTTTGCAAGCCATCGGCGTTGCAGGACTCCTTACCCTGCCATTCATCCGCCTTCCCACATGGGCGCGTTTCGCAATCGGAGCCCTGCTGCTCTGCGGCTACCAATATTTACTGGATACCTCGATGCTCGAAACCGTCATCCACTCCGTTCATGGCGGATTGTTTGGCAGTATTTCATGGGGAGCCCTGCTCGTGCTGTCTACAGCGGTGGCCGACGTCTGGCGCAAGGGGTCGACCGCAAACTCTATCTGCACCAGCGCTCTGGTTCTGGTAGCGGGCGTTTCTGCGGTTATCGTTCCAGTGAGCAAGCATCGAGTTTCACTCAGCTACACCTTGCTTAGCCTGGCAGTCAGCGCCTTAGTTTTTCTCGCCATAAAAAGCGTCTCTTGGGCCAGGGCTAGACGCGAAGGTCTGTTGTGCTGGTGGGGCCAGAACTCGCTCGCCCTCTATCTTTTGCACCTGATCGTTCTCGCGATTTTTACCACCCCTCCGATTGCTTGGTGGTACGTCGAGGCGCCGCTTTGGCTCGCGGTGATTCAGTTGACCGCGATACTCGCCTTCATGTCATCAGTCGCGTGGCGAATGCACCGGCAGGCTCGAACCTAACCGAAACCGATAAACCAACGATGGATGCGTTGCTGAGCTAGGCCTCAACTCTTTTGCGGCGGACGGCCGTGAGAATCGGTGACTCAAGCCACTTCCAGGAGGCGGCGGCGATGGCTACCGAGATCAGCAGCACAACAGAGCTGACCAGAATCCACTGAACCGCATCTGTTGAACCGTAGTAAACGTAATCCGGAACAAATTTTCGGGCAATGATCTCGATGACGACAAAATGCCACAGATAGATGCCAAAGGACAGCTTGGCTAACCAAGTAAACAACTGGTTATCCAGAAGCCGCGACACATAAACACTTTGGCTCGCGCAAACTAGAGCAAGCGCCATCAAGAGCGCGAAGTATGGCGATACGTACGGTTGCTGAGTTATCGAGTCTGGCGCCCCAGGAGTCAACCGCACTAGAACCAACGCTATTGCCGAAGCCGACGCCGCAAGGAATCCAAAGTCAAAGCCTAGATTCGCTTTGGTTTGCTTTAATCCCAGATGAGCAATTACTAGCGCGGCAAGTGAACCGAGCAAAAATTGGGTGAAAAAAGAGTCAACGTTCCAAAACGGTAGCCACTGCTTTGCTCCGCCATCAATCCCGAACTGCCAACCCTTTTGATCGTTGTCCGTCATGAATACTTGGATTATTAGCGGGTTGAGTGCCTGCAAAGCCACAATCACAGCCGCGAGCCCAGCCACCGCAATGGCTGTTGATTTTGCCAGCCTGTTGATGAAGTATAAAACAATCGGAAGAAGTAGGTAGCAAGAAACCTCAAGCCCGATAGACCAAAGCGGGCCGTTTAGCTCGGTGGGAAAAAAGGTTGAGAAATGATAACTATTTATAAACATGAAAGCAGTGACAATTTTCTGCCAGTTGAAACCCAGGTCGAAGACCCAAATGGCCAGGATATTGCAGACGATCAGGCTCAGCCAGAACGCAGGGGCAATGCGGGCGGCACGATTAATCGAGTACCACTTGAACGATGGCAGGGGTTGGGCGTTTACGAACGATGCCCAGAACGGCAACGAGAGCAGACAGCCAGAGAGAACAAAAAAGAGGCTTACGCCCACCTCACCGCGCATGCCTAGGTACTGAAAGAGCCCAATAAGTGGCGATGCGCCTTCGGGGTTGAGCTTTTGGGCCGTGTGGTGCCAAACAACAAGCAGGCAGGCAATGGCGCGCAACCCATCTGCTCCGGCAAGACGACTCTTGGCTGTTTCCATACTCATGGCTCGACGCCCCTCTTTAGGCCTAAAGAAAAGACCCGAGTTAAAAAAACTCGGGTCAAAACCTTCAAGATTTGAGACTACTTTTTCAGTAGGTCTCGCCACTTAAAAATGGAGGAAGCGGTGGGATTTGAACCCACGGTAGCTATTAACTACGACAGTTTTCAAGACTGTTCCGTTCGGCCGCTCCGGCACGCTTCCGTGCTTCCATAATAACCGATGGATGGCGGTTGTTTGAAGACAAACGAAACTTTGCTGGCGGTGCAGTTGCAATCTCAGAGCAACCGCCTCCGCCCGCTAGGCTGAGGGAATGAGTGAATATTTCGACCAAGGCAAATTCAAGAAGAAGTTGAAGAAGAAGATCGCCAAGAAGGTCAAGAGGGCCGGTCGCGTTCAGATTAACACCAAGAATGGCGGCGGTTTTTATTTCCTTGGATTCGTGGGTTCGGCCATCTACTTCATCTCGACTGCAACCGACTTCTGGGTTGGTGTACTCGGAGTATTGAAGGCTATCGTCTGGCCGGCCTTCCTAGTTTTCGAGGCTTTCACCAAACTAAACGGCTAATCGCTGCCCAGACACCTGGGTCACAGTCAGGTGCTCTTCGTTTAGCCATAAACGCCCGGATGTTGCCTGATCACAAGAAGCTATTCCTTAAATCGGCGAACTTCCTGCGGCCAACCGCACGCCACGGCAATCTTGGCTCCCCACATATTGGCTTCAGCCTGCGACGGAACATCGATGATGGTCATGCCGCCAATGAAATCCCCAGTGGTTGTGATTGGACCTAACTTTTGGCCAGTATCATCAAAGCCGACCGCTTCCTCGATTTCTTCAACTAGACCGCCGGCGAAGACAACCACCCCAGCCTCTTGCATCTCAGCAACCACCTCTCGAGACAGAGGTCCTCGTGCTTGAAACCATTCAGCACTGTGATCTCCAACCCACTGCTGGTTGAAGTAGATGATGTATTTTGCCATAGCCGATCCGCCGCCGTTCTTTCACTTTGTTTAAAGATACTGAAAACGTAGAAACGCCACCTACCTGAGATGTGGTGGAGTTTTTGTGCGCTTGGACGGGTGGGGCGAAGGCCGAGGAGTCCCGACAAGCAACAAAAAAGCCCTGCGTTTGCAGGGCTTGAATTTTGTGCGCTTGGAGGGACTCGAACCCCCAACCTTCTGATCCGTAGTTATGTTGCACTACCTTTATATGTAGCCTGAGTGGCAATGTACCCCAGTATTTTATTGGTCAAGCCGCCCTCAGCAGATATGCCCGTTTTCGTCCGTTTCCGTCCGTTGAACGGAATCTAGCCGGAATAAAAAGAGCCGAAGGAGCCGAGGTCGACTTCGACCTTGGCTCCCCCTGTTTATTCGTGGTTACTTGGAGCTAGCTTCTTCTGCGTCCTGGTGTCCAGGCTCATTTGGGTTCGCATCTGCCCCCTGATCTGGACCGTCAGACGCTTCGGTAGCTTCCACCTGATTAGCTCCTTCGGTTGATGACTCTGTTCCCTCTTTTGCATTTTCGGTAGATCCCGATGCTGCAATGTCTTCGGCGTCGTTGATTTCAAAATCTGCTTGGGAGACTACATCTGGAGCACTGACTGTGCTCGAAGGCGCTGCTGGCGCAGCAGAAGTGTTCGACGCGGCCATGGCTGCGGAAGTTCCGCCAAATATCCCCGCGGCAACAACGGCACCGATGATGGTTGAAGTCATGTTCTTGCTGGTTTTCATTTGATGCTCCTTTACTCTGGCGGTTGCTTCTTGCTTCCGCTCTAAGCCAAACTTATGAAAGAGGCGCTGAGGCCAGCCTGAGAATTGCTGAGAACCCCCTGGGAATGCTTTCAAGCGCCTCAGCTCAATTTCAGGTCAACGGAATAGGATTATTTCGTGAGCCTATTGTCTAAACTTCTTGCAGCCTGGGCTCGGCGTGGCATTAGGGCAAAATCACTCATCGCTTCAATTGCAGTTATGACAATTGGCCTCAGCATTGGCGGCTCCGCCCTGGTGATCATCCTCGAGCGGTCACTGACGAACACAGTTATGTCTAACTCGCGGCAGCGAGCTATCGATATCGCGGCTCAGGTAAGTGCCGGTGGCCTGAGAGCGGCTGAGCCAGTTCTGAACACAACCCCAAGCGACGGTGTACTCATGCAGGTAATAGGCCCTAACGGATCTGTCCTGCTTGCTTCCGCGGCGATCGACGGTGAGGTAAGTCTGGTTATTCCTAAGAATTCCATTGCCTCCCTCCAGCCAAAAACTCAGTTCGTTTCCATTGATTCCATAAAGTATGTTGCTTCTATTCAGCCAGTATTGAATAGGCTCGACGCTGCTTGGGTGATTGTTGCACAGTCCCTAGGGCCGATAGACGCAACGGTGAAAACTGTGACGCTCATAGTTCTCATAGCTTCTCCCTTTCTGATTTTTAGCGTTGGACTTGTTGCTTGGAGAGCGTCAGGCAATGCTCTAGTAAGCGTGGCAGCCATAAGATCTCAGGTTGAGTCGATTGGCCACACAAAACTCACCGATCGAGTTCCTGTCCCGATCAGCAACGATGAGATTTCTGACTTGGCAAAAACCATGAATAGCATGCTGGAGCGCCTTGAAATCTCAGTCGATGCGCAGAAACGTTTTGTTGCTGATGTGAGCCACGAACTGAGAAGTCCTTTGGCTTCAATAAAAACAACGCTAGAGGTGGCTCTTAGAAGTGAGAAAACCACAGACTGGAAGATGGCCCATAAAATTGTGGAAGAAGAAGTCTGCCGGATGTCCCTGCTCGTTGATGACCTTCTCCTACTTGCTAAAGCTGATTCAGGTCAACTCACCCCTCAACTGAAGGAAATTGACCTGGACGATCTTTTGGGTCATGAAATAGCTAACTTTAGGAGAACAACACAACTAAAACTCAACCTAGTGACACAGCCCGTGAAGACCGCAGGAGATTCCTTGAAGCTGTCTCAGGCGATACGGAATATTCTTGATAACGCGAGTAGATATGCCAATAAACAAGTTTGGGTCTCTCTAAAAGCCGAAGGCGCTAATGTGGAGATCACTATCGAGGACGACGGCCCTGGCGTTACCTTAGAAAATCGACTCAAGGCGGTTGAGCGGTTTGTTCGACTGGATCAACATAGATCTAGAGATTATGGAGGAACCGGATTAGGGCTTGCAATTTCCGCTGAAATCATGGCTTCACACAATGGTTCCTTGAGTCTTAGTGATAGCTTGCACGGAGGCCTTTGCGCAACCTTGGTCTTGCCAATAAAGTCTAAGGCTTAGCCACTTTCCCAATAATGTCACTGTCAAGACGGTAGCCGAAGCCCCTAATTGTCTGTAGAGACTGACGCCCAAATGGGACGTCAATTTTCTTTCTCAGATAGCCCACGTAAACCTCAACGACGTTTAGTGGCCCATCGAAATTTGAATCCCACACGTGCTCAATCAGTTCGGTTTTTTTCATAACCCTGTCTTTATTGCGCATGAAATACTCCAAGAGCGCAAACTCACGTGCAGTTAGAACTATCTCTTGCTCGCCACGGAAGGTTTTTTGGTTAAAAGGGTCCAGCTTCAAATCCCCCGCTTCAAGAATTGCTGAAGTGTCGTTACCGGCTCTGCGGAGTAGGGCTCGAATTCGAGCAACCAAGACAACGTAGCTGAAAGGCTTCGTTAGATAGTCATCGGCCCCCATTTCAAATGCATCGGCTTGATCGTATTCACCATCTTTTGCTGTCAACATAAGGACGGGCGTCCAAATACTAAGCCCGCGAATCCGCTCAAGAATCTTGTATCCATTGAGTTTAGGCAGCATCAGATCTAGAACTATAAGGTCATAGTTGTTCTCTAATGCTGCCCAAAGCCCCTCTTCACCATCGTGTGCAACATCGACGGCAAATCCTTCAGAAGTCAGGCCAAGTTTGATAGATGAAGCCAAGTTGACCTCATCGTCCACAACGAGAATTCTCATTTTAGGCCGCCCCCTTCTGAATAGGCCTAATCTACCTTTTCGGCCGTACCTGCGCTCTTACTTGCTAAAGTCTGCGCAATTTTGGCACCAGCGGCACTGACCAAAATCATAAAGTCGACCTTATTTTTTGAACTGCGATAAATACTGAATTGATTTTCAGGGTAGTGTCCTGCACCTGTCTGATTATCAAAGTAGACAACGCCTTGCGCACCTGAAGCGAGACTGAACCCGTGTAGTTTCTGGTAGTATGCCTCCTGGGCCCCGGTGGCCGAATCAGTCATTTCGTAATAAACCTCAAAACCGTCAAGTGGCTTGGATCCGGTGTTCTTCAAGGTGAGCATTAGGCGATCGTTAATAGCTTGTTTTGTGACCGGGTCAACTAGATCCTGAACCCCTGCGGTCACGATTGTTAAGTCAGCATTAGTCGCTGCGTTCTTGATCGGGTTGCTAGTTACAGGAAGTACGACGGTGGCATTTGTGCTTGACGAACTCGAATTGCTCGGTGCAGCCGTGGGTGCACCTGACGCACTGCAGCCCGCCAAAGTGATCGCCGACACTAGCGCGAATCCCGAGAGTACAATCAACTTTTTCAGTTTCATTTTGATGTCCTTAGTAGTGTTTTAGGTTTTGTTGTGAACAGGCTTATTACAAGAGTTCCAATTGCAAAGAGCCAAAGCGCAAGTGCGTTTATAAATACACCGGCCCAGACTGTGCCAATTGGTTGTTGGTTGTATTGATCTTTGATTCCAAGGAATGCAAAGGTATAACGTTCGAAGTGCTTTGTAACGGAGGATATTTCGAGGGCGTCTCGTGCACTGTTGTATCCAGTGAAATTTGCAAGAACAGCAGTTTCATCTGGTTTTGCGATCTGTAAAGACTTGAATAGGCCACCTGGAACTTGATTGTCTGGGTCCATAGTGTCGCCGACTTGTGGAATCACCAGCACAACCAGAAGCCACAAAACGATGGAGACAATGAGCGCTGTAGTGAGTTTTTTACTTGTTGAAGCGATCGAGACGGCAACGGCAGTCCAAACTAGAAGATAAATCCATGCTCCTAGGATCGTTAGGAGTAAACGTCCAACGTCGGTGGCAGACAGCTGTGCATGGCCGGCGATTACTGCAGTCAACATGGTCGCCAAAACCACAATGGATACGAACGCTAGCCAAACTAGGGCAAGCGCTCCAAGTTTTCCTAAAACTAGGGTGAAATTTCCAATTGGCCTCGTGAATAGCAACGACAGCGTACCTCGCTGTTTCTCTTTAGCAATTGCAGCGTAGCCCAGGATGATTGCGAAGAGTGCCCCGAGTATTTCCAGGTACTCGATTGCTGCACGCATTAGGTGCAAAGGGAACAGCTGAGGAGCAGTCGCAGGATTCGTTATTCCACTGGCAGCGAGCGCATCGGTGTAGGTCTTATACGCATCTGCCTTCACGCCAAAATCAATGGAAGCGACAACTACTGAAACAATCGCCGCAATCAAAAAGAAACCCAGTAAAGAAAGCATGAGCTTGCTTCGACGGATATCCAGAATTTCCATTCGGGCAACTGAGAAAATTTTATTCACTTAGTACTCCTCGGATGCTGGTTCGCTTGACCATTGAAATCAAGAACGATGTCAAGACAGCAAAGCCTAAAATGCTGATAATAGCTTTTGAGAAATCTCCGGAGATATCTGGGTCGTTAAGTATCTTCCCGCTGGCAACTTTGAACTGCTCTGAAACAGCGAATGGGCCAATGAAAAAGTTCAACGCACCAAATGGCCCGCCCGAAGTGGGTGGAAGGGGTACCGGATTTAGTAAGGCGACTGGTCTCGCGGCCGTTCCTATCTGTGGAATCACAAAAGTTACAAATGCCCAGAAGCTGATCGGCAACAACAGGGCACTTGTTTCGCGCTTACTGAGTAATCCAGCAAACATGCCGATTACTGCGAAGCCTGACAGTAGGGGTAGCGCAAGCAGAAAAAAGACTGCCAGCCTTGCGTAGTCACTCGCAGGCAGTGCCGCACCGAAGATAATTGAGATTACGACCGCAGCGATAACACCCACTAGGAATAGGGAAAGTGAAAGCCAAATTGTGATCCCGATTAATTTTCCATATATATATGCGGATCGAGAAGTTGGCCTAGAAAGTATGAGGTCTATCGTCGCCGCTTTTCTGTCTCTTAGCGCAGAGGACACACCGGCAATAATTGCCATCAACGTTCCAACAAGGATTATATAAATTATTGAATTTCGTGCGTAATAAAGTGGAGACAAACTTGCGAACGGATTAGGCGCAGATGTCAATCCGGCTTCACGAGTCCTGATCCAAACATCACTCACCGTGGTTTTGGTCAAGAATCCGATCAAGCTCGAGACCGAAATCATGGACACAAATACCGTAAAAAGCATAAGTGGGAGCCGTTCTCTGGAAAGCGCCAAAAGCTCCTGACGAATAATCGCCTTCATTGGGGACATTCCTAATCAGCCGTTTCAATCGACAGGTAAATATCTTCCAGCGAATCTTGGTCTGGGAATTCGGCAAGCGTTGAGTTCATGGAATTTTGATAGGCCAACTTCCCGCCTTTCAAAATTCCAATGCTGGAGCAAGTCTTCGTTACCTCGGAAAGAAGATGAGTATTCATGAAGATAGTGACACCCAGGTCAGCATTCAGACGGATGATGACGTCGCGAAGTTGACGCACACCCTCAGGGTCAAGTCCAGAGGTTGGCTCATCGAGAAATAACACTGATGGGTTGTGCAGGATTGCTTGCGCAATACCTACTCGCTGGCGCATGCCCTTGCTAAAGGTTCCAATGCGCTTGTTGTAGTGGCTGTTGAAGTTCAGGTAATCCAAAACTTCCTTGATCCTTGCCTCTGGTTTTTTCAAGCCGGAGAGATTCGCAAAGAATCGAAGGTTCTCCATGGTGGTCATATTGTTGTAAAGTTGGACGTTCTCCGGAAGGTAACCAATTAGCTTGCGGATATCTTTCGCACTCTTTGAGCTGTCTACGCCTTCAATCTCAACCGTTCCTGACGTTGGTACAAGAAGTGTAGTGAGCAGATTGACCGTAGTTGTCTTGCCAGCACCATTGTGGCCCAGCAGGCCAAAAATTTCACCCTGGCGAACACTTAGGTTTAAGTTTTCGAGGGCAACGACGTCTTTATATGACTTCGTGAGATCCTTTGTGACGATTGCAAATTCATTCATGGTGTCACAATACGGGCGTGTACCTGAGAGGACGCTGAGACGGCAAATTGATTTCTCAGTGAAAACGTAGAGCGACTTCATCGGGCTAACGTATGAACATCACTGGCAACGTGCTTCCCTTGAAAGCCCAGGCATTTACCTAATCTTTTGGGTCTACCTGGTGCTTGCAACGACCGTTGGCGAAAGATTAGGGGTTTCATGAAAGACTCACGAAATTCCAAGCATGTAGTCCAACAGATGTTGGCCAAAAACTCGAGTCGACTATCCCGATGTTTATTTGCTAACTGGCGATTATTGCTTAGGTCTTAAACCCGAGAATGACAACGAGAGAGCTGATCAAAACTAACTAGAGAGAACATTAGGAGTAAAAAACTCGGCTCTCGTGAGAAGAAACCGGGTTTTAGTGCGCTTGGAGGGACTCGAACCCCCAACCTTCTGATCCTAGTTATGTTGCAGTACCTCTATACAGAGCCTGAGTGGCTATGTACCCCAATATTTTATTAGTCAAGCCACCCTTTGGAGCTGTGCAGGACTCTGAATTCCTACAGGTAATGACGCCAAACTTAGCGTTCTGAGTTGTCTTAGGCCATACGGGGCACAGGCGGCAGATATGGGCCGTTTCTAATGCGGGTGGCATGCAAACCTTGATCTGACGCTAAAGGCCCTGTAGATATATCCTCGCGCCATAGAGAGCATGGCGGGGGCACTGCGGCTTTGCTAAAGCTTAACGGCTCCTTTACAAACAGATTTTCCTCGGCAGGTAACCCTTTGTGAGGGGTTCCTAGTCCCTAGCCCATCGGTACTTGTCTATTCCACCGTCGAAGACGTAACCATTTGCGAGTTTGTGCTCGAGAAAATCGTCGCGCCAACGGTGGTTGTAATAGTGGCTGTTTGAATAAAAATCCTCATCTTCTCGGCTTGGGGCTATCTCTCTGCGAAGAAGACGTTCGCAAGCCTCAAGGGCCTGGGGCTCTGAGAGCCCGCATTCAATGAAGAAGGCCGCATTGCTGGCCCAGACTCGATCGAATTCTCTTATCTCACCCGTGATCCATTGATCATCCATCAGGATAGAAGCTGCCTTAGAGACATCCCCTCCGCAAGTGTGGTCAAGAAGCAGATGGTCGCTTGACTCCGACAGTGAAATCCCAGTCAATGTTTTCAAACATAGGGTGCACATGATCGAAGGCATTTCTGACTCGGCATCGACGTGAATACGCACAAATTGCGACCCAATGTGGTCACTGCCCTTTGCTAAATATCGCTGACAGATAACTGCGAGTTGGGTGACTAGAGCCTCAACGAATTTCTGCATGAAGTAGCGATTTGCTCTCATAAACAATGAACTTAGCTTCATAGCCCTCCGATCCCCCAATCTTGGTTCGGTTCAACACCCAACTTTTCGAGAATCAGCGTCATCGCTGAAGGCATGGTTGACTCTCCCTCGACTAGCCCGATGGCTTTGCGGAACACGAATGCCTCGTTGCCCAATCTCAGGAAGACCCAACCCCATCCGGCGAGCGCCGTTATCAGGTCATCTCGGATTAACTTGCGGTCTTCTAAATCGATTGTCATGCGCCCAACTTCGTAAGTAGTTGAGAAGGTTGAGCTGATCTTCACACCTCCTGGTAGGTAGGTCGAGTGAGCCTTCAAGCTCTTTGTTTTACCGTATGGTCCGGGCTTTACGGGTAGAACCTTGTATGCCTGGACAAAGCTGTACCAGGGGTCGCTCGGCTCTAAGGGTAGTGTTGCAATCTGGCCGTCAATCATGGATGGAACCTTTCTGGCTTTCGCCGTTTTATTTGTTTATTTGCTGTTCTTTACTAGGGATGCCCAGTTGATCTGGTTTGCGGCTTTTCCGCGTTCGGTTAGTTCGAACTGGTCTGGTTCGGTGCTGCTTTGGCGAGGTATCTTCACTGCGATTCCTTCGGCAATTGCAGAATCCAGGTATCGTTTGACGCTTGTGTAGGACTTCTTCATCTTTTTGCCCAGTTGCTCTGCAGACATGCGTTCAAGTAGGTGATCACGTACTTTTAGCGCATTCTTAGAAATTGCTTCCGACTCAAGCTGCATGAAAACCTTTTGGTCATCGTCCGTTTCGCACAGGTAGAGACCTCGAAGTGTTTCTGTGCGGGCATGGCGATTCTTACCGCCATGGGTTACTTCGGTTGAAAGCGCGATGAACTCACCACTCTCGCCACTTGAGGGCTTGAAAGTCGGATCTGCATACATAGTCATGACTAAGTCAGCTCGACCTTTTAGCGCTGAAGAACCGCGAAGCTCCGGGCGTTCACCCTTTTCAGAAGTCTTCGTCGGGTGATGCACGAAGAGAAGCGATGCACCGGCCTTGATTGTCATGGCACGATTCATTGCCGTGGAATTCAACGCACCAGCATTCTCATCCGGAACACCCGAGGTTGCCGCCCAGGTATCAAGGACGATGAGTTCGCAACCTTCGCGATTCGCCACTTCAGACATCTTTGCCAGAGATTGGTCATTGAAGAGGTTCGCACCGTCAATGAAACTGAGGTAGTCACGAATGATTTCAATGTCGAGATTGTGGAACTTGAACCAAGCTTCGAGGCGGGCGTAAAAACCCGCCTTGCCTTCACCTAGAACGACGAGGATCTTGATCGGTTTAGTTTGCTTGCCAAGCCAGTTCATGCCATGGATGATGTGGCAAATCATGTCTACATAGGCAAACGTTTTGCCCAGGTTCGAGACACCCACCAAAAAGGCTATTGAATCGATGGGCAGTAAGTCTTGCACAAGAAAAATGCTCTTGGTGGCCTTTAGGTCATCCACAGAAAGTTCGACAGAACCCTTGAAGCTTTCCGATTCAATTCTCGTGTCAGCTACTTGCGCGGCCTTCTTCTCGATGTAGAAGCGCTCGGCACGCATTTCAATTTCCTGTTCAAGGGTGAATGTGGCCTTCGATGGAGAAGGCTCACCTGTTCTCGGATCTACTTCGTCTCCAAGCTTTGGAATTCCGCCGTATTTACGCACAGCCCCTTCGAGTGCGGCGTTCCATTCGAGTTGGTATTGGGGCTGGTCGTAGGGCGGGTGAGTCCAAAGGGCCAACAATCCGGCGAGCGCCCCCGGAACTCCGATACAACGTTCAGCACCCAATCGAACTAGATGCGCCTGCTTTGTAATCATTGTCTGATGTCCGAAATCGCCGTCGGGAAAATCAAGGACCGCTCGGGAGACGCGTGAATCCGGCACTCCCTCAGGCAGACGGTTGAACCACTCCTGAAACGTTCCGCTGAAAGGCGAACCTTCGGATTGTGGAGATGAGACACAAAACCAGTCGGGAGCAGGCTCCAACTCGTCTAGCTTTGGCGGGGTATCTGAGTAGGCGATCACATAAGAGCTGCCTGCGCGGCGGTCAACACCCTCTAAGACAGTCCCATCGGCGAGCTTGATGTTTGCGCCAGGGCTCAGCTTTTTGCCTGAGGTATTTAGCATGTAAACATGCATCCCTCCCGACGGGGTAGGGATATTGTTCGATTCCGGGTATTTCAAACCGCGAGAATCGAGCTCGTGGTAACCGTCAGTGCCCTTGTCGACCTTGATATCAATGTCCATAATTGCTAGCTTGTCCTCGGTTGGCAGACCAACCAGGCGATCAGGGTTTAGCCCCCAATATCGATAGACACCTTCTTCGGTTTTTACTGCATCAAGGTGACCACGCTTGGTAGCTGGTGACTTTCGAGTGTGGAGACTTGAGCCAACCCACTCGTCCTTCTCATAACAAGGGAAGACAGAATAACCCGCGGCTACGTAATTTAGTGCTCGCTGGAGCATGCTCATAGCGCACCGCCAAAGAACTCTTGCTCTTCAGAATCTGAAAGCTCTCCACGGCAATCACCGGTATGTGGAGGGCAGTCGATGTCTATAACGACTAATGATTCATTGAGTTCGGGCCAGATATTTGGACTGCTCTCCAAGTTTGCAGAATCTACATGTCTATAGACATGAACATGCTGAAGTGGAGTGGGGGCTTTCAAGTAGGAGTGCGCTCGCAACGTGGTTGCTGTCGAAGGTAAATTGTCCATGTCGGACCTTTCTCTTAGTAGGGGGTGGGATTTGACATTGAGCGCTCGGGTTGTCGCCCGAGCGTTCGCCTTTATCGGAGGTGGGATTGCTCCCAAGCCTCGACTTGATCAAGTGGGAAGCGGAGTTGCTGTCCTATTGGAAGCACCTTCAGCCCGATACGGCGGTAGTTGCTGTAAATCCACTTGTCGCTCTTCTGCCATCGATCTGCCAACTGCCCCACAGTTAGACACTGTGAGCCTGCATTCATGTGTTTCTCCTTAGATAACTAGACGTATTCAAATTTGTATGGTAATCTATATTGTATCAACATACATAGTTGGTGATTATTTGATCATAGGAGACGTTCAGATGCAAGAAGTACTTCGTTCGCCACTGGCGAAGAGACTTGATCTAGAGCTAGAGCGCGGCTTGGTTTACGCGACTGCTGAAATGAAGGCAACCGCAACGGGCAACTTTTGCCACTGGTTCGTTTCTGGCTTGGCGGTCAATGGATTGCCAACGATGCTCTTGGATCTGGCTGTGCCACTATCTTCGACAAATCCAAAAGACATGACCTTGGAGGCGAAGACCTTCGCAGAGACTTATGTTTTCCCAATGGCCGAGGCGCTTCTGTCTACACCTGGCGCGGGCGAAAGTATCCCACCTCTTGGAGTAGCTGAACGTGCATCGCTATTTGAGGCACACATGGCACACCACTTTGTTAGCGGCAAGGTTAGTGGCTTGACACTTCAGAAACAGACAGAGTCCCTCTTCAAAATGGCTACTTTTCTTGAGGTGGTGACCCCTGTGAAATTGATCGCTCAATTTCAGCAAGTGGGAGTTGGAACAGTAGAGTCTCGAATTCAGCGAGGGCGAGCAAGCGGAGCGATCCCTAAAGCGTCAGAGGTGCGTGCTAGAAAAGAACTCTTAAAGAAGGGTTTGTAATGCCAAAGCAAGTTAATCGAATTCCTGGCATCAAGCAGCTGCCGACTGGCATGTGGCAGGCTCGTCTTTTTCATGACCGAGGAGAAGAATCACGCAACTTCGAGCGTCAAGAAGACGCCGAGCGTTGGAAGCGCAACCTAAAAAGCGAGCTAGATCGATGCACAGAAGGTGTCGAGCGCAAAAAGCGCAAGTGGGTCGCGACCTTTATCGACGAATCTGGTGTTTACACGCAGTCATTCGAAGACGTCGATAGCGCCAACAAATGGGTTGCTCGTGCCGAATTGGCATCCGAGGATGGGCGTCCGATCGATTCTGAGTCTGCACGCATTATGTTTGGCGAGTTCGTTGTTGAGTGGAAGAAAGGCAAGCTGGACATTTCAGGCAAGACACTCGGCACATACAACTCTCAGCTGAAACTTTACTTGCTGCCGAAATTCGGCGAGCGCAAACTTACCTCGATCACGACTTCGGACATCAAGAAGTGGGTCGCATCTTTAGTCGATGACGGAGTCGGTCCGACCACAATTCGCCAGTCATATCGCCTCCTTCACCAAATACTTCAGTCCGCCCTCGAAGATGAGTTACTGGGTCGAAACCCCGCGGTCGGCATCAAACTCCCTAAAATCATGGCCAAACCTAAGGACGGTCTTACCGCTCAGGAGCTCTTCCAATTAGCGGACCAGTGCGGACCGCATCGCTCACTCGTCATTTTTCTGGGCACTTGCGGGCTACGCGTCAACGAAGCACTTGCCCTTCGCGTCGAAGACTTTGACTTGGAAGCCAAGGGCGTTAAAGTTGCACATTCATGGTCAACGGATGAGTTCGGTAAAAAATTGCGTGATGAGAATGGGGACTTCGTTCCAGGTACAACCAAGACTGGCGAAGAGCGCGCTGTACCGCTCGATCAGAACACGATAGAACTGATCACGCCTCTATTAGAGGGTAAACAAGGCAGAGACTGGGTGTTCACAGGCTCTAATGGTCAGGCGCTCGACTATGGATTCTTCCGCAGAAAATACTTCAAGCCTGCAACCGAAAAACTTGGCATGAAGAATGTTGTTATTCACTCGCTTCGCCACACAACTGGATCGTTACTTGCGAGCCTCGGTGCACCAATCCCAGAAGTTTCCAAGATCCTCGGTCACTCATCAGCAAAAATGACCCTCGATGTTTATGGTCACGCCTACCCTGCGCAAACGGCCTCGTGGATGGACAAGCTCGGTGAGCACATCAGCACTGCGGGTAAGCCTTGAGTGCTTCCAAATACGAGCAGGGTGTTGGTTTTGACCGAAGCCCGACGCCCGATCAAATTGCGGAGGCTCGTGTTCAGCTAGACACACTTTTTTTGAATTTTGAAGGTCTGGTACAAGAATTTTCCTCTGCATTCGAACTTAAAAATAAAGGACAAACCTTTGCAACAGATGACCTAGCGCTGAAACCATACCTGCTTACAACTGAAGTTCAATTTGCGCTGAGTTCGTGCATAGATCACTTACAAACACTTAGAAACCTGACCGTCAGCGACTTGATCCCAAACCTGGCCGCCTACACACTGGTTCGATCAGCGATTGAACATGCAAGCCTCGCAATGTGGTACCTCGATCCTGAAGACCCAGATGAACGACGAAGACGAGTGCTAGTCCAATTTGCAACAGGTGCGACATTGCTAGCAAAAGCCCTTGAAGATATCGGCGTATCAGGCACCCCATCTCTTGAGACAAAGCTGGGGAAAATTAGTGACAAGGCTGTTTCCCTTGGGCTCGAACCAGTTTCTCAGGCGGAGATAAAACGGTCGAGTATCAAAGATCGAGTCCGCTGGTCTGGAGTTGTCCTTCAAGGCCTTGGAGTTGGATCCGAAGGCAGTAACCTCATCTCAACAGTGTGGCAAAGCGCCAGTGGAATTGCACACGCTAACAGCTCAGCAGGTTTGATGCTGCTCAATAGGCGAGCGCTCGTCGACCACGAAGAGACAAAAAGTACGACTTTTTACATCTCAACAAGTGAGGTCGAAGTAGCAAGACTTTTCCAACTCAGCATCTATCTACTGGAGACTGTTCTGCATTTGGTGAAGTTCAGAGAAGGCCTCGAAGCAGACAAGTACCCGAGCTTTAGCAAAGGACCGTGACAAGCGTTGTAGCCTCTAGTTATGGAGAAGAGCCTGCCAGGAATTCCCGAGCATTCGAACACATTCGGGGACTACATCATCTACGTTGATGAATCTGGTGACCATAGCCTTACTGACATCAACCCAGAATTCCCTATCTTCGTTTTAGCTTTCTGCTTATTCAAGGTTTCTGACTACACAAGCAAGATTGTGCCCGCCATACAAAACTTCAAGTTCAAATTCTTTGGACATGACATGGTTATTCTTCATGAGCGCGAGATACGCAAGAGTGAAGGCCCATTTAAGTTGCTTTTTGATAAAGCTGTTCGCACAGCTTTCTATGAAAACCTCAACCGCACGATCAACGAGGCATCGTTTAAAGTTGTGGCTTGCGTGATCGAAAAATACAAATATCGGACTACTGGTTACAGAGACGATAGCCCCTATAGAGTCGCCATGGAGTTTGGGCTTGAGAGGGCATACTATGAACTTCAAAGCAAGGGACAAACGGGCAAGAAGACCTTTGTTGTCTTTGAAAGCCGTGGGAAGAAAGAGGATGCTGGTCTTGAGCTCGAATTCCGCAGGCTGATGGATCGCACAAAGATAATTGGGATGCCCGAAACTTTTGAATTTCTGACCGCATCTAAGAAAACTAATAGCTCGGGGCTCCAGTTGGCGGACATGGTAGCTCGACCACTTGGATTACATGTACTTCGTCCTGGGCAAAGCAACCGAGCGTTGGATATCATCATGGAGAAGCTTCGGAGATCACCTCAAGGCGAGGTTAATGGCTGGGGCTTGAAGCTTCTTCCTTAAAG
>CANCKM010000019.1 GCA_947378555.1 Microbacteriaceae bacterium
AAGAAACTGTCCGGAAAACGTGGGGCATATCACAGCACGCTCAACCCGAATTGAGTACGACCGCGGGCCTCCTCGTTTGAGTAGGTGAAAGTCTTTCACTCGAAGCTGGGTCACTTCCCCGAAGCGAAGCCCCGCATATGCGCTAACTAGAACCATCATCCTGTATTTGGGTGCTATCTGGCGTGCAAGCAAGTTAACCTGCTCAGGAGTCGGGCAAACTATTTTTTTTCCAGTCGATGCTGATTGGGCTCCTCTTACAGCGCAAGGGTTCTTTATGATCACATCATCGAGAACGGCTCGCTTGCATACACCTGACAAGAGTTTGTAGGCTTTTGAGGCTGTCGAGAACCTGCCTTCTGAGATTGCAATCAAATACCACTCGTCCACCATTGGTTTCGTTATGTCCCATATGGGGATCTCCAAAAAGTCCTTCAGGTTTACTCGTAACAACTTTTTGTAGTGGCTCTTGGTCGATGGCTTCAAGAGCGCGCCGCGACTCGTTGTCTGTTTGGCTATGTGCGATAACGCAAAGTCACCAAAGAGGATTCTTTCCTGTGCCGATTCGTTTTTCTGTTCTAGAGCCCAGAGCCCTTTATCAATCTCGTACCTGACGGAGTTCAGATATCCATCAGCATCAGTTCGAGTCGCAAAAGTCCCAGCGGCGCTTTGACGAAGGCCCTCGGGCGAAATGTAGCTCGCTTGGAATCTGCCAGATGGTAGCTTTCGAACGGCTCCGAAGCTTCGTCTTTTTCTTTTAGCCAATTAACGCTCCCTAGATAAGCGCCTATTCGAGCAATAGGCGTGCAATAAAGGGTGGGTAGTGGTCGGCTCTTATGGTCTCTTGTGTCCATTTGGCTATCGGCGAACATTTGAAAAAAACTTACAAATGCTTGCTGTGAAGCCCCTTGCGAAGGATGCGAGTGGTGCCCTCGGCTGGAATCGAACCAGCGACCAAGAGATTAGAAGGCTCTTGCTCTATCCACTGAGCTACGAGGGCGGGCTTTGGAATCCAAAGCAATCTCGAGTTTATCGCAGGTCGACGATTGCTACCCCGTTTTAGGGCTACAAGACCTTCTTAACCACGCTCGACTTGAGCATCATCTGCCCAAAGCCGTCAACCTTGGCATCGATGTCGTGGCCGTCCGCCCCGTTCACCAGGCGAATGTTGCGCACCTTGGTGCCCACCTTGAGCGAGCTTGAACTGCCCTTGACCTTGAGATCTTTGGCGATTGTTACGGTGTCGCCATCAAAGAGTCGGTTGCCGACCGAGTCTTTGACAATGCGTTCGGTTTCGGTGGCCTCGGCAACATCCATCGTCGATTCTGCCGACCACTCATGCGCGCACTCTGGGCAAACCAGCAGGTCGCCCATTTCGTAGGTGTATTCGCAGTTGCAGTTTGGGCACGGTGGCAGGGTTTCGCTCATCGCCCCAGCCTAAAACAAATAACCGGCGCGCTTGGCAATAGCTGCCAATACCGACGATGGATACTCCTCGTGCGCCAGATGACCCGCCCGCGGAACCACGACGATCTGGTTGTTCGGCAGCAGGTGCGAGAGCTTTCGGGTCTGCCAGGTGGGGACGATGGTGTCTTGGTCGCCCGTGATGAGGAGAGTCGGCTGTTGGATTTCGCTTAGTCGGACTCTTAGGTCAGCGTTTCTCGGGGCGAGGGTTGCCTGCCAGAGAGCGGCCTCCCAGCCCTTAATTTGCAATGGTGAGTGGTACCCGGCGAGCACCGATGCGGTTATCGCCTCTTGGTCGTAAAAACTGGAGCGAATGATGGCATCGCCGTACTGAGCTATTTGACCGACTAGCACTGGCGCCAGGTGAGCGATCTGCGGAACGTAGGCGATCGGTTTGGCCCAATCCGGAAGCCCCCCGGAAGCCAGAATCGCCGGAGCCATCAACACCAGGGAGTGCACACGGGTTGGATTTTGAAGAGCGTACTGTGCGGCAAGGTTCGCCCCAGCCGAATGCCCAACTAAGACTATTTTGCGGTCGCCGCCGAAGCGGTTGATTACGCGGGAGATTATCTTCATGATGAATGCGTCACCGTATGGGTTTTCGCCCGTCCAGGTTGTTGGCCGCTCGGTGAAGCCATAGGCCGGCCGCTCGAAGGCAACCACTCGGCCGAACTTGCTAAGCGGTGCCGCAATGTCGCGCCAGGTGAAGTTGCTTGCGCCAAAACCGTGGAGCATGACGATTAGCGGTGCCTTGCAGTGGCAATCCCCCGAGTATTCCAACTCTTGATAATGCACGTTTACCTGATTGACGGCTAGGAATGTTGCGCCTGCTCCGGCTGCCTCTTTATAGCTACGCGTGCCAGAACTTTGATTGGGAATGAAGAACGGAACGGTGAGCAGCAGAGCCATCGCCAGAACGGCCAACCGCTTGAGGATCAGCATTATTAGGCGAACGTTCAACATGGCATTCATCCTAGTGTTGCGTATTGGAATAGGCTTACAACTGCGGGGGTTGGAACCACTTGGATGCCTGCAATTTGGCGTCTTTACACCCTGGAGAAGCTATGCTTAGTTACCTAGGTAAATACATATCGGAGGAACCTTGTTTCGTTTAGCAAAACTCAGTGTCGCAAACCGATCGGTCGTAGCACTGATCACCGTAATCATCGCGATTTTCGGTGTGATTTCACTCGGATCGTTGAAGCAGGAACTTTTTCCCTCGATTGAGGTTCCACAGGCCGCAATAGTAAGCATCTACCCCGGAGCCTCCCCGGAAGTGGTTGACAAGCAGGTCAGTCGCAAGATCGAGGACGCCGTCAAGGGCCTCGAAGGTGTCACCAACACCACCACAACTTCGCAGAGCAACGTCTCGACCGTGCGAGTCGAGTTTGAGTTTGGAACCACCAGCTCAAAGGTCAAGGAAGAGATTGCCGGCGCAATCGCTGGAATCCAAAACTCCTTGCCGACAGACGTGACACCAACCGTTTTGTCTGGAAGCCTTGATTCGATTCCGATCATCGCCCTTGGAGTTTCAGGCCCAAACGGCAACAACGAAGCAGTAGGCAAAATCCTCTCTGACATTGCCACTCCCCTTTTCAGCGGCGTCAAAGGCGTGCGCGATGTGACTATCTCTGGAATCACCGAGAAGCGAATCAACCTCAAACTCAAGCAGTCAGTGCTTGACGCCAATAACTTGACTCAGCAGTCGATCGTAACCGCATTGCAGTCCAACGGGTTGGTAATACCTGCCGGCACGATTGATGACAGCAAGGGAACCCTTTCGGTTGAGGCCGGAACAGCCGTTGAGAGCCTGGCCGCCTTCAAGGCACTGCCACTCATCACAACCAAGACCACCACCAGCTACCCAAAGACGGCCAGTACCGGCTCAACTGGTATTCCCAGTGGGTTCCCGACCGGATTCCCAACCAGTGGCACCACAACACCGACCATTCCAACGGTTCCAACCGTGACCACCAGCATCAAGGTTCTTAAGATTTCCGACGTAGCTTCCGTAAGGTACGAAAACGCCCCGGTCACCAGCATCGCTCGCGTGAACGGCCAAGCAGCCCTAGCCATTTCCATCACCAAGACTCCGGATGGCAACACGGTTGCACTCTCACATGATGTGAACAAGTTGGTTCCCGAGCTGAAATCGAAGCTTGGAAAAGATGTCACCGTCACCACGATTTTTGATCAGGCACCATTTGTTGAGAAGTCTCTTGAAGACCTCAACAGCGAAGGCTTGCTGGGTCTTGGCTTCGCCATCATCGTTATCTTGATCTTCTTGCTTTCGATTCGCTCGACCATCGTCACAGCCATCTCTATCCCTACCTCGGTATTGATTACCTTCGTCGGCCTTAGCTGGTTCGGTTTCTCGCTCAACCTATTCACCTTGAGCGCGTTGACCATCGCAATCGGCCGAGTCGTTGACGACTCGATTGTGGTAATCGAAAACATCAATCGTCATCTTTCTTATGGTGAACCAAAGAGCAAGGCAATTTTGCGAGCGGTAAAGGAAGTCTCGAGCGCAATTACCGCGGCAACCATAACCACGGTTGCGGTCTTCTTGCCAATCGCCCTCGTCGGTGGAATCGTTGGTCAGCTATTTAGACCATTCGCGTTCACCTTCGCAATCGCTTTGGTTGCCTCACTGTTCGTATCGCTAACCATCGTGCCGGTTCTGGCTTACTGGTTCCTAAAGTCGCCAAAGATTGACGCCACTTTAGATGCCAAGGCTGCCAAAAAGGCCGAGCTAAAGGCCCGTGAGGAAGAAGAAGCGAAAGAGCGAAAGAGCTGGTTGCAGCGCGGCTATTTGCCGGTGCTAAAGACCACTCAGGCGCACCCGTTTGTCACTCTCATGGCATCGGTCATCATCCTGGTTCTGACCTTTGGGCTCGTTGGCCTATTGAAGACCAACTTCATCGGAGGCTCAGGCTCAAGTTCGTTCACCATCAACCAGACTCTTCCAGCCGGATCGAGCCTGGAGCAAAAGGATGTTGCAACGGCAAAGGTAGAGAAAATCCTGCTCTCACGCGATGAGGTAGAGGTTGTTCAGACCACGATCGGTTCAACCGGAGACGGTCGCGTTGCCTTCGGTGCCGCGGCTGGCGGAATCGCCATTCAGGTAACCGTAAAAGACGGCGCCGATGCAACCGCGTTGCAGGCTGATATTCAGAAGCGTTTCGATGCTGACTCAACCCTCGGAGTTGTAAAAATCAACGCCGGAGGTGGCGGTTTCGGAAGCTCGTCAACAATCGACATCAAGGTGAAGGCGACCAACGACATCGCGTTGAGAGACGGCATCAAAGCAGTTGCGGCCGCGATGGTTGGGGTTAAGAACATTGAGAAGGACATCACCGACTCAATCTCAGATGACCAGCGCACGCTAAAAATCACCGTTGACCGTCAAAAGGCTGCAGCCAAAGGCCTGACCGAGGTGGCAGTGAGCTCAATCGTTGCAGCGCAGTTGCGCCCGGCAAGCATCGGCAGCCTGACCCTTTCAGGTCTCAGCACTCCGATTTACGTGGTCAAGACCAGTGCGCCAGACACCGTCGCGAAGATTCGCGACATCAAGGTCCCAACGGCGACTGGAACGGTGAAACTTTCATCCATCGCCAAGGTTCGTGAAGTCATGGTGCCGGTAAGCATCACAAGCGAAAAAGGCGACAGTACCGCTAGCGTTTCACTGACCCCGATTGGCGATGACCTAGGAAGCATCAACAAAGAGGTCACCGGGCGTCTAGCAAAGGTCGAACTTCCAACCGGAGCGACAGCCACCCTTGGAGGCGTCAGCGCGTCACAGGCGGACTCGTTCGGTCAGCTTGGGTTGGCACTGCTCGCGGCGATTGCTATCGTCTACGTGGTCATGGTGGCAACGTTCCGAAGCATTGTTCAACCGTTGCTTCTCTTGTCATCAATCCCGTTTGCTGCAACCGGCGCGTTCGTTGCCCTGCTCGTGACAGACACCGCCCTGGGCGTACCTGCCCTGATTGGTATGTTGTTGCTGGTTGGCATCGTGGTCACCAACGCAATTGTGTTGATTGACCTGGTGAACCAGTACCGCAGCGATGGTATGCCGATTCAGGAGGCAATCATGAATGGCGCGAGACAGCGACTTCGCCCGATTCTAATGACAGCTCTGGCGACAATCTTTGCCCTAACCCCAATGGCCATTGGCCTAACCGGTGGTGGCGGATTCATCTCGAAGCCATTGGCTGTTGTGGTCATCGGTGGACTGTTCTCGTCGACCATCTTGACTCTGGTCATCGTGCCGGTGCTCTACTGGTTAGTCGAAGGCCGTAAGGTTCGCAAGGCTACCCGCAAGGGCCGCAAGGCGACAAAGAAAGCCGTTGCAGCCTAATAGCAAAGCGTAAACTTAGGGAGGTCATCGAAATGTCGGTGGCCTCCCTTAGTTTTTGGACGTGATTGTTATTTCGGACCACCTCGTATGGATTGACTGTGAAATGACAGGCCTTGACCCAGAGAAGGACTGCCTCGTTGAAGTGGCCGTCGTCATCACAAACTCCAACCTCGAAATCTTGGATGGCGGTCTCGAGATTGTCATCAAGCCCCGAGCGGATTCGTTAGCAAACATGGGCGACTTTGTGCGCGACATGCACACGAAATCGGGGTTGATCGAAGAATTTGAAACCGGTCTTGATCTTGCAGATGCCGAACAACTGGTTCTCGAATACGTTCAACGTTTTGTTCCAGAACCGAAAATCGCACCGCTCGCGGGTAACTCGATTGGAACCGACCGAATGTTTCTGAACCGCTACATGCCAAAACTTGACCAGCATTTGCACTACCGAAACATTGATGTTTCGTCACTAAAGGAGCTCAGTCGTCGCTGGTACCCCCGCGTGTACTTCCAGATGCCTAAGAAGACCGGCGACCACCGTGCGCTTGCCGATATTCTGGAATCAATCAATGAACTTCGCTACTATCGCGAGACGGTATTGGTCGCTCAGCCCGGCCCGAGTTCCGTTGAGGCGCAGGCAGCGGCACTAAAAATAACTGCGGAAAACTGATAGACTCTAGTGGTCGTTGTTTGAACAACAACGCATGGTGGGTATAGCTCAGCTGGTAGAGCGCCTGGTTGTGGTCCAGGAAGTCGCGGGTTCAAGTCCCGTTACTCACCCCAAAACGAAATGGATTCGCTGATGCGAATCCATTTTGCTTTAAATTGAGAGTAACAAAAATAGGCCCCGAACCAAATGGTCCGGGGCCTATTTTTAAAAAGCCTAGTGAGCGTGCTGCCCTCTGCTGTATTCGAAGACGAACCCGATGATGGCAACCAGCGCAAGTGGGAAGGCAATGAAGAAGAGCCACCAACCAATCGCGAGCGAAGCAAAGGCCATGGCGGCAAACAAGCCTAGAGCCAATGGCCACCAGCTCCAAGGAGAGAAGAAACCGATCTCGGCATCTCCATCCTCAATGTTCGCATCGAGACGATCCTCAGGAACAACTCCTTGCACTGTGTTGGTCTTGTAGAGGTAGAAGGTGATGAAGCCGCTCAAGAACACCAGCATCGAAATAGCTGCGGTGCCGATAACTTCAATCTTGCCGTTTACGACGGTGGCCCAGATGGCATAGCCAGCTGCGTCAACGATGTAGAAAACTGTCAACAGTAGAAAGATGCGTGCGTTAGTCTTCATTGCGCTTAGTCCTTCTTTGCCGAAGCTTTTGCCTCAGGCGCGGCATGCTCAGGGTGGTTTAGATCAAAGGCCGGAGACTCAGAACGAACACGTGGAATCGAAGTGAAGTTGTGGCGTGGGAACGGGGTTCCGGTTGCCCACTCAAGTGAACGGCCATAGCCCCAAGGGTCATTTAGAGTCACCTTAGCGCCCTTGCGAGCGGTGATGTACACGTTCCAGAGGAACGGAATCATCGACAGGGCTAGAAGCACCGAACCGGCGGTTGAGAGCTGGTTCATCCAGGTAAAGCCATCTTCAGGCAAGTAGGTGGCGTAACGTCTTGGCATACCCATGACACCCAGCCAGTGCTGAATCAGGAAGGTCAAGTGGAATCCGAAGAACAGCAACCAGAAGTGGATCTTGCCGAGGCGCTCGTTGAGCATCTTTCCGGTCATCTTTGGATACCAGAAGTAAATACCCGCGAACATTGCGAACACAACCGTTCCGAACACTACGTAGTGGAAGTGAGCAACCACAAAGTAGGAGTCCGAGAGGTGGAAGTCCAAGGCGGGTGAAGCCAAGATGACTCCGGTCAGACCACCGAAAATAAAAGTCATCAAGAAGCCGAGGCTGAAGAGCATCGGGGTTTCAAATGTGACCGAACCGCGCCACAGCGTTCCGATCCAGTTGAATACCTTCACGCCGGTAGGAACAGCAATCAACATGGTTGTGAAAGCAAAGAACGGCAGTAGCACAGAACCGGTGACGTACATGTGGTGAGCCCACACCGTCATCGATAGAGCTGCGATTGCGATGGTTGCATAAACCAGCGTCTTGTATCCAAAGATTGGTTTGCGGCTGAACACCGGGAAGATTTCTGACACGATACCGAAGAACGGCAAGGCCAAAATGTAAACCTCTGGGTGACCAAAGAACCAGAACAGGTGCTGCCACAACATTGGCCCACCGTTGGCTGGGTCAAAGATGTGAGCACCAAACTTGCGGTCTGCGCCCAGTGCGAACAGGGCGGCAGCCAATGGAGGGAAACACATGATGATCAGGATTGAGGTGACCAGCGTGTTCCAGGTGAAGATTGGCAAGCGCCACATGGTCATACCCGGTGCACGCATGGTTAGAACGGTGGTGATGAAGTTGACACCACCCATGATTGTTCCAAAACCGCTCAAAGCCAATCCGAAGACCCATAGGTCACCGCCGAGGCCAGGTGAGAATGTGGTGCTGGAGAGTGGTGCGTAAGCGAACCAACCGAAGGATGCCGCACCCTGAGGGGTGAAGAATCCGGCAACCGCTACGAAAGAGCCGAAGAAGTAGAACCAGTAGGCGATTGCATTTAGTCGCGGGAAAGCAACATCCGGCGCACCGATTTGAACCGGCATAAGAATGTTGGCAAAAGCCGCGAATAACGGGGTGGCAAACATAAGCAACATGATGGTGCCGTGCATTGTGAAGAGCTGGTTGTATTGCTCTTTAGTCGCAACAATCTGCAAGCCGGGGGCTGCCAACTGGGCACGAATCACAAGTGCCATGATGCCGGCGATGATGAAGTAGGTGAAGGAGGTGATTAGGTACAGGTAGCCGATTTTCTTGTGATCGGTTGTGGTCAACCAATCAACCAAGACACGACCCTTGGTCTTTCGAACCCTACCGGTGGTTGGCATTGTTGCCGTTGCGGTGGCCATGATACTTATCCTTCGCTCGCTGCTGGATTGTCGCCTGGAAGATTTTGGTTTCTGACGTAGTCAAGACCCAGTTGGCCGTTATTGCCGCGTGCCTTGAGATCGGCCATGTGAGTTGCGTACTCGGCCGGTGAAACGACCTTGACCTTGAAAAGCATCATCGAGTGGAACTCGCCACACAACTCGGCACATCGACCCTTGTAGACACCGACTCGCTCAGGGGTGAAGAACATTTTGTTGTTCACTCCCGGAATCATGTCTTTCTTGTAGAGGAAGTCGATTACCCAGAACGAGTGGATTACATCGCGAGAGTTGAGGTCGATTTCAACAGTCTTGCCAACCGGCAGGTAAAGCACTGGCAAACCAGCCTCGCTACCCTTCTGGCCAACAAACTGCGACTGGATGCCACTGTCAAAGGTGTTTTCGTTTACGTAGTTGAAGTCCCAGCTCCACTGCTTCGCAACGACCTGAATCTTGTACTCCGAGTTGACCGGCTGCTCGATGGCACCCATGTCACGAACCGTGTATGCGAAGAACGCCACGACTAGAACGAGTGGAATGACCGTGAATAGGGTTTCAATCGGCATGTTGTATCGAAGTTGGGGTGGCAAGTCGGTTTGACCCTTACGACGACGGTAAACAATCATCGCCCAGGCCATTAGACCCCATGCAATGATTCCAACCACAAGAAGTACAACCCATGAGTAAACCCACAGATTTGTGACACGTTCGGTGTGGTTGGTTACAAAGCCATCGGTGTAGCCGGGCAAATACCCGCGCAACTCGAGGTCAGAACAACCAGATAGAAATAAAACCAGAGCAGTGGCAACCGGTAAAACGGCCCACTTAGTTCGACGCTTAGACAGCACAATCGACCCTTCAAATATCGAATCGCAACTCGACTAGTCTACGCCTTGTTGGCTTCAGACACGGGCATTAACGCTAGGATTCTCTCGAAAATATGACCAAAAAAAAGTCTCGACGAGCCCTTTTGGGTTCATCGAGACTTTTTAAAACTTGGTGGTTAGTTGAAGCTATCCCCACAGGCACAGGATCCGGTCGCGTTTGGGTTGTCGATGACAAAGCCCTGCTTTTGAATGCTGTCTTCGAAGTCGATTGAAGCGCCACCGAGCCACATTGCACTCTTCTTGTCGACAACAACCTCAACACCATCGAAGTCCGAGACCTGATCGGCTTCGCTCATCTCTTCGTCAAAGTACAACTGGTAAATAAACCCCGAGCAGCCTCCGGTTTCAACGCCAATGCGAAGTCTTAGGTCTTCTCTGCCCTCGGCCTGGATAAGTGAACGTACCTTATCGCGAGCCGTGTCGGTCAGCTTTACCCCGGTTGAAATGGTGTCAGTCATAATCGCTCCTCTGCTTCAAACTTTATTTTAGCAACTTCAGTCGTTAACACGTTTAGACGATTGCTGATTCCCGCTCAAAAGCAGCAGGGTTTCGGCAACGATGACCTTTCTCAGCGAGTCAATGTGCAGTGACTCATTGGGACTGTGGGCTCTGGAATCCGGGTCTTCAACTCCGGTGACCAGAATCTGCGCATCGGGGAAGAGCTCGTTTAGATCGGCAATGAACGGAATGGAACCGCCGATGCCGATGTCAACGGCCGGATTTTCAAAAGCCTCTGAGAGCGCCTGCCGCAGACTGGCTTTCGCCCAACCGCCATCTGCGGTTTCAAAAGGCTTTCCAAGCTCGACATCGGCGAAAGTAAGGTTCGCACCAAATGGAAGGTTGGCTTCCAAATGCGAACGCAAGAGGGCAAGTGCTTCCTCTGGAACTTGCCCTGGGGCTATCCTCATGCTGATTTTTGACCGAACTTTTGGAAGCAGGGTATTTGAAGACAGTGCGACTGTCTGGCCATCGATGCCGATGACGGTTATCGATGGTTTCGTCCAGATGCGATCCAAGATGCTTCCGGTGCCGATGGTTGTACTTCCCGGCAGTAATCCAGAGTCGCGTCGTAAGTCGGAATCTGAGTAAGCCAGCGGCGCTGCGGTACCGGCAGTCAAGCCACTAACTGCCACATCGCCAGCTTCATCGTGAAGGCTCGCTAGCAGTCGGATGGTTGCCATCATCGCGTCGGGCACAACACCGCCGTACATTCCCGAGTGAACCGCGTGGTCAAGGGTAGCGACCTCAATCACCTGAGAAACCAAACCTCTAAGGGTTGTTGTGATTGCTGGAACGGTTTCTGACCAGTTGGCCGAGTCGGCGACGATAATTACGTCGGCTTCTAGATCCGCTTTGTAGGTTTCCAGAAAATTCCTGAAGCTCGGGCTGCCGGCCTCTTCTTCACCTTCGACGAAGACGGTAATTCCCAAATCGAAATCGGTGCCGGCAAGTTCTTTGAAGGCCTTGATTGAAGTTAGATGGGCTGTGATGCCAGCCTTATCGTCTGCCGCGCCTCGACCGAAAATGCGGCCCTCGATTACGGTCGGCTGAAATGGTGGGGTGTTCCATTCGGAATCGTCGCCCGGAGGCTGAACATCGTGGTGAGCGTAGAGCAAAATTTGCGCCGCACCGTTCTTAGCGGCGCGTTTTGCCAGCACCGCCGGAGCACCCATCTTTCCCGATTCATCAGCAACCCGCAGAATGCGGACACTGTCGAAAACCTCGGTGGCTTCAAATAGCTCCGAGACGGTTTGCGCACTCAACTCAAGGTCGTTGGCATCAAAAGCCTCCCAAGCGATTCCCGGTATTCGAACCAACCGGCCGAGAACTCCGATGGCCTCTGGGAAAAGCTCCGCAACCAAAGTCTTGGTTTTGGCAACTTCATCACTTGTGAAACCCTTTGTGTTTGTCATGAGAGTAATCTTAAGGAACTAGCGAGAGTAAAAAGGGACGTAATGACCGAGAAAAAAAATTCAGTAGACAGTTCTTCGGAAGCCACCCAGGGCAAAGGCAGAGCGACTCCCCCTCGCAAACAGCAGGAGGCGGCCAACCGCCGCCCCCTAGTTGGTGGAACAACACCAGAAGCTAGAAAAGCTTCGAAGCAGCGCCAGACCGAAGAGCGTCAGCGGGCCCGTGCCGGAGTGCTTGCGGGTGAAGAGAAGTACCTAACGGTGCGCGATAGAGGCCCTCAGCGCCGCCTGGCCAGAGATTTGGTTGACTCAAGATTCACGGTCGGCGAACTGATGGTTCCGATTCTTTTTGTTTCACTGATTTTGACTTCAATCCCCATGCCAACCACCGAAGCATCAGCTCTGGTTCAGGTTATTGCCGTTCTTCTAATGTGGGCAATCCTCATCGGAATGGTCGTCGATGGGTTTTTCCTAGGCCGCACCGTGCAAAAGCGAGTCGCCGAAAAATTTGGAGCCGACAAGGTTGAGCGCGGTTTGCGCATGTACGCCGCGATGCGTGCCATCAACATGAGAGTCATGCGCCTGCCAAAACCTCAGGTTAAGCGCGGAACCAAAATCTAATAGACGCGACGATGTTCGCAGTTCTATAGCTCTTACGTTCACAAAGGAGTAAACGTGGCTAGGTTAGAACCGGTTTCCCTCAAGCAGCTAGCGCCCCAAGTTATCACTGCTATCGACTCGCTAAAGTCTGACTACGGTGAGTTTGAGATGCATCCATCGCAATGGGTTGACCACGCCAGGGTTTCTGAAGTTCTTGAAGAACTTACAACCAGGCTCGACCAGAATTTTCCGTTCTTTCACCCGAACTACGCCGGCCAAATGATCAAGCCCCCTCATCCGGTGGCAATGGCGGCCTATCTGTCAACGATGATGGTGAACCCGAACAATCACTCGCGTGACGGCGGGCAAGCTACCACCGAGATGGAATTCGAAGTCATCGGCGATTTGGCCGAAATGTTTGGATACCCAAAGTCCCATCTCGGGCACCTAACGCTCAGTGGAACAACCGCAAACCTTGAAGCACTATGGATAAGCCGCGAGATCAACCCGGGCAAGGCAATCGCGCACAGCCAAGGTTCCCACTACACGCACACGCGCATGGCCGAGGTGCTCGGCGTGCCATCCATCGCAATTGCAACTGATGACCTCGGTCGCATGTCACTTGCCGCCCTCGAAACCACGCTTAAAGCCGGTGAGGTTGGCGTAGTTGTGGTCACGGTTGGCACCACCGGATTGGGCGCGGTCGACCCACTGGCAGATATCATTCCGCTGGCCCGAAAGTATGGGGCGAGAGTTCACGTAGACACCGCATACGGCGGTTTCTTTCGATTGATTTCGGAGACCCTCTTGGACGAGGAAAGCGCCAGACATTATCGGGCTATTAGTGAAAGTGATTCCGTTGTCGTCGACCCTCACAAGCATGGGCTACAGCCCTATGGTTGCGGAGCAGTGTTGTTCGCAGACGATAAAATCTCGCGCTTTTACAAGCACGACAGCCCTTACACGTACTACGCATCCAAGGAAATACACTTCGGTGAGATTCAGCTTGAGTGCTCTAGACCGGGCGCTTCGGCGGCAGCACTCTGGGCAACTCTGAAAATTTTCGGGCTAAGCGAAACCGGTCTCGGTGAAATACTTGCCGCTGGGGTTCGCGCTGCCAGAAATTGGAGCGGATTGCTGGCAGAATCGGCCATACTTGACCTCTACCAGCAGCCCGCCCTGGACATAATCTGCTTTTTGCCTCGGGTTTCAAGCATGTCAAAACTGAACGAAATCACCCAAAAGATATTTGAACTTGCGGGCCAGGGCCAGAAGACCGAACAGATTCACCTCGCGACCTATTTGGTGACCCATGCCGAACTGCAGCAACGGGGGTTCGACCTTGAAAACGATCAGCCGACGGCCAAGATTCTGCGAAGCGTGCTGATGAAGCCCGAGCACGAACAAAACGTTGAGCACCTTCACAATCGGATAGAAGAAATAACGCAAATAGCGTTGGAAAGCTAAGGAATAAATCATGGAATACCGCTACCTCGGAAACAGTGGCTTTAAAGTCAGCGAACTGACCTATGGCAACTGGATCACCCACGCCTCACAGATTGGCAACGAAGCCGCGATTGCTACCGTTCACGCGGCTCTAGACGGTGGAATCACCTCTTTCGACACCGCAGACACCTATGCCAACCAGGCGGCCGAATCAGTGCTTGGGGAAGCCCTGAAGGGGCAACGCCGCGAAGGTGTTGAGATTTTCACAAAGGTTTACTGGCCAGTGGCCGAGAGAATGCCAAATGACACCGGTCTTTCGCGCAAGCACATCATGGAAAGCATCAATGGTTCGCTCAAGCGCATCGGCGTGGACTACGTAGATCTCTATCAGGCGCACCGCTTTGACTACGAGACCCCACTTGAAGAGACCATGCAGGCATTCGCGGACATCGTGCGTGCTGGTAAGGCCCTGTACATCGGAGTTTCAGAGTGGAATGCCGAACAGATTCGCGCCGGCCACAAACTCTCGAAAGAACTTGGATTTCAACTAATTTCTAACCAGCCACAGTACTCGGCAATCTGGCGAGTCATCGAGGCAGAAGTGGTTCCAACGTGTGTCGAACTTGGTGTCTCGCAAATTGTTTGGTCGCCGATGGCCCAGGGAGTGCTGACCGGCAAGTACCTTCCTGGTCAGGCAGCTCCGGAGGGCTCTCGTGGAGCCGATGAAAAAGCGGGATCCTTCATGGGGAAATTCATGAGCGATCCTGTGCTCGAAAGAGTTCAGCAGCTCAAACTGTACGCCGATGAGTTGGGGCTAACCCAGGCTCAACTCGCACTGGCTTGGGTCTTGCAGAACCCGAACGTGGCAAGCGCCATTGTTGGGGCCACGAAGCCAGAACAAATCAGTTCAAACATCGGAGCCGTCGGGGTAAAGATTCCAGATGAAATCATGATCAAAATCACCGAGGTTTTGGCTGACGTCATCGTTTCTGACCCTAGCGAAACCAAGAGCCCAGAAACTCGAGTTGTCTAAGCCGAAACCATTGTCTAAATAAGGCGACGATTTACTTTTCTGGCCCAGAGCGGGCCAAAGTAGATGAAGCCGGTGTAGCCCTGAACCAGGGTTGCGCCGGCTTCTAGTCTTTCTGCCGCATCCTGGGCGGTTTCGATGCCGCCCACCGAGATAATCACGGCGTCTTGCTTGAGCTCACCGGCGAGCAACTTGAGGACCTCAATCGAACGAGATTTTAGCGGGGCCCCCGAGAGGCCTCCGGCACCCATTGCTTCAACCGCCATGTCTGCTGTTTTTAGGCCCTCGCGAGAAATCGTCGTATTGGTGGCTATGACACCGGCCAAGCTCAACTCGAGCGCTAACTGCGCAACCGCTAGAACATCGGCGTCAGACAGATCAGGAGCGATTTTTACCAGCACTGGCTTGCCGAGCGACTCTGCTATTACTGACTCGAGAATCGGTCGCAGTGAAGCAACCGCCTGTAGGTCTCGAAGTCCGGGGGTATTTGGTGACGAAACATTGACGGCTAAGTAGTCGGCGTATGGTGCCAAAAGCGCAGCGCTCGCCCGATAGTCGGCAACCGCGTCTTCGACCGCGACGGCTCGACTCTTGCCAATATTGACCCCGATAATCGGCAGGCGCGCCGAACTTGACCGGATTCTCTTTAGCCTTGCGGCAACGACCTCGGCACCGTGGTTATTGAAACCCATTCGGTTTATGAGTGCCCTGTCCTCGGGCAATCTAAAAAGTCGAGGTTTTGGATTTCCAGGTTGTGGCAGTGCCGTCACCGTTCCAATCTCAACGTGGCTAAAGCCGAGGTCTCCGAGCGCTCGGACTGCGACGGCGTTTTTATCAAAGCCAGCGGCCAGACCGAACGGGGCATCGAAGGTTAAACCAAAGGCTTCTACCGGCCGAAAGTATTTAGGCAACCGATTCAACCTTGTGATTGCCAGGGCACGGGCCAGTCGGATGGCAAACATGCCCAGATAGTGGGCAAGCTCCGGGTCTAGCCGCGTGAGAAAGTTTCTAAAAAGGAAGTTATAGAGCACGCCTTCAAGGTTACCCGCAGAAAATTGAAGAAGGGCACCCCTAATCGGGTGCCCTTCTTCAAACAGAAACTACCGTTGCGGTTTAGCTGCAACCGCTGGTCGAACCACAGCCTTCGCAGACGTGGCAGGAGCCGGATGGTCGCATCTTGATTCCACAGTTGAAGCACAGTGGAGCGTCAGATTCTTTGCCCTGCAGCAACTCAAACAACTCGGCTGAGGAGTGAACCTCTTTGCGAGTGATTTCAACTACCTGAGGGGCAACGGCCAATGGGGCCTGGGCAACTGGTGCCTCGACAACTGGTGCCTCAAAAGTGATTGCGGCGCTGCTCGCATAGGTGGCATCCAAGGCGGCTGATCTTTCGTCGGCACTTTGGATTCCAAGTGCAACCCGAGTGTCATACGGCAGGTAGTCGAGAGCCAAACGACGGAAGATGTAATCCATCAGCGACTTGGCCATGCGAATGTCTTTATCGTCGGTTAGTCCGGCTGGCTCAAAACTCACGTTTGTGAACTTCTGAACGAAGGTCTCCAGTGGGACTCCGTATTGCAAACCAATCGAAACTGAGATTGAGAAGGCATCCATTACACCAGCAAGGGTTGAGCCCTGCTTGCCCAACTTCAAGAAGACCTCACCCAAGCCACCGTCCGGGTATGAACCAGCGGTTAGGTAACCCTCTGCCCCACCTACGGTGAAGGAAGTGGTTGATGATGGTCGTGACTTTGGAAGGCGCTTGCGAACCGGGTGCGAGATCTGGGTGACGGTTGCCGAAGCGACCTCTGCCTTTTCCTCAGGTTTTGCCTTTGCTTTGGCGTCAGAAAGCGGCTGGCCAACCTTGCAGTTGTCGCGGTAGATGGCGAGCGCCTTCAGACCAAACTTCCAGCCCTGGAAGTAAACGTCTGCGATTTCTTCGCGGGTTGCGGTTTCTGGCATGTTCACGGTCTTCGAGATTGCTCCCGATAGGAACGGCTGAACAGCTGCCATCATTCGCACGTGACCCATTGGCTCGATTGCGCGGATACCGACGGCGGTGTCGAAGATTGCGTAGTGCTCTGGCTTTAGACCAGGAGCGTCGACAACGTGGCCCTGCTGACCGATGTGGTCAACGATGGCTTCAACGGTCTCTTGCGAGTATCCGAGACGGTGCAAAGCAAACGGAATCGTTTGGTTGACAATCTGCATTGAGCCACCGGTTGATAGCTTCTTGTACTTCACCAATGAGAAGTCTGGCTCGATGCCTGTGGTGTCACAGTCCATCATGAAGCCGATGGTTCCGGTAGGTGCCAGCAATGAAGCTTGGGCATTGCGCCATCCGTTTTCGTTTCCGATAGCGGTGTTTAGTGCCCACTGCTCGGTGGCTGCCGAAATAACGGCGGCATCGATCTGGCTGGCCGAGCGAAGCAACGCGTTGGCTGACTCGTGCATGCCCATGACTCGAACGTGTCCGTCCTTGTTCTTGGCATAACCGTCGTAGGCTCCGACGATTCCAGCTAGTTCAGCTGAGCGACGGTAGGCAGTTGCGGTCATCAAAGACGTAATCGCACCGGCAAGGGCAAAGCCCTCACTGCTGTCGTATGGAACACCGATTGCCATGAGCAGGGCGCCCAGGTTGGCGTATCCGATACCCAGCTGACGGAATGCACGGGTGGTCTCGCCAATGGCTTCGGTTGGGAAGTCGGCGAAGCAAATCGAGATATCCATGGCGGTGAAGATTAGTTCGGAAGCCTTGGTGAACTTCTCGGTGTCAAATGAACCGTCTGGGTTCAAGAACTTAAGAAGGTTGAGGCTGGCAAGGTTGCAACTCGAGTTATCGAGGTGCATGTACTCGGAACATGGGTTTGAAGCTGTGATGCGACCAGATTCCGGAGTGGTGTGCCAGTCGTTGATGATGTCGTCGTACTGGATGCCCGGGTCTGCACAGGCCCAAGCTGCATCGGCAAGCTTGGCCCATAGTTCACGAGCGTCTACTTCTTCGATAACCTCACCGGTGGTGCGGCCGCGAAGACCAAACTTGGTGCCGTTCTCAACAGCGTTCATGAACTCGGCGTTAACACGCACCGAGTTGTTGGCGTTCTGGTACTGAACCGAGTTGATGTCTTTTCCACCGAGTTCCATGTCGTAGCCAGCGTCGCGCAAGACACGAATCTTGTCTTCTTCGCGAGCCTTGGTTTCGATGAACTCTTCGATGTCTGGGTGGTCAATGTCGAGCACAACCATTTTGGCTGCGCGGCGGGTTGCTCCACCAGACTTGATGGTTCCAGCCGAGGCGTCAGCGCCACGCATGAAGGAAACTGGGCCAGAGGCCGAGCCACCGGACGACTTGAGCAGTTCCTTTGATGAGCGAATACGTGACAGGTTAAGACCTGCACCCGATCCACCCTTGAAGATCATGCCCTCTTCGCGGTACCAGTTCAGGATTGACTCCATCGAGTCGTCTACCGAGAGAATAAAGCAGGCAGAAACCTGCTGTGGGCTAACGGTTCCAACGTTGAACCAAACCGGTGAGTTGAAGCTGAAAACCTGGTTCAACAACATGTAGGTCAGTTCGTGCTCGAAGACGAGGGCGTCGTTTTCGCTGGCAAAGTAGCCGTGGTCGCGACCGGCCTGGGTGTACTTGAGTACCACGCGGTTGATGAGCTGGCGCAGGCTGTATTCGCGCTCTGGGCCGCCTAGGGCTCCACGGAAGTACTTGGTGGTTACGATTGTGCTGGCGTTGATGCTCCAGAACTCAGGGAATTCAGCCCCGCGCTGTTCGAAAATGACTTCGCCATTTTTCCAGTTGGTCTGAACCACGTCACGGTATTCCCAGGTCACCTGGTCATAAGGGTGAACACCCTCGGTTGTGTAGATGCGGTTGATGGTCATTCCTTGACGGTCAGATTCTGATCCGTTGGAGTTTGTGAAAGCTGTAGTGTCGGTCACTGGCTTTACCTTCCTGTTTTTCTTTGTAGCTGTAATAAGGGTTAGTGCTTGGGTCTTTGCGTTCGGGGTGATTACCCGACTGCTTGACCCGAAGTTTGTGGGTTTGGTTCTGACGATGGATCCTCGAGTCGCAGCAACTGGATTGCGGCTTCAAAATCTTCTAGCGACTCCCAGCCCTGATAGACACTCGCGAATCGCATGAATGCGACCTCATCGAGTTTTCGCAGTGGCTCTAGGATGGCCAGGCCAACCTCTTGAGCCTCAATCTGTGAAACTCCGGTGGCTCGAACCGATTCTTCAACCGATTGGGCTAACAGAGCAAGATCGGCATCGGTCACTGGTCGACCCTGACAGGCCTTCCTGACACCGTTGACAATTTTGTCTCGGCTGAAGGTTTCGGTCACTCCGCTTCGCTTCATGACCGTGAGGCTAGAAGTTTCGGTGGTGCTAAAACGCATTCCGCATTCTGGGCATTGACGGCGACGACGGATCGATGAACCATCGTCTGAGGTGCGTGAATCTGTGACTCGGGAGTCGGGGAAGCGACAAAATGGGCAATGCACGATTCGACTCCTTCCTTTGGTGTTTGTATTCAACTCCATCGGGGGTTGAAAATCAAGCATTTCACTAGATGTAGGTGATTTCTTGTTTGATGTCACTATATCTTGTGGTTTAGAAGGGTTCTATGCAAATTTCAGATTCGGTCGGCGTGTCGCTTTTACTTGCCCGAAAACTAGGCGAATTGGACAAATTAGCTCGTGGCTGCATCCAAATATTTATAAAAAAGAAATTATTAGGAGCGTTGATTAGTTCAAATCAAAACGCGCCGTGATTGCCTCACCGTGGGCTGGTAGCCCCTCGGAATTGGCAAAGTCAGCGACCATGTCCTTGAGCGGTTCAAGACCTTCGCGGGAGTAGTCAATAACCTGTTGGGCTCGCAGGAAGCTGTGCACTCCCAACCCCGAACCAAACTTGGCTTGCTGCCCGGTTGGCAACACGTGGCTGGAACCGGCTATGTAGTCCCCTAGGCTCACTGGCGAATACTCCCCAAGGAATATCGCTCCGGCATTGCTTATTGAATCAAGAGCGGCTTCATTGTTGACCGTGTGAATTTCTAGGTGTTCGGTTGCGTACTCGTTTGCGAATCTAATCGCCTCGTCGATCGAAGAAACCACTACCACGGCCGATTGTTGACCGGCGAGCGCAGTCAGCACCCTGTCGCAGTGCAGAGTCTTGTCAACGATTTCTGGAAGTTCGTTGATAACCGCATTTGCCAGCTCAATCGAGTCGGTCACCAAGACCGAGGCTGCCGCCTCATCGTGCTCGGCCTGACTAACCAGGTCAAAGGCTATTAACCTTGCGTTGGCGCTTGAATCGGCGATTATCAAAATCTCAGTCGTACCCGCTTCTGAATCGATTCCAATCTTTCCCCTCAGGGCTCGTTTAGCGGCGGTCACGTAAATGTTTCCCGGTCCGGTCACTAACTGCACGGGTTTGAGGTTGGCCTCGCTCAGCCCGAAGGCGAAACTAGCGATTGCCGCCGGCCCGCCCATCGAATAAACCTCTGCCACGCCCAAAATGCCGGCGGTTGCCAGAACCGAAGGGTGAGGCCTACCGTTGAAATCCTTCTGGGCGGGCGAAGCAATCGCCATGCGCTTTACCCCGGCAACCTGCGCCGGCACAACGTTCATGATTACGCTCGACGGGTACACCGCCTTGCCACCCGGAACATAGAGGCCAACCGAATCAACCGGCTGCCAACGCTGGCGCACCACCGCACCGGCAGCCAGACGCACCGAGGTTGGCTTTGGCAGGTTGGCTTCAGAAACGGCCCGCACCCGACTTATTGATTCTTCGATTGCCAAACGCAAAGTCGGCGTAAGTTCCGCCATCGCTCGACGAATCTCTTCTTGGGAAACCAGAATTGGTCGAGGATCTACCCCATCCCTAGCCACCGTCACGTCTACCAGAGCTTGTAGGCCACGATCTTCGATGTCCTGAATGAGCGGGCGGACCGAATCTAGGGCCACCGAAATATCAATGCTCGCTCTTGGAACGAGATGGTTCACCTGTTCGTCGCTAAAACCAATCTCTCGCAGGTCAATCAATCTCAGAGCAACAGCTTCGGGCACAATGGCCTCCTATTCCGAGGCTAATTCTATTGCGAACCAGCACGCTCGGGTAGGTGAAGCTATCGGATAACCTTGAAGTCGAGCAGAATGGCTAGATCATGGAACACTTTTCAACAGAAACCGACCCAACCGAAGCGCTTCGAGCGACCTTCAGGCGCCACGCATCCGGAGTCTCAATAATCACGACTACCGATGCCGCTGGAGCGCCAGTCGGCTTCACAGCCACCTCAATGACCTCTCTTGGAGCCAACCCTCCACTGGCAACCTTCAACGTGGCGAGGGGGTCCAGCTCTTGGCCCTCGATAAGCTCGGCCCAGCAGGTCGCCATTCACACACTTGGTCGACGCAACCTTCTGCTTGCTCAGCGAATGGCCGCCGACCACACCCAGCGCTTCTTGCCTGAGGATTGGAGTTTCGGGCCATTCGGACTGCCGATCTTGCACGGTGCTACCGCGGTGCTAATCGCCAAGGTTCGCGACATCCACTTCATCGAGGCAAACGCAATAGTTGTGGTCGACATTCTCGAGGGCTTACTCGGCGAACCAGACGATTCGCTACTCTACAGTCAGCGCGCCTACTACACCCCGGGCGACAAACTGCAACTGCCCGAATAACTGCAACTGCCCGTCTAACACTGCCCGACTAACTTAGTGCGGCAGCGCCAATCAGAGCCTTGAGTTCACCCAGAAGGTCGCCACCCGACTTCACGGTCCTGGGAAGCTTGAAGACCCGATCCTCGTCACTCGAGAGCAACCTGATGTGAACCTCGGTGTTTCCGGGGTGCACCTCCAACACTCGATCGAGTTGCTCCAAGAGGGTTCTGGTTGCTTCGGTTTCGCGCAAACTGATTACCACCGGAGCGCTCGTGTCGTTGTCGCCACCGGCTTCAATCGTCTCAATCGTGTAGGCGTTCAAACTGTATCCATCGTCTCTTGAACTGAGTCGACCTCGAACCCAAACCACCTGGTCGGCCTGAATCGACCGGCCAAACTCGGCGTAGGTTTTGCCCATGAGCATCACCGAAAGCTCGCCTTCGAAATCTTCGATTGTGATGGCCCCGTAGGGGTTTCCAGAGGCACGAGCCACCTTATGAACGATGGATGTGACCAGGCCGGCAATCGTCACCGTTTCACCATCCCTGTTTGCTTCGCTGGCAATGAGTTCACTGATGGCAAAGTCGGCGTAGCGGGCCAACTGGGATTCGCGGCCGGCAAGCGGGTGATCGCTGACGTACAGGCCGAGCATTTCACGTTCGAAAGCGAGCTTTTCGCGTTTGCTCCACTCGGTCAAATCTGGAATCGAAAGATTGTGTTCGGCCAGATCATCAAACAGTGAACCAAAAAGGTCGACCTGACCGAGCGCCTCGCTCTTTTTCATCGAGAGTTGCGCATCGATTGCTTCCTCATAAATCGCCATCAGCGCTCGCCTGGTGTGACCGAGCGAATCAAAGGCACCGGCCTTGATGAGTGATTCGATGGTGCCTCGGCGACAAACCACTGCTGGCACCTTTTTGAGGAAATCTTCGAAACTCTTGAATCGACCCTTTTGGCTGCGTGCCGAGACGATACCCTCAACGACGTTGGCACCGACGTTGCGAATGGCCTCGAGACCAAAACGAATGTCTAGACCGACCGCGGTGAACTCGGCAAACGACTCGTTGACATCCGGAGCAAAAACTTTGATGTTCATGCGGCGGCACTCGTTCAAATAGATTGCGAGCTTGTCTTTTGAGTCGCGCACCGAGGTTAGCAGCGCCGACATGTATTCGGCCGGATAGTTGGCTTTCAGGTAGGCGGTCCAATAGGACAGCACACCGTACCCGGCACTGTGGGCCTTGTTAAAGGCATAGTCGGCAAACGGCAAGAGAGTTTCCCAGAGCGCGGCGATTGCCTTATCGCTGTAGCCGTTTTTCGTTCCACCGGCCGAGAAGTCGGCATACATCTTGTCTAGTTCAGACTTCTTCTTTTTACCCATGGCACGGCGAAGCAAGTCGGCTTGACCAAGTGAGAATCCGGCAACCTTCTGAGCCGCCGACATCACCTGCTCTTGGTAAACAATCAAACCGTAAGTGGGGCCGAGCACCTCGGAAAGCGGTTCGGCAAGCTCTGGGTGAATCGGCTCAATGACCTGAAGGCCGTTTTTGCGCTGCGCATAGTTGGTGTGCGAGTTCATGCCCATCGGGCCCGGTCGGTAAAGTGCGATCACGGCCGAGATGTGCTCAAACTCGGAAGGCTTTAGCATTCGAAGCAGCGATCGCATGTTGTTTCCATCGAGCTGGAACACCCCGAGGGTGTCACCTCGCGATAGCAGCTCGTAGGTAGCCGGATCGGCGTCTAAATCTAGTTGCTCGAGCACGACGGTTTCACTGCGGTTATTGGCAATCGAAGCGAGCGTGTCATCCAACACCGTTAGGTTTCTCAGGCCCAAAAAGTCCATCTTGACCAAACCGAGGTCATCCAACGGTGGCTGATCAAACTGAGTGATGATCGCCCCGTCATCCTCGCGCTTCATGATTGGAATCACATCGAGCAGTGGCTCGGCCGAGATTACGACACCGGCGGCGTGCACGCCCCACTGGCGCTTGAGGTTTTCGATTCCTCGGGCAATTCTGAAAACTTCGGCCGAGTCGGCATCGGTTTCGATTAGGGCTCGGAAGTCAGCGCCCTCTTTATAACGGCTCTTTTCCTCATCCTCTTTGCTCGGCTTCTCAACCAGTTCGGACAGGGTCACATCGCGACCTAGCACCATCGCAGGCATTGCCTTGGTTAGCTTCTCGCCAACCGAGTAAGGCATCGCCAAGACTCTGGCCGCGTCCTTCAGAGCCTGTTTTGCCTTGATGGTTCCATAGGTCACAATCTGAGCGACTCGGTCATCCCCGTATTTATCGGACACGTAGCGAATGACCTCGCCGCGGCGACGATCGTCAAAGTCAACATCGATATCCGGCATCGAGATACGATCCGGGTTCAAGAAACGCTCGAAAATGAGACCGTGATGAATTGGGTCGAGTTCGGTGATTCCCAAGGCGTAGGCAACGATGGATCCGGCCGCCGAACCTCGGCCAGGCCCAACCCTGATGCCCTGGGCACGAGCCCAAGCGATGAAGTCGGCGACCACCAAGAAGTACCCCGGGAATCCCATGGTGCGAATGACATCTATTTCATAGGCCGCTTGCCTCGCGTGAGTTTCTGGAACACCAGCCGGGAATCTTCTCTCTAGGCCGGATTGAACTTCCTTGGCGAACCAGGAATCTTCGCTTTCACCCTCGGGCAGCGGAAAGCGCGGCATAAGGTCACGCTTATCGAACTTGACTTCACAGCGCTCGGCGATGAGCAGCGTGTTGTCGCACGCTTCGGGGTGATCGGAAAACAGCTCACGCATTTGTTCGGCGCTTTTCAGGTAAAACTCGTTGCCATCGAACTTGAAACGGTTTGGGTCATGCATGTTGGATGCCGACTGCACACACAAGAGCGCGTCGTGCGATTCGAAGTCGCCCGGCCTCGTGTAGTGCAGGTCGTTAGTTGCCAAGAGTGGGATGTTGAGATCCTTGGCCAACTCAATCAGCGATGACATCGTCTTGCGCTCGATGCCGATACCGTGATCCATGATTTCAACGAAATAGTTTTCGGCACCGAAGATGTCCCGAAAATCGGCTGCGGCTTCTCTGGCTGCTTCAAACTTTCCTAGTCGCAGCAGGGTTTGCACCTCGCCACTCACGCAGCCCGTGGTTGCTATTACACCCTTGGCGTTTTGCGAAAGCAGGTCGCGGTCCATCCTCGGTTTGGAATAGAAGCCGTCGATGTAGGCCATTGACGACATGCGAAAGAGATTGAGCATGCCCGGCGTGTTTTCGGCAAGCATGGTTAGGTGAGTGTAAGCGCCGGCCCCCGACACGTCATCCTCGCCACCATTGCCCCACTTGACCTTGACGCGCTCTTGCCGTTTGGTTCCAGGCGATAGATAGGCTTCGATTCCGATGATTGGTTTTACACCAAGTTCGGTTGCCACCTTATAAAACTCATAGGAGCCAAAGTTGTTGCCGTGGTCGGTGATTCCGATTGCCGGCATACCAAACTCTTTGACCGCGTTCATGAGGGGTTTGATGCGGGCGGCCCCGTCGAGCATTGAATACTCGGTGTGAACGTGAAGGTGCACGAAAGAGTCTTTCGAACTCATCTGAACCTCCTTAGAGCTGAAACGATGGATGGGTAAATCTGGGGGAACCTCAGACTAACGCCTAGGTTTTGGCACCCTCGGTAGGCTTGCCGTTTATTGACCTGCCGAAAACTTACGGTTTGCGCAAAATTTCCAATGCCTCGACCAGGTCTTGCGGGTAGGGGCTTTCGAAATTAACCTGTTCCCGAGTGATCGGGTGTTCAAAACTTAGCCGAATGGCATGCAACCACTGTCGATCCAACTTTAGCCTCGCGGCCAACTTGGGGTCGGCGCCGTACATGGTGTCGCCAACGAGCGGATGGTTGAAAGTCGAAAAGTGAACACGGATCTGGTGGGTGCGGCCAGTTTCGAGTTCGATTTCAACCAATGAGGCGACGCCGAAAACCTCAACGGTCTCGTAGTGGGTCACCGAAGGTTTGCCCTCTGGTAGCACTGCAAATTTATAATCGGCCCTTGGATGGCGGCCGATTGGTGCGTCGAAGGTTCCAGCCATCGGGTCGGCAATTCCTTGGATCACCGCGTGATAAGTTTTGTCGACCACTCTGTCACGGAAGGCCTGTTTGAGCCGCGAATATGCCAACTCACTTTTGGCCAAGACCATCAATCCGCTGGTTCCAACGTCGAGCCGCTGCACGATTCCCTGGCGCTCTTGAGCGCCGGACGTCGAGATTTGAATACCCAGGCTCAGCAGGGCTCCGGGCACAGTCGGGCCATCCCAACCCACAGATGGATGCGCGGCTACGCCCGCTGGTTTATCAACCACAACGATGTGCTCGTCTTGAAAAACGACGCTGAAGCCTTCGACCTGATTTGCCACGATTTGCAGGTGATTCTTGGGCTTAGGAAGTGACACCTCTAGAAAGGCGCTTTCTAATAGGCGATCCGATTTTTGGACGACCTTGCCGTTTTGAGAAACCAATCCATCGTTAATTAGTTCGGCGCAGCTCGACCTGGAAAGCCCCAACATTTTGGAAAGGCCGGCATCGACTCTCTGCCCGATTAGACCCTCGGGAACCGGGAGCAGCTTTATTTCGCTCATGCCTTGCCAAGGCGGTCGCCGCGGATCACACGGATTACGGTGACGGCGGCGGCACAAACAATTGCCATGTCGGCGAGGTTGAAAATTGCGAAGTTGAATGGAATCTGAATGAAGTCAACCACGTGGCCCCAGCCAAACCCCGGATCGCGAATCAGACGATCGATTAGGTTTCCATCGATTCCACCAAGCAAAACACCAGCGGTGATGGCCCAGGATTTAGATTCGAGATTGCGACTGAGCCAGATTAGAGCCAGAGTGGCAGCCGATGAAATCAGCGTGAATACGAACGTAACCCCAAACCCGATCGAAAAAGCCGCCGAGTCGTTGTAGACCAGATAAAGCCGAACGACGTCGCCTAAAAAGGGAGTTGAAACCCCGGGAGACAGGTTGGCGATGACCAGTGCTTTTACGGTCTGATCAAGAGCGATCACAACCGTCGCGATTGCCAACATAACTGCCAGTAAACGGTAATTGGGGGTATTCAATTTTGACAATCGAGAAACTGCTTACTGTTTAGAGGCCGGCGTTGAAACCGGTGGTTGCCGGCGCGGCGTAACTTGAACCAACTGCAAAGTGGTTTGTGTTTGATGGACGCTCTGGCACAACTCCGGCAGAGTCGAGGTCGTGTAGCTGACCCTCGATGTAGGACTTTAGCTTGAGTCGGTATTCCCGCTCAAAGGTTCGCAACTCTTGGATGCTGTGTTCGATCAAGGCCTTTTCTTGCTCGAGGCGACCATACTCGGCGCGCTGCTG
>CANCKM010000020.1 GCA_947378555.1 Microbacteriaceae bacterium
GTTGACAGCACCAGGATGGCGTAGCTCCAGGGGCTGGCCTTGCGCCAGCGAGGAACCTTGCGTTTGACCGGGCGTTGCACCGGGCTAATAGCGTTAGCAGTTACCTGAGTCATTAGCTTTCCTCACTTGAAATTTTGCGAGTCAACCAGAAGTTGATAGCTGAGATGATCAAGACAATGATCGTGATAAAAATACCCACCGCGGCAGCATAGCCCCAGCGGTAGTTAAGGAACGCCTGCTCGAATAGGAACAGGGTCAGAGTTGAGAACTGACGGTTGTCTCCACCGTTAAAGTTTCCACCACCAAAAGTCAGCGGCTCTGCGAAGACCTGAAGACCACCGATTGTGCCCATGATCAGCACGAAGGTGATGGTGTTTCTGAGCTGTGGCAACGTCACATAGCGGAACTGCTGCCAACCGGTTGCACCATCGAGCGAAGCTGATTCGTAGAGCTCGTTTGGAATAGCCAACATCGAAGCTAGGAAGATAAGCGAGTTGTAACCGGCCCAACGCCAAAGAATCATTGCAGAGATGGCTATGTGGCTCGGGATTGTGTCGGCAAGGAAGTTAATCTTCTCGATTCCGACCAAGCCCAGGAGTTGGTTGACCATACCGAAGTCTTTGTCAAAGAGCTGACCAAAAACCATGGTGATGGCAATCACGGATGTGATGTTAGGAAGCAACAGCACGGTTCGCCAGAAGGTTTGGCCCTTGATTAGGTGGCTTCTTAGAGCAGAGGCCAGACCAATCGAGATCAGCAGCTGTGGAATCGTAGATAGCAACCAGATGCTAAAGGTGTTGAAGAGCGCATTCCAAAAGAAGTTGTCTTGGATGAGTTCGGCAAAGTTGTCGAAACCTATGAACTGGTTGTCGACGCCACCCAGGGCATCCCAGTTGAAGAAGGCGATGTAGATCGAATAGACGATAGGTGCGGCACCAAAAATCAGGAAGCTAATGAAAAACGGGGCGGTGAAAAGGTACGCCCACTTGCCGTTAAGCGCCGAAATAGTGCTGTCGGCTTCTTCTTTTTTCTTCTTCTTTGGCTTTTGGATCGGGGCAGGTTTCCAAGGAGAAGGGGCCGCCTTTTGGCGGCCCCCCTTGGTTTCTTCCATGGTGGCAGACGGTGAAGTCATTTAAGGCTTCCTCGCTTACTTGATCTTTGCGGCTTCGGTCATGGCTTGGGCCCATGCCTTAGCTGCGCTTTGCTTCTTGTTTGCAACACGGGATAGCGCTGCACCAATCACGTTGTCAATCGCCTGGTCCTTTGGACCAAGTGGGATTGGCTTTAGCTTCTGAACGCCGGTTGCATAGATTGCGCCAACTGGAGCATTGCTGAAGAACGGGTCCTTGAAGTCCTTGATTGATGACTTCTTGTATAGGGCTGGGGTCGAAGGGAACAGACCGAAGCGGGTGAATACCTTTTCCTGCTGGTCAGGAGCTAGGTACCACTGTAGGAAGTCCCAAGCGGCCTGCTTGTTCTTAGCGGCGGCAGGAATGGTTAGAAGGCTTCCACCCTGGTTTCCACCACCACCTGGCATTGCTGCGATGTCCCACTTGCCCTTGGTTGCACCGGCGTAGCTCTTGATGTATTCCATCATCCAGGCCGGAGCCAAGATTGTTGCGAAGGTTCCGGTTCCTAGACCGGTGTACCAACCGCTGGTGAACTGGCCGATCTTTGAACCAATGTTGGCGTTTAGGCCCTTGATGGTTTCGTCGAATGCCTTCTTAACCTGCTTGTTCTGCTTGTAGACCAGGTTTCCGGCTTCGTCATAGTACTTCTGGGTTCCCTGGTTTACGACGGCTGCGTAGATTGCTCCGGCGTTGTCCATGAACGCGACGTTCTTCTTCTTGTTAGCTGCGCTGATGGTCTTCATGTACTTCTTGCCGGTGGCGATGTAGCCATCCCAAGTTGCCCATAGCTTGCCAACCTTGACGCGGTCAGTAGGAAGACCTGCCTTCTTGAAGAGGTCGGTGCGGTAGGCAACCTGAAGGCCACCCACGTCGGTAGGGATACCGAAAACTAGCTTGTTGGTGGCAACACCCTGGCTCCAGCGCCATGAAAGGTAGTCTGCCTTGATCTCGGTGGCTGACTTCTTGCCATCCGTGGTCTTCAGAGTGCGAAGGTCGGTGAAACACTGTGGCTTGGTGCGCCAGTATCCAGCGTAGGCAACCTCGATGGCTGTGATGTCGGCGGTCTTGCCGGTTAGGCAACCGGTGGTTAGGCCGGTTCCGTTTAGGTCAGCGAGGTTGTTCTTCTTCACCTGAATGGTTACACCCGGGTGAGCGTCCTGGTATTCGCGAACCAGTGACATGAGGATTACGTCACCGAATGAGTCGATGGTGACGGTAACCGCATCGGCTGCCTTCGCTGGGGTGACGGCTCCCATTCCCATCATGACGGCTGCTGCACCCGCTAGAACGCGGGCAAATAGCATTTTGGTTGCCATGGTTTTCTCCTTTGAATAGCTAAGTTGTGAGTGCCTCTAGATACCGTTGTGCGACGACACCTAGAGGCAAAAAATGCCTCTTCACAAATGTCGAGGTATTCGCTTATGCTGTGAAAGCGGTTTCTCAGCTGTATTATTCAATCGCGAAACCGCTTTCTCAGCAACTCCAGTTTCTACCGAGAGCGCAATCGTTACAAAAGCGTGATGCTTCAAATGTGCGAACTGCAAGGTCACGGATGTTGTCTTTAATCGAGAAAGGTTCATTATGAATAAAAAGAACATGCTGAGAGGGCTAGTGGTCATGGCCACGCTCGCACTTCTGGCCCCACTGTTAGCTCAACCTGCCGAAGCGGCGACCAAAACCAAACTGCTTCTCAACCTAAGCTTTACCGGCAAGGCAGGAACCAGACCAGATAAGAAGATCTTTACCTACGACTACTTTCCGGGTGGAAACGCCGAGAGCCAGTGGTACACCAACCGTCCCAGGAATGTTTCACTTGATGGCACCGGTTCTCTGGCTTTTCACGCTGATCGAATTCCCTCTGCAGACTTCCCTGACACCGACTTTGCCGCTCGCGACCGTGGGGCCAACTTCACCGGCGCTCGCCTAAACACCCAGGGAAAGCTTCGCTTTCGCTACGGTCGCATTTCGGCCCGAATCAAGACAGCCGCCGGTGGCGGTGCCTGGCCGGCCCTGTGGCTCCTAGGAACCAACATCGGTTCGGCTAGCTGGCCGGCCTGTGGAGAAATCGACATCATGGAGACCGCGGGCAATCAGCCAAAGTACGTTTACGGAACTCTGCACGGCCCTGGCTACTCTGGCGGTCAAGCCATCGGTGGCATTTACGCCTTGAACTCTGCGACTTTTGGTGCGGCGATGTCCGACGACTTCCACGTGTACACGATTGACTGGCAAAAGAACTCGATCAAGTGGTTCGTCGACGGCGAGCTATACCAGTCGGCAACCCCAAAGAGCGTGTCACCAAATAAATGGGCCTACAACCACGACTTCTTCCTCATTGTGAACCTGGCAATGGGCGGAACCTTCGGCGGCGAAATCGACCCAGACCTGCAAACTTCAGAGATGAAGGTCGACTGGATCAAGTACTACTCGCTCAACGGGCAGGGATCTTTCGCCCGCAAATAGCGTGATCGGAAAAGCCCGCATCTTGCCACTGGCAGGTGCGGGCTTTTTTGCACCCGGTGAACCTCTGCTCTGGCTGTTTCATAAGGTTACGAATCGATAAAGGTTTGGTGCAACCGATTTCAAGAAAGCGGTTTCACGTGTAATTTCGGATACAGGAACAATCATTTTGCTTGCCAGACTTTGCGCCTGGCAAGCGCCCAGAGTTACCTAAAAACCGTGAACGAAACCAGTTCAGCCCCGAAAGGAACCCCCAACAGCATGAACCTCAACCTAAAGAGAGTCAGTTCGATCGTAGCTGCTAGCGCCCTTGCGCTAACCGGCCTCGTCGGCATCTCAGCCCCTGCAGCTAACGCAGCTACAGCAGCCTCAACCACCATCCGCCTCATTTCACCGGTACTGAACAACACCAACTCGTTTGACGGCCAGGCCGACGCAGACCTTTGGGTTTCAAACGAATGGTTCGCCGCAGGCATGACCTACCGCAACACTTGGGCGCCAGTATCTTCAACAGTTAACCTCACCTACCACGTCACCGACAGCGTGAGCGGTCTAGCTCTCGTGAACAAGGAAGTAAAGCTTCGCATCGGTAAGGCATACGCCGGATCGACCGCAATCATTCAGGTTGGCAGCAAAGAGACCGCTACCGAAGACTTCGGTGGCCTTGACTACGGTGCCAACGGTGGCGCGGGTGACCCATTCGGTCGCGCTGCAGCCAAGGACCAGTTGAATGTTATGGCCAACACCGACCTCAACGGAAACGTGACCTTTACACTGAAGCACGTCATGCGTGACACCGGTGTTTTGAAGACCGTTCTTCCTGAGCCACAGCCAACCGACTTCGGTGCCAAGGGTGCAGCCCTGAAGCTCGAAAACAGCGCGGCTCTTTACACCCAGATTTACCCAGAGGTTGATGGTCAGGGCACCGACAAGACCGACATGACCGAAATCCACTACTACGCTCCAGACAACGCGCCATCAGGCGACAAGCCAGCCAAGGCTTCGGTTCGTTTGACGACTCCAACCCTGAGCGACAGCAACTCGATCAACCGCCCAGACCTAGTCGCCGACTTCACCGTTGCACACGACTACTACCCAGTTGGCTTCGGCTTCCGTCAGGCATACCTGCCAATCGGTGCCACCGTCAACTTGGTTTACCACGTTGCAGATGACGCAGGCGCAGCCATCCAGGGCGCAGCATTCAAGTTGCACGTAAACAAGGCGTACAGCAAGTCAAACGCCAAGGTCACCAACGGAACCACCGCAACTGACCCAAGCATCGACAACGCTGGCGGCAACGACCAGGCCATCTGGGAAGCTCTAACCGACGCATTCGGTAACGTGTCATTCAACATGACCAACACCGACACCGCCGGTGAAGGCGCAATCCAGACCGTTGGATCAGCTGTTCTCAACTCAACCAATGGTGGCGTTTACTCACAGATTTACCCTGAGGTTGCAACCGTTGACCAGGCCGACATGACCGAGTTCCACTTCTTCAAGTTGGCACCGGTTGTTCCAGCAGCCAAGGTGACCATCACCGCCAGTGGCCGCACCATCAAGGTGACCCTGACCAACGCCAAGAGCCAGAAGGCCCTGATCAAGATCACCGGCCTAAAGAACAGCACCAAGACCCCAACCAAGGCAACCGCTACCGTTTACAGCTTCAAGGTAAGCAAGGGAACCAAGGCCGTGTCTGTTGTTGTCAACGGCAAGACCACCAAGAAGTCACTAAAAATCAAGTAGTAAAAACTAATCGAGTTTGGGTGGGTTTCCTAGGAAGCCCACCCATTTCTCTTCTTAGCTGAAAGGCTCCAAGATGCTCAACCCGACTCGACGCCTCGTCGCCATCCTCGGCATTGCCACCCTTGCACTGGCCGTTGCGGCCACACCAAGCAGTGCGATCAGTTCGCAGGCCGCGAACCTAATCTCGACATCGCGCGCCCTTTCAGCCAACAAGATTCTAATTGCAACCAAGATTCCGCTTGCCGCAACATCGGGGCAAACCATCAAGTTGACCGCACCCAAGGTCTCACCGAGCGCCAAAATGACCTACCAGTGGTTCCTTGCTGGCAAGGCGATCAAGAGCGCCACCCGCACCACACTTAAACTTTCAGCAGCCCAGATGGGAAAAACCCTCTACGCTCAGACCACCGCCAAGTTCAAGACCGGCAAGGCCCTCATCAACAAGTCAAACGTGATCACGGTTGGCAACATTTCGGCAGCCAAGCCAACACTCTCGTTCAGCGATGAAACCCAGCTTGAAGTGACCTCATCCATCGCGGTTTCAATGCCTGCCACCGATGACGTTAGTTTCAGCTGGAACATCGATGGCGTGAAGCATGAGCTCGCGAATAAAGAAACCTTCATGATTACCCCAGAGACCGCCGGCAAGAAACTGCAGCTGACCGCAACCTACGCGGCCGCCGGATGGCTTGACACCGACATAAAGTCAGTGGCCTTTGACGTTCCTGTTGCCGGCGCCCCCGTTTTGAAGACCCTCTGGGAGCAAAACTTTGATGGCGCCACCGGCTCTAGCGTTGATGCAGCCGCCTGGACGCATGCCATTGGCGACGGTCACGATGACCCAGCCGGCGATGGATGGGGTAACGCCGAAAAGCAGTACTACAACGCCGACCAGGTCAAACTTGACGGCAACTCGAACCTCGTGATCTCGGCCGCCAAGGTTGCCGGTCAGCCAAGCGCCCCGAGTTGCTACTACGGGCTCTGCGAATGGGTCAGTGGGCGCATCGACACCTACAACAAGCTCGGATTCAAGTACGGCCGCATGGAAGCTCGAATCAAGGTCACCGATGGTCAGGGAGTCTGGCCGGCATTCTGGATGTTGGGCGCTAACCGATTGACAACCCGTTGGCCACTCTGTGGCGAAATCGACATCGCCGAATGGCGCGGTCAAGACCTATCAAAGGTGCAGCAAACCCTGCACATGCCCAAGTTCTTTGCCGGAGGCGGCCCGACCAAGGCGGTGGACCTAGTTGGTTCAACCGCAGCCAGCTTCCACACCTACGCCGTTGACTGGACCAAGAACCGCGTCACCTGGTCGGTTGACGGGGTCACCCAGCGCACCTTCACAACCGACGAAACCGGCACACTCAAGTGGCCGTTTAACGCCGAACAATACCTACTGCTGAACGTGGCAATGGGTGGCGGCTTCGTCGGCGGCATCGATTCTTCTGTAAAAACCGCAAGCATGACCGTTGACTGGATCAAGTACTCCTCGGTCAACGGAATTGGCGAACTAATCACCCACTAAAGTAAGGCTCATAATTTTTAACAAGAAAATCGGTTCAGCCCTGGCGGCTTCTGCCCTCGCTGTAACCCTGCTAACCGGTCTGCAGCCAGCGATAGCTCAGGTGGGTCTTGGCAACGCTCAAGCCGGCCTGACCGCCGCCAAGCCCCTGCGCTACCTAACGGCACCGAGCATTCCAACCACGGCCGGCGCGGGCATGACCATCAAGGCAACCGCAACCAAGTGGTCAAGCCCCGCACCAGTGAAGCGCCAGTACCAGTGGCTTTTGAGTGGTCGCCCGATCAGCGGCAAAACCACCACGAGCCTGAAGCTGGCGACCAGCTACCTTGGCAAGCGAATCAACCTGAGAGAAACCGCAACCTTCAAAAACCGCACCACCTCGGTTGCAACCTCGAACGGCCTCATCGTTGGCCAAATCAAGGTCACGGGCAGCCCATCCATCGAATTTGTTGGAGATTCAGGCACTGTGATGAAAATCACTCTGCCAACGGCTAGCCCAACTGGAGCCAAAGCCATAATCGCCTGGCAGCGCGGCCTCGATGACGTTGCCGGCGCAACCAACCCGACCTTCACGGCAACCGAAGACGATTATGGAATCACCTTCACCGGCTCGGTTCGTTACTCGCTCAAGGGCTACCAAACCACCGAAGCGCTTTACTCACAGCAACTCTTCGTGGCTGACCCAAACTCCGGCGGCCCGGGCATCAAGAGCTTGGTCTGGCAGCAGGATTTCAACGAGAGCGCGGGCACCAGAGCGGACAGCAGCATTTGGACCCCTGACATCGGTGACGGCACCAGCGTCGGCAACGTGGGCTGGGGAAACCAGGAGCGTCAGTATTACACTGCCGATAGCGTTGCCACCGACGGAAGTGGTTCGTTGGTATTGAGCGCTAGCCGCGATGCCAGCCAGTACAACTGCTACTACGGCACCTGTGAGTGGAAGAGCGGAAAGATAACAACCAAGGGCAAGCTTGGCTTCAAGTACGGCCGCATCGAAGCTCGAATCAAGAATGCAACTGGCAAGGGAACCTGGCCTGCCTTCTGGATGCTGGGCGCCAACTATCGTGAGGCGCCTGGGCAAAGCGCAGACTGGCCTTACTGTGGCGAGATTGACATCATGGAAACCACGGGCGACAACCCGATGACCAACTTTGGCACCCCGCACAGCCCAGACTTTCACACCGGCGGGCAGTACCAGTTCACCGAGCCCTCGGCTAACGAATATCATGACTACGCTATCGAGTGGACTAGAAACCACATCGCTTGGTTAGTTGACGACGTCAAGTACTACGAGGTTAGTGCAGCCATGTACGGCAACAACTATTACCCGTTCAACAACGAGTTCTACCTGCTGCTAGATCTAGCAATGGGTGGCGCTTGGCCAGGAAACGTGGCCTCCAACGTGCAGAGCGCCAAGCTCTCGGTTGACTGGATTCGGTTCTACACAATCGATGGTGTTGGCCAGGTAATCACTCACTAGCCTCGCGTTATCGAAGAGAAAAGCCCCCGCGGTCTTGACCGTGGGGGCTTTTTTCGTTACCAATTGAGGTTAGTTTTCGGGAGCCGCCGTTGGCTGTGGCAAACCCTTTGAAACCAGCGCTAGCGACTCGCCACGCACGTTCTCTGGCAGGGCCACAACGTTTACGAACATGCCCTGTGAGTCTTGACGCAACAGGTAGCGAGCTACGGCGCGCTTGACCTTGGTGTCGGCGCCACAAAGTGACAGCGATACCGGGTAAATCGCTTCGTAGGGCGCTGGTGCAACATCGCTGCCGATTGGTGGCAGTGGCGTGATGCTGGAATCGTGCTTGAGCACGACCTTAGTCTCGGTTTTGGTCACCTTAAACTGAGTGGCGGCAGATGGAATCGAAGTCGTGGTGTCAGAGAAAACGGCGTTGTCAGGGTTCTTGTCAACCATGATCGAGGCCACGATTGGCGTATCCATCGCGTTCAGGGCGTAAACCAGGTTTAGCGAGTTTGGGACCAACGCAATGGCTCCGTATGGCAACTCGGTGAAGGCCAACGGGTCGAGCTCGGCCTCTGGTTTGAGTAGGGTTGCCGAGAAGCTTTTGCCCGAAATGGTCTTCATCCAAGCGCCGAAAGAATCCAGAGCGTTCTGCTGAGTCTGGGGAATCACGGTGATTGCCGTGTCCTCAGGAATGTAGCCGGGGTTAGAAACCTCGAAGGCGGGATCATTCCACGAGGTTATTTTCCCCGAAAAAATGTCCGATGCCAGGTTTGGCGTTAGGTTTAGGGCACCGAAGTTCGGCATGTTGGTGATGACAACGGCCGCATCGATTGCGTATGGCACCGACGCGAAGGCTTTGCACTCGGCCGTTGGCTCTGAGCTCTGGCTGATCTGCAGGTCTGCCGCGCTCGGTGAATCGGCGATTGTGGCAAACATGTCGGCGCAGTTTCCCAAGATGGCATCGCCATTCATCGAAGCCTCATCGGCCATCGAGTTTGGGTAGGAGACGGCCACCTCCCCTGGTTCGCAAATAAAGGTCTGCTCGGCTAGTGCAGCCAAAACCTCAGGGGGCAGTGGCGGGTCGCAGGCCGTTAAAGTGCCAATCGCCAGTGTGGCTACTGCCACCGAAAAGAACACGCGCCTAAACATAATCGAGCCTTTCAAAGCCGAGATAGCGGTAACCGATGAAAGGAGCGCAGACCCTGGTCTGCGCTCCTTCAACGTTTGAAACTGATTGAAACTTGGTTATTACTTGATCTTCTTGGCGTTGTTAAGCGCTGCGGTCTTGATTGCACCGGTGAGCGAAACGTATCCGAGCTTGGTTGCGTTGGCTGGAACACAGCTCTTGAGCATGTAGTTCACAAAGCCCTTCACTGCTGCTGCTTCTGCGGTTCCTGCCGAGGTAGGCACGATTGCATAGGTGATCAGTGACGCGTTGTATCCGCCAGAAACCTTCTTGGCCCAGTCGAAGGTCACGAAGCCGTTTGAGGCAACTGACTGACCAGCGATGAACTTAGATGCGCCTGCGGTGGTTGGCTTTACAAACTGACCAGCTGCGTTCTTCAGGGTCACAAGGCTCAGCTTCTGTCCGTTGGCGTCCTTGAGGTCGGCATAGCCAACTGAGTAGGCCTGGTCGGCTACGGCTGCTACTAGCACTGAAGAGCTTCCTGCTCCGGTACCGGTTGGGGTGCCGTCGCCAGTTGCGGTGGTCCAGGTCTGGTCGCCGGTCCAGCCGGCAGCACCGTTCGCGGCAAGATAGCCAGAGAAGTTTCCGTTGGTGCCGGACTTCGAGTTGCGGTAGTTGACCTTGATGGTCTGGTTTGGCAGCTTCGCGGTCTTGTTTAGAGCAACAATTGCTGAGTCATTCCACTTGTTGATGGTTCCCTTGAAGATTTTTCCAACGGTGGTTGCATCCAACTTCAGGGTCTTTACGCCGGGGATGTTGAAGATGATGGCGATTGGGCCACCGACGATTGGAACGTAGGTGTAAGGGTTGTTCTTGGCGCCACCTGCGAAGGTTTCGGTTAGCGCGCCGTCTGAACCAGCAAAGTCGAAGGTTCCGGCAACGAATGCTGCACGGCCGGTGCCCGATGAGCTTGAGGTGTAGGTGACGTTGGCACCTGAGTAGTTAGCTGCACAGGCGGTGATGATGCCGGCAGAGAATGATGAACCGCCCGAGGCGATTGAAACGCTTGCTGCGTTGGCTGAAGTGCCAGTTAGTACTACCGAAGCGGCCAGTACCAGTGAGGCTACGATTCCTGCGGTCTTACGCATTTTGAACTCCTTGTTCAGATCACTAATATTTCGAAGTTTCGAACTCTTCCATTCCAACTTAAGCAGGTTAACGAAACCAGTGTTCAAAGGTGTCTAAAAAGTGAACGAAAGGCGAACAGTACTGAACTAACCGAAGTGGCCGTTCACATAGTCGTTGGTGCGAGAGTCACTTGGTGTGTTGAATACGTCTTCGGTGCGACCATATTCAACGACCTGACCGGGGTTGCCGTCTTCGGCCAGGAAGAAGGCTGTGTTGTGCGCCACGCGCTGAGCCTGCTGCATGTTGTGAGTCACAATCACGATGGTCATCGAATCTGAGAGCTCGACAATGGTCTCTTCGATGCGTCGAGTTGAGCCCGGGTCGAGAGCCGAACAAGGCTCATCCATCAAAATTACCTCGGGCGACATTGCGAGTGATCGCGCTATGCAGAGGCGCTGTTGCTGGCCTCCAGAAAGCGATATAGCCGGGTCCTTCAACCGATCCTTAACTTCATTCCAGATGGATGCCCGTCTGAGCGAAGTCTCAACCAGTTCGTTGGCATCGTAGCCGCGGCGGCCAGAAAGCTTGAGGCCAGCCAAAACGTTCTCGGCTATGGTCATGGTCGGGAACGGGTTTGGCTTCTGAAAAACCATTCCGATTGCAAGCCGAACGTCAACTGGGTCGATGTCAGAACCGTAAATGTCTTTGCCGTCTAGCAAAACCTTGCCAGCGAATCCGGCACCCGGAATCAGTTCATGCATGCGATTTAGGGTTCGCAGGTAGGTGCTTTTGCCGCAGCCCGATGGGCCGATCAAAGCCGTCACCTGGTTCGGTTGGAAATCCAGCGAGACTCCCCCGAGCACGTGGCGCTCACCGAACCATACGTTGACGTCTTCCGAACGAAGGCTCGAGGCACCCACTTGTTCTTGCAAAGCCATTTCAGCTGACATGGTTTACTTTCGCTTTCTTAGGTTGATTTTCTTTCCACTGCTGATTAGGCGAGCGGTCGCAAAAAGAATGGCTACCAACATCAAAATCACTAGCGCGGCGCCCCAGGCACGTTGAATGCTGGTGTCGTAGCTGTTGGATATGTATTGGTAAACGTAGGTTGGCAGCGAAGCCATTGGGGAAGTCAGATCAATGCTGGTTTCGTTTCGCGAGTTGATGGTGAGCAAAAGAGGTGCGGTCTCACCAATAACGCGGGCGACACCAAGCAGGCAGGCGGTCACCAAACCAGTCTTGGCCGCTGGCAGAGTCACCATGAAGAACGCTCTGTATGCGGGGGCGCCCAGCGCCAAAGCACCGGTTCGCAACTCCATGGGCACCAATCGAAGCGCTTCCTCGGCAACACGGGCAACGGTTGGGAGCATGAGCGGCATCAGCGCTAGCGAACCGGCCCAGCCGGCGTAACCGGTGATTCCGGTAACGATAAGCGCCGAGTAAACAAACAGTCCTGCAACCACCGATGGCAAACCAGATAGCGCCTGAAGCAACGTGCGAACCACGTTTCTGCCACGGTCGCGAGTCTCGGTCAGATAAACCGCGATCGCGACGCCCAGCGGGACCGTGACGAGAGTGGTGAGGCCAACTACCAGCAGCGTGCCGATGATTGCGTGGCCAACGCCACCGTAAGCCAAATCGGTGGTGGCCGAAATGTACTTATTGTTCTGGAAAAGGAACTGCGGGCTAATGGTTTTGAAGCCCTGAGAGATTACCGACCAGAGCACAGACAAAAGCAAAACTGCGACGAGGGAACTGAAGAAAATCGTGAAGATAATCAGCATCGCATCGGCGAAACCTTTGCGACCGTAAATGCGCACTCCGGCGGCTCCAGCGGCAATTATTTGCAACGGCATGAATACCAGGATCAAACCGATTGGGCCAGCCAACTGGAAAATCGCCGTGAGAGCAACAGCAATAACCGCAGGAATAACCGAGGCGGCAACCACAAGTCGGGTGTTTATGGGGTTCTTCGTCTTCCAAGGCTCAATCGCTGGTCTTGGTTGAGGAGTCGGTGACGGGTTCAGGAGCGTCATATTTTTCTCCAAGGTTGAGCTCTATCAACGATGACGGCGGCCAGCGAGTTCACGAGCAAAGTCACAATAAACAAAACGAGTCCAGCGGCTAGTAGCGCTGGAATTTCAGTCTTCGGGTCAGCCTCGCCAAACTTAGAAAGAATCATCGACGCGATCGACCCGCCTCGGCTTTCAAGCACTCCAGCCCAGTTGATGTCGAACGACAGGTTCAGAACGAAGAAAATGGCCACTGTTTCACCAAGCGCGCGACCGAGCCCCAACAGAACGCCACCAACTATGCCACCGCTCGCGGTAGGCAAAATAACCTTGAGGAACGTGCTTGCCTTGCTTCCGCCAAGAGCGAGAGCGGCGTTGATCAGTTCGCGGTCCATCTGGCTGAAGATTTCTCGGGTCACCGAAGAGATGATCGGAACAATCATTACGGCCACAATCCAACCGGCAATAAACGGCGTGCCAAGAAAGTTATTTGTGGTGCTCGAAAAGAACGGCAGCCAGCCCAGGTATTTGTTGATCAGTTGCGACCATTCGGCACCCGCTGGCGCAAAAACGGCAATGCCCCAAAGACCGATGACGATGGATGGCAGTGCCGCGAGCAAATCGATAAGCGTTGTGGCAATTGCTTTGACCCGTTTGCCGGCTAGGAAAACGATGAAGTAGGAAACGGCCACCGACATAGGCACGGCCAAAATGATGCCCAAAAAGGCGATGAGGATTGAACCCCAGAGCATCGAGCCGATCTGAAACAGCGGCGGCGTTGTTGAGTTGTCCCAAACCGAACCGGTAACAAAACCCAATCCCTGTTGCTGAAGGGCAGGCAGGGATCTAGCTAGCAGGAAGGCGAAGATTAGAGCGACCAGAACCAGCGAGGACCCAGCAGCCGCTCGAACGGTATAGAAAAATGCTTTGTCTTGCCAAGAGAAAGGTTTGGCCATTAATTTGCGCCGCACGGGCGCCTTAATTTGGGGGCCAGGATCCTGAAGCGGGTGTTCAGAGTTTTGCATACCTATATTGTGAAGTCGCGACGTGACGAGCAACTGGTCACAACGTTAACGGAAGGTGAATTAAAAAAACGACCCAGCCACGAAATAGGTGACTGGGTCGTTTTCGAGATGAATCTTTAGGAAACTACGTCTCCAGCTACTACCACGGTGATTGTGTAAATCTTCTGGGTGCCATCGGTTGCATCAACGGTCACGGTCAGCGTGTTGCTGCCACTGACCAATGCGGTGTCGCCTGCAACGGTGACATCAGCGAATGCGTCCTGTGAGACAGCGTTCACCAAAACCGAGGTGGTGCCGGCCGCAACGTTGATGGTTGAACCATCGGTCGTTGCTGAGCCGTTTACCTCGAAGGTTGCCAGTGCGGTGTTTGATGACAGTGCCACTGCAACGATCACGTTGTATGACTCGGTGTCACCATCTGCTGTGGTCACATCAACGGTGATGATGTTTTCTCCTGGAACCAAATCGGTGTTTCCACTAATGTCAACGGTCGAGGTTGACTCGTTGGCAACCGCTACGACGCGAACCGAACCGGTGCCGGTTGGCACCGAGACGGTGTCACCGTCGTTGACGTTCACGCCAGCAACCTGGAAGATCTTCAGACCAACGTAAACCTGAATCGTGTAAACCACAACGGTGTCGTTGGTGGTGGTCACGGTGATGTTCACGGTGTTGAAGCCGGCCACTAGGTCGGTGTTGCTTTCGTCTAGAACCTCAACGGTGGTGCCGGCAATGGTGCCGTCGCCAAGAACCTCAACCGAAAGCGTTCCCGGGTCAACAAAGACAACCGATCCAACTACCGCGTTCTTACCGTTTACGGTCAAGGACTTTAGTGAGCTGTCGCTGCTGAGCAACACGTTCACGATCACGTTGTAAGAATCAGAGTTCTCACCATCGGTTGCGTTCACGGTCACGGTCACAATGTTGTCTCCGGCAACCAAGTCGGTGTCGCCGCTGATGTCAACGGTTGCACCGGTCATTGATGCCTCTGCGAGAACTTCAACCGAGGTGGTGCCAGCAGGAACCGGGATTGAATCGCCATCGGCAACATCGGTTCCGTTGATGGTGAAGCTAGCAAGAGAGGTGTCTTCCGAAAGGGCGACATTCACGGTGACCTCGGAAACTAATTCTGTTCCGTTTTGGGCGGTCACGGTCACGGTCACGGTGTTTTCACCAGGAACCAGTTCATCGCCACCGACGACGTCGACGGTTGCGTTTTCGTCAGAAGCCTCAGCGACAACCTCAACGCTGGTGGTTCCGGCAACAACCTCAACGGTCGAACCGTTTGAAACAGCCGAACCATCGATGGTGAAGGTTGACAAGTCGGTGTTTGAGGAGCCGGCAACAACAATCTTGACGGTGTAGACCTTGACGGTGCCATCCTGCGCGGTGACTGTTGCGGTGACCGAGTTTTCGCCGACCTCAAGGGCGTCGCCGCCCTCAACCTCAACGGTGGCCTTTGAGTCTTCGGTCACGGCAACTACTGCTAGTGCCTCGGTTCCAAAAGAAGCCTGTACTGTCTGGCCATCAACAACGGTGTCGCCACCCAGGGTGAAGGTTGAAAGGTTTACGTTGTTCGATGCAACTGGAACATAGGTCACAGCGATGATCGCCTGAGCGTTGCTTCCGCGACCCTTGCCAACAGCTGAATAGGTTCCTGAGAGACCCAGGGACTTCAACTTGCTCGCAACTTTGTTCGCGCGCGCGGTGCTTAGCTTCGGTGCGCGTGACTCGGCAGCAGCCTGGGTGGTGAATCCGGTGACCACAACAGACTTCTTGATTCCACGAACGTTGTCGACGAGAGTGGCAAGTGCCGACTCGGCTTCGCTGGTCACGGCGCTTGAACCAGATTCGAAGCGCACGCTGATCTTGGCGTAGACGGGAACGAGCAAACGCACGATGTGCGTGATGCTGTCGCCGTTTAGCGCGGTCACGTTGAGCTTGACGACGTTCACTCCGGCCTTCAGGCCGGTTGCGCCCTCAACTGAAACCTTTGAGAACTTAGAGGTTGGGGTGGCAACCACGGTTGCTGACTTTGCGCCAACGGCTAGCAAGACTGAGCTGCCAACCTTTACCGATTTGCCGTTTACCGAGATGCTAGAAACTGAAACATCTGAGGCAAGCTTTGAGGCGGACATACTTGAACTGATGGCTACTGGGGCGGCGTTGGCGGCCCCGATGCTGATTGTCTGAGCGAATAGCACGCCTACGGCGATGCCAAGCACGGCGAATGGTTTGGCCAACTGCTTCTTCATGTGAGAGTCCTAAATGTAGAGGAAATGTAACATCCTCAAGTTAGCAAGCCCCTTCTATATGGAACACCCTTTTTCAAAAGGGTTCGGTCAAAGTTCACCCGCAAAGCGACAACTGTTTACTTGCCGTTTGCTTTTCGGGATGGCTCAATCAGGTGATGGCCGGGGAATCTAGATGCCTAAAATAGAGCAACCAATTGATTAGGAGGCACCAAATGAAACGCGAGGTGCTCGTCTTTCCCTATTGGAACATCAACCCATATCTAAATCTTCTATATCTGGACGCCCAATCTCAAGGCATCGACATTGTTCGCCTCGATAAGTATGAAGATCTGGTCGCGTCTCTCACAAAGTCCAGACCTGGCCAAATCTTTCACATTCATTCAACCGAATTGGTAGTTCAAAAGGCGATGGATGCCGCCGAGGCGCTATCTCGGGTTGATGAGCTGATTCGGCTTTTTGCTGTTGCCAAAGCCAAGGGCGCGAAGCTTGTTTGGTCGGTGCACAATGTACTGCCGCATGAGTCAAGGTTTTACGACATCGAGATTCGCTTGATCGATGCCATCGCCGCCAATGCCGAACGAATTCACGTTTTGGCCGAATCCACCGCCGAGCAAACTGCGGGGCACTTTCGCTTTGACGACGAAAAAGTCACGGTGGTTCAGCATTCGAGTTTCTGGGGAGTTTATGACCAGACGATGCCAACGGCTGAGGCCAAGGCGTCCTTCGGCTTGACCGAGAACGACAACGCGGTGCTCTTTCTTGGTCAAATGCGCGCCTATAAGGGCCTGCACCTGCTAATCGCCGCCACCAAAGAGCTGAATCTGGAAGGTGCAAATCTAAAGTTGCTGCTTGCCGGATCAGCCAAGCCGAAACATCGACGCGAAATTCAAAAACTAATCGGCGATGACCCAAACATCCAGGCCAGGTTCTCGTTCATCGAAAATGACGATTTGCAGCGCTGGTTCAAAGCCGCCGACGTTGCGGTGCTTCCATTTCAGCAAATTCTGAACTCCGGCAGCCTCTACCTGGCGGCGAGTTTTGGGGTTCCGGTTATTGCACCTGCCCTTGGCAACCTGCCAGCGCTCTTCAACGCTGAGCCTTGGGCCACGCTTTATGATCCGAACGACCCGAAACAGCAGATTAAAGAGGCCCTGCTGGCGAGATTTAACCCGCACACCCGCACCGCAGACCAAGAAAAGGTCAGGGCCGCCGAAGCCTTCGCCGCGAACTACCGCCCTTGGCAAATGTCTCAGGACTTTACCTTGAAGGTTTTGGAGCCGCTTTTCTCAACAGGCGCGTAAGAAGCGGCTGCGGTTTTAGGATTCGAAGCATCTTGTCTTTTTTATTAAGCGGAGCGAAAGCTGCCGCCGAACTTAGCCGACTGGATCGAACCGGCGGAATCTCGGTTGTCAGGATTGCTCGAGTAAAAGCGATTGAGCGCAGTTCATCTGCATAACTGAGACTTAGCTTCCAGAATCCAGCCGACTTGAATCGCGCCAGGTCGATTGAAACATCGAAGGCGGCTGCGTAATCATCTGTGCTAACCCGACTGGTTTCGTGCAACGGGAATTCAAAGAATCTGCCGGTTTGCTCGTTCTGGGCTCGAATCGTCAGCTTGGTTACATCGCTGAAACCAATCAGATTCAGCGTGAAACCGAGTGACCCACGCCCAACCCGCAGGTTGGTTGCCCAGTTCTCATTCTCGGCACCGGCGGCGACCAGTTTTGGCAAAAATTCAACATCGTGCCTGCGGCAGGCAACCGCGATCACACTCGGCAGGCTGCCGAGGTGATGCGGGGCCAAGCCGGCCTCAGATATGCCTTCACCGAGCGCGTGGGTGGCCAGTGAGGTAACCGCGATTGCCAAACTAATCCAGTCGGCGGGGTGAAAGTCCTCATAAACCTCAAGAAGAGGCTCAACCACAGCCGATACGAAAGCGGCTTTCACGTACCTCTGGCTCAACGGTCTTACCGAGTTGAGAGCCACTAACCGTTCAAGCAATTCACCCGCACTTTCAAGAACGTTGGCGACAGCGACCTCACGATGTCCCTGCCATTCAAACGAACCATCAGCCGCCAAGTTGGCCAGCAGATTCGCCTCTTCCGCCTCGGCTAACTCGAAGACAAGTATTTTGTGTCGAGGGGTTTTTGTGATGATGGATTGATTGCCCGTGTGCTCTAAGGCCAACGCGAAAACTCTGACCTGCTGGGCAACCTTGGCAAGCGTCTTGGCATCGGCGGTTGACAAAGCGATTGCCGCCTTGCGCAGGTGCAGCCATCCATCGGAGTTATAAAACATGTTGAAGTAATCGCGCAGCACCGGCGGGGCGAGTGACCCGCTTTGAGTTGCCGAAACCAGCAGTTCCAAGCAATTGCGCTCTTCTTGCAGGTAGCTGAGCAGCCCGGCTAAGCCGGCCGCCCGATTGCTCATCGAGGTGGCTCCGGGCCGTTCGCGATAAAGGTAGACGTTGTCGGTGACCACATCGATTTTGTTGGCCTCGAGCATCACCCGCACCATGGGAACGATGTCATTAGATCGAACGGCGTCTGAGAAACGAACCCCCGTTGCCTCCCAAAAATCGAGCCGAAACATCTTGTTCCAAACGGCCCGATTGCGAATCAGGTCTGGCAGATCGGCAAGCTTTGCACCCTGGTGCGGTTTTGACACGAAACGCCATTTCGCAGTTGGGTTCCAAGTTCGATCGATTGAGAATTTGAGGAACTTGCCAACTGCAAACTCGGAACCCGAAACTTCAAGGCTCTTTAACAGCGCCGAGTAGGCGCCCCTCGGAACAATATCATCGCCGTCGGCAAAGACCAGATAGTCCCCCGCGGCAGCGGTCACCCCAGCGTTTCGTGCTCGACCACCACCGGAACCGACCATTTTGGTGACCCTGACGCGCGAATCCTGACTGGCATATTTGGCGATAATCTCTGCACTGCCATCGGTCGAATGGTCATCGACGATGATTAGCTCGAGCGATTCAACCTCTTGAACGAGCACGCTCTCGATGGCATCTGGCAGCCAAGTGGCCACGTTGTGGGTGGGCATAACCACCGAAAGCAACACTGGCTTCTCGCTTATTTTGTCCACTCTCAAAGCATACCGAGCGCTACCTTCCCGGCGCTTGGTCACAGGGTCGTGGCGACCTAGACACCGAATCTTTCTCAGCGATTTACTGGTACGTAAAGACTAGTTAACCCAATGAACGCACCATTAAGGGCGTGAAGGAATATCTAAGTTACGTTGCAATCGGCGATTCTCTTTCAGAGGGTCTCGGAGACCGTGGCTTCAATCAGGATCGATCCCACTGCGGTTGGACGGATAGGCTCGCAACACTGTTGAGCATCCAGGCGAGCGAGAACGGCCATGGTTTCCACTTTGCAAACTTGGCCATCAGAGGCAGCGGGGCCAAGACAATCCTGGGTCAACAGCTCACGGAGGCCTTGAACCTCAAACCGGACCTTGTGACCATAATGGCCGGGGCAAATGACTTTTCAGCAAAAAGAAAGAGGCGCGGCGAAATTGCTGACCTCCTTGAGGCTGGGTTAGCGCGTTTGCGCGAAGCCGGGGTCACGGTGGTAATTGCCAACACGATTTACCCAAGACACCTTCGAGTTTTCAAGCCTTTGCTGAAGAGGTCAGCAGCACTAACGCAAATCATCGAGGGCCTAGCCGCGCAGTTCAACGTTCCGATTTTGGACGTACACCGAATCGATCAACTAAGTGGCATCGACTACTGGGCACAAGACATGGTGCACTTTTCCTCGCATGGCCACATCATGGTCGCAAATCGAGCCGCCGAGTTGCTCGGTCTAAACCTTCGATGGCCCGAGGTGCACCCTTCCGAGCTGAAGCATCAAAAACGCAGCCTCCATGAGACGCTCCTGTGGATTGGTCGCGACGTTGCCCCGTTCGTTTCGAGATGGCTTCGCAGAACAACTTCGGGTGTTGGCATACTTCCCAAGTATTCGAACCTTGTGGAATTTTCGCCGAGGGAACAGGACCTTACTTCCTTGCGACAGTCGATCGCCGCATAAAAAAGTCTCGAAGCAACTCGATCGGCAACGGCAGCGATGACAAGATGACGAAGCTCAGAATCACACCTTCAATGTGCTGATGCACAAAGTCGTTTGTGCCGAGCAGGTAGCCCAAAGTCATAATTCCGACCACCCAAGCGAACCCACCAATTAGGTTGAACCTAAAAAAGCTACCGCGGTTGAGACCAACGATTCCGCTCAGCATCGGAATGAGCGCTCTGAGAATCGGCACAAATCGGGCCAGAATTATTGACCGAGCACCGTATCTTTCGAAAAAAGCTTCGGTGCGCTTTAGGACCTTTTCGTTGAAGAACCAGGTTTGTTTTCTCTGAAAGAGGCCAGATCCAACCTTGCCCCCAAGCCAGAAACCAACCTGGGAGCCTAAAACCGCTGCTACAAAAACCAAGAGCAAAGCCAACCAAACCGGGAATGTCGTCAAATAAGACGCCAGCGAGAGTCCGAGTAAAAACAGTAGTGAGTCCCCAGGCAGGAAAGATCCGAGAATTGTCGCGGTCTCAAAGAAAATAATTAGGGCAACACCGAAGACCGCAAAACCACCGAGGGCTTCGATAATGCTTTGGGCGTTAGGAAAGATCAACTAGTTTGAGCCCCTTCGCTGTCTTTTGAAGCCTCGTGCTCTCCACTCGGGCAATAGCCGAGTGGTAGAAATCAATCAACTTGCCGTTATTGGCTGCCCAAGATTTGTTGAGAACACTGCGTCGAGCCTGCTCTCCGACTCTAGCGCGCAGCCCTGAATCTTGGGCCAGTTGCTCTACCCGTTCGGCGAAAGCGCCACCCAGGGTCGGGTGGACTAGAAATCCATTCGATCCGGTTTCAATTAGGGACTTGGGGCCACCACTGGCTGGTGCCACCACCGGAAGACCGCTGGCCTGAGCCTCCTGGATGGTTTGCCCGAAGGTTTCCTCGGTGCCAAAGTGGGTAAAGACATCGAGGGCAGCGTAGGCGTTGGCTAGCTCGATGCCACCCAATCGGCCAGTAAAGACAACGTTCTTGCCGGCGAACTTAGCCTCGAGGGTTGCCCTCTCAGGACCATCGCCAACCACTACGCACCTCACACCAGGCAAACCCAGGAGTTCGCTCATGCGATCAACCTGCTTTTCGGCAGCCAATCTGCCGACGAAGCCAACGACCACCTCGCCGTTTGGAGACCATCGACCCTTGAGCTCAATGACTTCGGCCTCGAGCTTGCGATTGGGGTGAAACAGATCAAGGTCTACTCCCCGGCCCCACACATCCACACCCGGCACTCGCAGTGCACGCAAGTACGAAGCAGCCTCATCGGTAGGCGCCAGATTGATGGTGGCGGGCGCATGAATCGCGGCCATGATTTTGTCAATTACAGGCCTGGCGAACTTGAGACCGTAGCGCTCGACGTAGCCGGAGATATCGGTCTGGTAGACGGCAACGCAGGGAATGCCCAGCCGTTGAGCTATGGCAATAGCCTGGCCCCCTAGAAAAACGGGCGATGCGACATGAATCACGTCTGGGGCAAAGTTGGCAAGCGTGCTCTGCAAGATTGGAGTGGGCATTCCCCACTGGAACTGCTTCAGCATCACCGCGGGCACTCGCACGACATCAAAGCCAAGATATTTAGTAACCGAGTTTGTGAGGTTTTCAGAGCCAGTCGAACGCGCCGTTGGGGCGATGACAATCGCCTCGTGACCATCTTGCCGAAGGGTCTCAAGAACCCGCAGCACCGAGTTGGTCACACCATTTATGGCTGGCAGAAAAGATTCGGTGACTATGGCTACTCTCAGGCTCATAAACCGAAGGTAAAGAAACCATCTGAAGACAAACAAAAGGTGTGCTGAATCAGAGGTGAACGGTGGTTAGCCGTCAGGCAACTTTTAAGTTTAGAGGCGCAGTCGCAGGGCGTTAAGAACAACCGAGACACTCGAGAAGGCCATTGCCGCCCCGGCATACATCGGATTGAGCAAGCCAAGCGCTGCCACCGGAATCAACACGAGGTTGTAGCCGAAAGCCCAACCCAGATTCTGTTTGATGTTCAACCAGGTGCGGCGCGCCAACTCGAGGGCAAAAGGAATCGCCAATGGACTGTCGTCGATGATCGTGACACTGGCTGCCGCCTGGGCGGCGTGAGTTCCAGAGCCCATTGCGATTCCAACGTCTGCCCCGGCAAGGGCCGCAACGTCGTTCAGTCCATCGCCAACCATCGCCGTGGCCGAGTGACCGGAACGCTCGGCTTTGATGCTTTCGATCACCGCGAGTTTGGCCTCGGGGGCAACCCCGGCGTAGAACTTCTGAATCCCCAGCTGCTTGGCCACTACGGACACTCTGGCCTCGGCATCCCCCGAGAGCAAGATTGGCTCGATTCCTAAGGATTGCAGGGCTTCAATCGCCGGCTTAGCCTCCAGCCTCACGTCATCCTCGAGGGCAATCAGGGCCTTCGCCTCGCCACCCCAAGAAACCACGACCAGGCTCTTGGCTCCGGCCTTCAAAACCGCGGCATCAAGTTCGGCACGATTATTTACGATGGATGTCGCCGGGCTCGCAACCCTAACGAAAACGCCGTTGACCGTTCCGGCGGCCCCGGCCCCGGCCACCTCGCTAACCTCGACTGCCGTCAGCTCTTGGTCGATGGCCGCAATCGCCTTGGCAAGTGGGTGAACCGAAGATCGCTCCACGGCCGCCGCCATGGCAAGGGCTTGTTTTAGCTCAGCCGCATCAATGCCAGACAGTCCGAAGGTTGCCGAAACCCGCAATTGCCCCGTGGTTAGGGTGCCGGTCTTATCAATTACGACTTGACGCACCCGATTCAAAATCTCTAGTGAATCCGGATTGCGAATTACGATGCCGCGTTTAGCGCCGAGTGAGGTGGCAACCGTGAGGCTCATAGGAACCGCGATGCCCAGAGCGCAGGGGCAGGCGATTACTAAAACCGCGATGGCCGCAGAAAGCCCGCTTTGCGAATCGCCAAGCAGCAACCAAACCACATATGTAAGTAGCGAAAGCCCGATGACTCCCGGAACAAAGATTGAGGAAATGCGGTCGGTTATGTTGGTGATCTTGGCTTTGTGAGCGGTGGCTTCACGCACCAAGTCGGCAATCTGTGCAATGCGGCTGTTGGCGCTAACAGCGGCGGCACGCAACACTAGCGGCGCTGTGAGGTTCACGGCACCCGCGCTGACGTCGGCGCCGCGAGCGGCATCCATCGGCATTGATTCACCGGTAATCAGTGAGTTATCGATAAGGCTCGCGCCCTCAACAACCTGACCGTCAACCGGAATTCGCTGACCGGCGGCAACGATCACAAAATCGCAAACTTTGACCTGCGAGGTAGGGATTTCGACCTGTTGACCGTCTCGACGAACCACCGCGGTGTCTGGTATGGCAGACAGTAGGGCCCGAACCGAATCGGTTGCCGAGCGTCTGGTGCGCAGTTCCAGCCAGCGACCAAACAGCACAACGGTTGGGACAACGGCTGCTACCTCAAAGTAGCTCTGCATTCCGCCAACAAAAACCTGCCAGAGGCTAAAGCCATAAGAGACGATTACGCCGAGAGAAACCAAGGTGTCCATGGTCGTTGCCCGTTGGCGCAGGTTTTTAAAAGCCGCGCTGTGAAACGGCCAGGCAACCCAAAGAGCCACCGGTGCCGTCGCAAAGGCAGCAATGATGTGCCAGTTCGGGGGCATCCAGGCCTCGACCATGCTGATGATGGCAACCGGGGCGGCGATAATTAGCCCGACCCACATGCGCCAAATCATGACTGCGAGTTCGCTCTGGTTCGAACCAACCGAGTATCCGGTTTCCTCAACCACCTCGGTCAACTCGGCGCGGCTGACCTCGGAACTAATGGTGACGTGAGCCTTCTCGGTGGCAAAATCCACGTAGGCGCTAACCCCGGGAAGCTTGTTGAGGTTCTTCTCGATTCGGCGAGCGCAAGCGGTGCAGGTCATGCCCTCGATGGGCAGTTCAACCAGTTTGGTGGCAGTTTTTTCGACTGAGGATTCCAAATTAGCCATTGGAAGAAGTGACCGAGGTCAGACTGTACCCGGCTTCGGAAACGGCAGCCGCCAACTGATCTTCCGTGACGCTCTCGTCGGTGGCCAAGTGCGCAGTTCCAGCCTTTGGGTCAACCTGAATGTCAGCGGCGCCGGCAACCTTTTGCAGCTCTTTGGTGACCGATTGGGCACAGTGGTTGCAGGTCATACCCTCGATTTTTAGGTCAAGTTCTTTAGCCATGATGACTTCCTCTCGAAATCCGTAGATTCCAATGGTACCCCTAGGGGGTATAAAAGTCATTGATTCATGAGCAGTCAATGTTCGACTCGGCCACCCGATTGCCCTAGCCTTAGCGTGTGAAGACACCTATTTTGAAACCACTGGCAACGCTTGGCCTGAGTTTTGCGCTGCTTCTTGGCGGAGCAACGGCATCCATCGCCGCCACACACCAGCCCATAACAGCCACCGGCCAGAATCTCGCCGCCACCGGACTCGACGACTTCAGCTTTGACTCCTTTGATTCGGTTTTCGAGTTGAGCCTGGATAACAAAAACCGTGCCGTGTTGTTGACCACCGAGACCCTGGTTGCTCGGTTTCCCGAATACGACCAAAACCACGGCATACGCCGGTCCATTCCAGAGAGCTACCTTGGCAAAGACACCCACGTCAACGTAATCTCGGTGACCGATGAAAACGGTGCCGTTCGGCCATTTGAAACCTCTAGCGATGGCACCTTCATGGACGTAGTTTCGAGAGCGCCAGACGATGCCTACGTGCACGGATTGCAAACCTACGTAATCACATACCGACAGTTTGATGTCATTGGTGATTTTTCGAAGACCACCAAGTTTGACGAGTTTTATTGGGATATAAACGGTGACGGCTGGGCTCAGCCCTTTGGTCGGGTCACCGCAACGGTCAATCTAGATGCCAAGTTGGCCAGAATTTTGCACCCGGATCAAATCTCCTGCTACCAGGGAGTGAAGGACTCGAGCGCCCCCTGCAGCGACAAGCAGTTCGTCTCGGCTCAGGAGCCAATAGTTTTCACGGCGAATAACCTTGAGGCGAACCAGACGCTCACGATTGCCCTGCCATTCACTTACGGCACCGTCTCGCATGCAGACCCGGCCTACTTCGATCACCCAGGAAGTTGGTTGCAACTTGCGGCCGCCCTTGGCATTTTTGGGGTACTGGCCTGGGGTCTCATGTTCAGATTGCGCCGGCTGAAAAATGCCGAGGGTCGCCCCTTCATCATCGCCGAGTACAAAGCTCCAACCGAGCCAAGTCTTCCCGAGATTGCGATTCTCACCCATCACTCGCAGCGCTGGATTGCGGCAACCATCACCTGGCTTGCTGTCAACGGGTATCTGACCATCAACCACATCGAAGAATCTAGGTCGTGGATGCTGGAGCGCACCGAAAGGTCCGCAACCGATGTAAAAGTGCAGGAACAACTCGCCGCACTCTTTGACGCGGGTGCGCCAGTGGTTCGACTCGACAAGCATCGCAGCACCCAGATGCAACGACTCAACGCGGCCCTAACTAGCTACTTTCGGGCCAAGACCTCGGCCCTAAACAAGAGCCCTTATTTCAGGCAGACCACCTGGGGTTCGCGCCTCGTGGCAATGTTGGCCGGTACGTTTTTCGCCATTCTGGCGATTGGCGGCGGTGGCTGGCTCGGCACCGATGGATACGGTGACCAGTACGTACCTCTCGCACTTTTCTTCTGCTTCCTAACCTTCGTCACATTCCTAATCTTGGTATCGAAGCGACCACTCACGGCTCCCGCGGCTGAGATTCGCGACCACATCAAAGGGCTCGAACTCTATATCCACCTGGCCGAAGCAGATCGCCTAAAGTTCTTGCAATCCCCGCAGGGCGCGCTTCGCGAGGGTACCGTCCTAAAGGTTTATGAAGGACTCCTTCCCTGGGCCGTAATGCTCGGTGAAGAAAAGGAGTGGAGCAAGGTCTTGCAGGTTTACTATCAAGACGAAACTCCAGCTTGGATGGTTGGTGCCTCGGTTGGTGCCTTCGGGGCAAGTTTCAACGATTTCTCCAGTTTCACCCAGACCTCGCTGGCAGCGGCGGCGGCTTCAACCTCGGGTGGCTCCGGTGGTGGAGGTGGCGCCGGCGG